>NZ_JBHXTM010000005.1:13911-256439 GCF_042677325.1 Streptomyces sp. NPDC127117
GGGGGGGCCACCCCCCCTCGGGGGGCTGGCTGGGTGGCGCGCCCGCCCCCCCCCCGGGCTGGGGGCGGCCCGGTTTACCCTACCCGGGTCCCCCCCATTCCGCACGGGTACTACCCCTGTCCGAGCTCCTTGGCGGCTTCGGTGAGGTCCTTCGCCGTGTCGATGGCCCGCCAGTAGGCGCCGTGCGGGAGCGGGTACCCGGCCAGCCTGCGCTCGCGGGCCAGCCGGGGGAACGTCGTCCGCTCGTGGTCGCCCCGGTCCGGCAGCAGCGTCGTGAATTCCGGGGAGAAGACGTACACACCGGCGTTGATCAGATACGGCGACGGCGGCGACTCGATGAAGTCGGTGATGTGCCCGAACGCGTCGGTCTCCACGGCACCCCAGGGGATGCGGGGACGGGCCAGGGCCAGGGTGGCGGTCGCATCGCGTTCGGCGTGGAACGCGGCCATCTCGCGCAGGGAGAAGCGCGTCCAGATGTCGCCGTTGGTGGCGTACCAGGGCTGCTCGGGGTCGGGGAGCCGGGCGGCGGCGTACTTCAGCCCGCCGCCGCGGCCCAGCGGCTCGGACTCCACGACGGTCGTCACGCGCAGCGGCAGCACTGCCGAGTCGAGCCACTCCTGCAGCACCTCTGCGAGATGACCGCACGACACCACGGCGTCGGTCACGCCTTCGGCGGCCAGCCAGGAAAGCTGATGGCCGATGATCGGCGTCCCGGTGCCCGGGATCTCGACCATCGGCTTGGGGCGGTCATCGGTGTACGGGCGCAGCCGCGACCCCTGGCCACCTGCCAGGACCACGGCCTGCGTCGGATACGTATGCATGCCAGGCACGATATGCGGTGCCCGGAGCGGCCGGTCAGCTGAACCGGGCGACGCCCGAGGCGAAGGACGTGTCGCAGACGGGGCGCGAGAAGCGGTGGGCGTGGGTGGGGCCGTACTTCTCGACGGCGGCGCGGCCCAGGGCCTTGGCGATCGACATGCAGTGCCGGGCGAGCGAGGGGCGGCCCTCGACGGAGCGCTGGAGGTCGGTGAGCGCGACCGCCGGGTCCTTCTCCCGGAGCTCCAGGAGCAGCCGGTCACGGAGGGCGTCCTGCGGGGTGCGCGTCTTGGCGCGCTCGGAGATGTCGTGGGCCGACGCGGTCAGCACCTGCGGCTCGGAGCCGTGCGCTGCCCACGGCACGCTGGTGACGGCGAGGGTCCCCGAGAGGACCATCACGACGGGCAGGACGAAGGCGAGGGATCGGCCGATGCGGCGCGCAGTGTGGGTCACGCAGCGAGCGTAGCGGGCAGTGATGATATGGCGACAATTCGTCACTCTTGAGGGGGATGGTTCGAGGGTGCTTTTCGAATCCGGTGTTGACGAACGGAGCCGAAATGACCGGTGTGCCGGGGAATCCGGCGCCGTGAGGATCCAAACCCGACGGCGCCCCGTGGCGCGCGAACGGCCCCGCACGCAGAACGTGCGGGGCCGCTGTGGTGCGGGTGTGCGGTGTGTCAGTCGGTGAGACGGGCACCCGTCGAGGTCGAGAAGACGTGCAGCTCGTCCGGGCGCGGCACGACGTGCAGCTTGGTGCCCTTCTCCGGGACGGCACGGCCGCCGACGCGGACGACCAGGTCCTTGTCCTCGCCGCCGACCCGCGCGGAGCCGTAGACGAAGCCGTCGGCGCCGAGCTCCTCGACGACGTTGACCGAGACGGCCAGACCGGCCGGGGCGTCGGCGCTGTCCTTCGAGAGGGACTTCGCGGCGGCGCCGCCGTGCTCGACGATGTCGAAGTGCTCGGGGCGGATGCCGACCGTGACGGTGGTGTCGCCCTTGTCCGCGGCGGCGGAGAGCGCCTCGCGGGAGACCGGGACGACGCTGTTGCCGAACTTCACGCCGCCGTCCGTGATCGGGACCTCGATCAGGTTCATGGCGGGGGATCCGATGAAGCCGGCCACGAAGAGGTTCGCCGGCTTGTCGTACATGTTGCGCGGCGAGTCGACCTGCTGGAGCAGACCGTCCTTGAGGACCGCGACCCGGTCACCCATGGTCAGGGCCTCGACCTGGTCGTGCGTGACGTACACGGTCGTGATGCCCAGACGGCGCTGGAGCGAGGCGATCTGCGTACGGGTGGAGACACGGAGCTTGGCGTCGAGGTTCGACAGCGGCTCGTCCATGAGGAAGACCTGCGGCTCACGGACGATGGCGCGGCCCATCGCGACACGCTGGCGCTGACCACCGGAGAGCGCCTTCGGCTTGCGGTCCAGGTACTCGGTGAGGTCCAGCATCTTGGCGGCCTCTTCGACCTTCGCCCGGATCTCGGTCTTGTTGACACCGGCGATCTTGAGCGCGAAGCCCATGTTGTCCGCGACGGTCATGTGCGGGTACAGCGCGTAGTTCTGGAACACCATGGCGATGTCCCGGTCCTTCGGGGGCAGGTGCGTGACGTCGCGGTCACCGATGCGGATCGCGCCGCCGTTGACGTCCTCAAGACCCGCGAGCATGCGCAGGGAGGTCGACTTGCCACAACCGGAAGGACCGACGAGGACGAGGAACTCGCCGTCCGCGATGTCGATCTCAAGCTGGTCCACGGCCGGCTTCGTGGAGCCGGGGTAGACGCGGGACGCCTTGTCGAACGTGACACTGGCCATGCTGAATCTTCTCCTCCACCGGCAGGAACGTGCCGGACGATCCGAGTGCGGGAGTGGTCTGGTCCACTTGAGTGAACCTTCAGCGACGCTACCTGGCCATTTCGAATCTGTCAGTAGTTCGACGTCCCCGAAATTTCAGGACCGCGCGGGGTGCGGCGTTGGTTACACTGCTCCGGCACGCCTCCTTAGCTCAGCTGGCCAGAGCAACGCACTTGTAATGCGTAGGTCGTCGGTTCGAATCCGACAGGGGGCTCCGTCGAGACCCAGGTCGGATCCTCTCCGACCTGGGTCTTTCCGTTCCCTGGCCGAGCCCCGCGGGCGCATAGGTTCGGATGCCCTTCGGGTGTCCTGCCGTGCGTCCTCCCGGTGGCCGCAGCGGTGTGGTGCGTCGGCCAGGGCCTTTCGTTCGGATCAGGCCGGATCACGGTTGAGGTCGACCTCGGGCCGGGGCGGACGCGCGTCGCACCGGCGGGCCGCGAGGGGCGCCGGCCGCGCTCGTCGGGATCAGGTTCCGCGCCGCCGGTGTCCGCATCCCCGGACCGCGCCCCCGCTGACCGGGGGCAGCGGGTGTCCGGGCCGGGGCGGGCCAGGGCGCGGCCGAGGGGGGCAGGGCGTGCAGCACCACGCAGCCCCTTCGTGTGCCGGTGACGAGTCCCGCCCGGCGCAGGATGTCCCGGCTGTGCTGGGCGCGCTCCAGGTGGAACATCTCGCCGATCACCGGGAGTTGGGGTGCGAGCAGCTCGCGGTGGTACGTGGTGAGGGCGGACCGGGGCTCCCGGCGGGCGGTGCGGTCGCCATCGGCGAGCCGGCGGGCCCGGGGAGGTGGGGCGCGCCGCCGGAGATGCATGGCGAGTTCGGTGCGCAGCCGGGCGGCCGGGGTGGCGTGGATGAGGTCGAGCGAGGTGTCGAAGCTGTCGGTGCCGGACGGGGTGAGGAAGTCGGGGAAGTCTCCCAGCCGCGGGACGAGGGTGGTCACGTACCGGATGAGGGCCCTGAGGTCCCGTCCGGCGCAGTGGGTACGGACGTGGCGCAGCCAGGGCGCGTGGGCGGACGGCGGACGGCGGACGGCGGGCGTGGGGGGCTGGAGGATGTGGAGGCTGTTGACCAGTTCCCACATGTCGTCCGGGCGTGCCGCCACGGGTGGTCCGGGCCAAATCGTCGGCGGTGAAGTGGATTCGCGGTTTCATCGTTCCCCCGATTGATGAACCGAGCGGTGGTCCGGGCGTTTTCGCTGTGGTGCAAACACCTGGTCCCCGGGCCGCTCCCGGTTTCATTGTGTGAGGGCCCCATGGGTGGGTGGTAAGCGAAGAAGATCCGCGGTCCGGACCGGGGTCGCGGTGTCGCACAAGGGGGAATGCCATATGCGCAGGTTCCGGAGCGTGCTTTCCAGGACCGTCGCGGCGGTCGCCGTGGTGGCGGCCGGCTCGGTGCTGACGCTCGGCGGGAACGCCGCCGCGGCGGAGGCGGCGGCCACGATCCACGGCTGTCCGTCGGGGGCCGTCTGCCTCTGTCCGAAAGGCAGTTGGGCCAACGACGAGCCCACCTGCATCCTCTACGGCTACGGCGCCCACAAGATCTGCAACCAGTACGGCACCAAGCGGATCCACAACCACCAGACCGGTGGCGCCACCGCCCGTAACTGCCACGACGCCGCCGGGAACAACTGTGGCGGTTACCAGCAGGCCAACACGTTCGCCGACTACGACTACACCCCGTACAACTCCATCCGGATCGTCAAGTGACGGAATCGGCCTGAGTCGTAGGTGGTGGAGCTGAGGGCTTGCGGGGAATTGGAGGGCCGATTCCCCGCAAGCCCTTTCGGTTTTGCTTCCGGATTATTTCTTCAGTTGTCGTTCTCGGATTGTTCGCGGAACTGTCCGAAGCGTTCGGCGACAATCGGGAGCCGGTCGGCGGCCAGGGCGTGCGCGGCGGCCCGGGGGGTGCTCCTCTCGGCCTCGGCGCGGGCCAGTATCTGGTCGACCAGGGCGCGCATGGACCGGCGGGTGTACGCGAACGCCTCGTCGGCGTCGGCGCCGATGTCACCGAACAGGGTCCACCACCACCAGGCGTTCGTGCCGGAGTTGACGACGACGTCCGGCAGCACGGTGATGCCGCGGGCGGCCAGCAGGGCCTCCGCCTCCGGCACCACCGGCATGTTGGCGGCCTCGACGATCCAGCGGGCGGTGATGCCCGCCTGGTTGGTGGTGTCCACGGCGTACGAGACGGCGGCCGGCACCAGTACCTCGGCGTCGGCCCTCAGCCAGGCGTCGGCCGGCAGTTCGCGGTCCTCGGCGCGGAGTGCGGCGCGGTCCACGGCACCGTGGCCGTCGCGGGCGGCGAGCAGCGCCTCGACGTCCAGACCGGCGGGGTTGGCGATGGTGCCCTTGATGTCGGCGACCGCGACGACGCGCAGCCCGGCGCGCGCCAGGAAGCGGGCGGTGGCGCCGCCCATGGTGCCGAGGCCCTGCACCGCGACGCGGGTGCCGCGGTGGGCGACACCGGCCCGGTCCAGGGCGGTGAGAACCGATTCGGCGACGCCGCAGCCGCCGACGAGCTCGTCCAGGCCGATGCCGTCCACGTCGATGGCGAACGCGTCGGCGAGGCGTCGCCGGGCGGCCTCCTCGTCGTCCAGGAGCGGGTAGACCGCCTGGATGGAGGAGACCAGGCCCGCCTCGGCGGCCGCCCGGTCGACCCGGTCCTGGGTGAGGCCGAGGTCCTCGCCGGTGGTCCAGAAGTGCTCGATGTAGGGGCGTACGGCGCGCAGGTAGCGGACGAGGACGCCGTGGGCGGCGGGGTCGCGCGGGTCGCAGTCGATGCCGCCCTTGGCGCCGCCCAGCGGGATGTAGCGGCCCTGCGGGTTGTAGTGCAGCGCCTCCTTCATCGTCATGCCGCGGGCCAGGCCGGTGACCTCCTCCAGCGTGCAGCCGGGGCGCATCCGCAGTCCGCCGCTGGAGACGCCGCGCACCAGGCGGTCGATGACCAGGTGTCCCTGGTGCCCGGTCTCCTGGTCGGTCCAGGTGAGGGAGATCAGGGGAGGGGTGGGGTCGGTGGCGGTCATCGGGGGAGCTCCTCGGAGGCGGAAACGGGTGCGGGGACGGGCGCGGGGGCGGTGGTGAGGGGGACTGCGATGAGGGTGGGGCCCGGGGTGTCCAGGGCGCGGCGCAGTGCCTCCGCGAGCGCCTCGGGCGAGTCGGCCCGCACTCCGTGGCCGCCGTAGGCGCGGGCCAGGGCGGGCAGGTCGACGGGCGGCAGGTCGACCGCGGTGGGGCGGTCGCCGCGGGACACCATTTCGTCGCGGATCTCGCCGTAGCCGCCGTTGTCGAAGACCACGACGGGCAGGGGGAGCCGCAGCTGTGCGGCCGTGGCCAGTTCCTGTACGGAGAACTGGAGGCCGCCGTCGCCGCTCAGGGCGACGACCGGACGGGCGGGGTCCGCGGTCTTCGCGCCGATGGCGGCGGGCAGCGCGTAGCCGAGCGTGCCGAAGCCCGTCGGGTGCAGATAGCGGCCCTCCGGGCCGATGGGCAGGTGCGGGATCGCGCCGTAGTAGCAGCACTGGGCGCTGTCGGAGGTGAGCACCGCGTCCGCCGGGAGCGCCGATCCGATGGCCGCCAGGTACGGCAGCAGGTGCGCGTCCTGGCTCCGGGTCTCGGCGTTCCTCTCGTGCCGCAGCGCGGTGACGGCCCGGTGGACGGTGTCGATGCCGGCGGCGGGCGCCGGGGCGCTCGGCAGTGCGTCGAGCAGGGCGCGCAGGGTGTGGCGGGCGTCGCCGGTCAACGGGATGTCGGCGGGCAGTCCCGCGTACATCTGGGCCGGATCGATGTCGGCCCGGACGAGCGTGCCGGTGAGTGCGGGCAGGGGCTCCCACAGGTCGGACTCGGCGAGTTCGGTGCCGACGGCGAGCAGTACGTCGGACTCCGCCAGCCGACGCCGGACGGCCCGGCTGTGCAGCGAGACGCCGAGCGACAACGGGTGGGTCTCCGCCACGATCCCCTTGCCGTTGGCGGAGGTCACCACAAGGGCGCCCAGCTCCTCGGCCAGCCGCAGGCACTCGGCGGCGGCGCCGCGCGCTCCGCCGCCGAGCACGATCGCGGGCCGGGCGGCCGAGCGCAGTGCCTCGCCCGCCGCCGCGAGTGCGCCCGGGTCCGCCGTCGCCGGGGAGAGCGGCGGGGCGGTCCGTACCGGCCCGGCAGGTTCGGCGGCGGTGAGCAGGTCCAGCGGGACCTCGATGTGTACGGGGCGGGGGCGCCGCGTACGGAAAAGGGTGAAGGCGCGGGCGACCGCCACGCCGATCTCCTCGACCGAGGACACCCGGTGGCTGACGGCCGCGATGCCCCGCAGCGCCTCGGTCTGGCTGCGCATCTCGTGCAGCAGGCCGGTCGGCTGCCGGGGGTGGCGCAGCGGCATGCCCGGTGAGACGACGAGCAGCGGGACGCTGTCGGAGTACGCCTGGCCGACGGCGGCCGCGATGTTCAGCAGGGCCGGTCCGGTGGTGGTGATCGCCACGCCGGGCCGGCCGCTGACCCGGGCGTAGGCGTCGGCGGCGTAGCCCGCGCCCTGCTCGTGGCGGGGGGTGAGGTGGTCGATCCGGTGGGCGGCCAGGTGCCGGTAGATCTCCAGGTTGTGGGTGCCGGGAATGCCGAACGCCCTGGTCACACCGTGTGCGGCGAGCGCCCGGACCAGGGCCTCCCCGCCGGTGAGCAGGGTGCGGGCGGCGGGGGGATCCGACATGGTGACTTCAGGCACTGCACAGGCTCCTTACTGAATGAGTAGTCAGTATTCGGAGTGTGGATCGCCCGTGTCAATGCGCGCGAGTGCTGAACGTGTGTTCAGTTGTCGGGGTGGCCGTCGGGGCTGCTCATCGGGGCGGGAGTCGCATCGCCAGTCCGTCCAGGACGACTTCCAGGCCGTACGCGAACTTGGCGTCGCGGATCTCCTCGGGGGCGGTGTCCGAGGGGGCGGCGAAGGAGTCGGCGAGGTGGTCGTGTTCGGCCGCGGCCTGCTGGGCGGCCGGCAGGAGGCGGGCGATGAAGTCGGCCTCGGTCTCGCCGGAGCGGGCGACGGTGGTGAGCCAGGCCGCCTCGGTGGTGCCGGCGCCGATGACGTAGGTCATGACGGTGTCGATCGCGCGGCTCGGCTCCGGGAAGCCGGCGGCGGCGAACAGGGCGGCCAGCCGTTCGGAGAACGACATCAGGTTGGGGCCCAGGTAGGCGAGGCCCGCCTGGCCGAGGACCGAGGCCAGCCAGGGGTGGCGCAGGGCCGTCGAGCGGAAGGAGCGGGCGGCCCCGGTGGCGGCGGCGCGCCAGTCCGGGGTGTCGGCGGCGGGGACCTCGATCTCGGCGAACACCTCGTCCACCGCGAGTTCCATCAGCTCGTCCTTGGTCGCGACGTGCCGGTAGAGCGAGGTCGCGCCGGCGTTCAGCCGGGCGCCGAGCTTGCGCATGCTGAGCGCCTCGATGCCGTCGGCGTCCAGCATCGCGATCGCCTCGCGCACGATCGCGGCCCGGCTGAGCGCGGGCTGGTCGGGCTCGCGCTGCTGGCGGGTCCACACGGACGGGATCGGGTTGGTCCTGGCTGCCATGACGTCTCCTCCTCGGGTGCGTACACCGTTCGCATCGAGCGTACATGAGGGGTTGTTGCGCACGGCGTACTCGTCTGCGTACAGTGTTCGCACCGCAGGAACGATGTGCGCACCGAGGGGATGGTGTGCGCGATCAATTCGAAGGGGGAGACTCATGGAAACCGTCACGGAGACCCGTGATCCACGCCGCTGGTGGATCCTGATCGTGCTGTGCCTCAGCTCGCTGGTGCTGGTGGTCGACAGCATGGCGCTGACCGTCGGGGTGCCGTCGATGACCGAGGACATCGGCGCGAGCGCCCAGGACACGCAGTGGATCCTCGACTCGTACATCCTGGTCTTCGCCGGTCTCCTGCTCACCTCGGGCAGCCTCGGCGACCGGTTCGGCCGCCGGAAGGTCATGATCATCGGCCTGTTGCTCTTCGGGGCGGCGTCGCTGGCCGCGACCTTCTGCACGAACCCCGGTGAGGTGATCGCCGCCCGGATCGCGATGGGTGTCGGCGGGGCCCTGATCATGCCGTCGACGCTGTCGATCCTCATCACCGTCTTCGACGAGCAGGAGCGCGGCCGGGCGATGGCGGTGTGGAGTTCGGTGGCGATGCTCGGACTGGTCGGCAGTCCGGTGCTCGGCGGTGTGCTGATCGACCACTTCTCCTGGCACTCGATCTTCTTCATCAACGTTCCGGTCGTGGTCCTCGCCGTCCTCGCGGGCCTCACTCTCATGCCGGAGTCGAAGGGGCCGTGGCAGAAGGCCGATCCGCTCGGCGCCGTGCTCTCCGCCGTGGGCATGACCGCGCTGGTCTGGTGGATCATCGAGATCCCGCAGCACGGTGCCTTCGGCGGCCGGTCCCTGATCACCCTGGCCGTCGCGGTCGTCGCCCTTGTCGGGTTCGTGGTCTGGGAGAACGTCACCGCCGCGCCGATGGTGCCGCTGGTCCTGTTCAAGCACCGCAACTTCAGCGGAGGTTCGCTGTCGCTGACCCTCGTGCAGATCGGCAACGGCGGACTGCTGCTGGTGTTCACCCAGTACCTGCAGTTCGTACTCGGCTATTCGCCGGTCGAGGCGGGCCTGGCGTTCGTGCCGCTGGCCGTCGCGGCGCTGGCCGGCAATGTGGTGGGCAGCGGGCTCGCCGCGAAGACCGGCAACCGCCTGCTGGTGCTGGCCGGAATGATCGTGATGGCCGGTGCCTTCGCACTGCTGACCTCCGTCTCGCAGGACACCGGGTTCACGCTCCCGGCGGTCGCGCTCGGTCTGCTCGGCCTCGGCGCGGGGGTGGCGATGCCGGCCGCGATCGGCGCGCTGATGGGCACCATCCCGCCGGAGCAGGCGGGGGTCGGCTCGGCCCTGAACGACACCATCCAGCAGGCCGGCACCGCGCTCGGCATCGCGATCCTCGGCTCGCTCCTGTCCAGCGGCTTCGCCCGCGAGATGCCCGCCGACGCCCCCGAGCAGGCGAAGCGTTCGATCACCGACGCACTGTCCCTGGCCCACGGCGACACCGGCCTGATCCGGGCCGCCCGGGACGCCTTCACCTCCTCGATGTCGACCACCTTCACCATCAGCGCGATCGGCGTCCTCGCGGCCGCGGTCCTGGCCGCCCTGGTCATGCGCGACACCGCGCCCGGGTCCGAGCCCGACGCGGCCCCGGCGGAGGAGTCCGAGCTCGTCGCCTGACCCCACGACGCGGGACGGCCGGTGTGCCGGCGCCCCCGAGGTGGGGGCACCGGCACACCGGCCGACTCGCGTCGTGGGGGCGGGGCGCGGCCGACGGCGTACGGGGGCAGATCAACGGGTCGCCGCACAAGGGCGGCCGGATTCGCCTGGCGTGCGGTGCGGCCGGGACGGTTCGAGGGCCCGGAGACCGTAGACCGGAGGCACCGTGGAAAGCCCTGTCCGTTCGCGCGTATCGGCGTACGCGATCGCCACCGTGCGGGACCAACTGCTGCTGACCCGGCTCTCCGAGTCCTCCCCGGTCTTCGAGCCCGGCCTCTGGCACCTGCCCGGTGGCGGGATCGACCCGGGCGAGCAGCCGAGGGAGACGCTGGAGCGCGAGCTGTACGAGGAGACCGGCCTCGAACTCCTCGACGCCCGGCTGTTGGACGCGCGGGCGTATACGGCCCACCGGCTCGGGATCGGCTGGAATCTGGTGGGGCTCTTCTACCGCGTCGAGCTCAAGACCGGCCTGCCGACCGTCACCAGGACCGATGACTCGACGAGCGCCGTCGCCTGGATGGCGCCGGCCGGACTGGACGACTCGACGCTCTCCCCGGCCACGGTCGACGCGCTCGCGATGATCGGCGCTCGGAGGGGCGGGCGGCGGCCGGACGCCGGGGCGGGGCGGTGAGGCGGATGGATATTCGTCTGTGGCGGGGCGGGTGCCCGGGACGGCGGACCGGACGTCGAGCGGGTCCGCCGGGTCGGTGAACGGGTTTGCACGGGTGCGGGAGAGATGCATGCCGATGAAGCGGAGCTCGATGTCCCTCTCGTACGGAGGCTGATCGGAGCGCAGTTTCCGCAGTGGGCAGAGCTTCCGCTGGAACCGGTCGACTCCTCCGGGACGGACAACGCCATGTGCCGGCTGGGCGAGGACATGCCCGTACGGCTCGCGGCCCGCTCGCGGCACGTGATCGGGGAGGCGCCGGCGGACCACCGGTCCAGTGTGTGAACCTCCCGGCCCCCGTCCCGTCGTTCGCCCGTCCCCGAAGTCCACGGCCGGCCCATGGCCGTAACTCGGATGCGTACGCCGGTGGAAGGGCGGGCGGCGGCTTCGGAGCGCGTTGCGTCCGGCAGCCGGAAGGAGCCCTTACGTTCCCCCGCATGAGGCTGAGAGATTTCCCTGCCCCGACCAGAAGGCGTGGGCAGAACAGGCTGGGACGTTGGACCGCGGGCGGGCTCGGTGTGCTCGGGCTGCTGGCGGCAGGGCTGGGGCTGCCGGGGCAGACGGCCGCCGCGCAGCCCGTGGGCGTACCGCTGGTGGACGAGACGTTCACCGGGGCCGACGCGAACGCGGAGTTCGAGGCGTTCGGGCCCGCCTGTCTGACCGGCGCGCCCGAGTCCCCGGCGCCCGGCCCCGGCACCCATCCGCTCACCGGCTGCCCGGCCGGCGCGACCGGCCCCGTACCGCCGAACAACGCGGCACCGCACGGCTATCTGAGGCTGACCGACGCGTCCAACGACCAGTCGGCCGCGGTGCTCTACAACCACGCGCTCCCGGCCAACCAGGGCATGGTCACCACCTTCGAACAGTGGCAGTACGGCGGTACGACCAACCCTCCGGCCGACGGCATCTCGTTCTTCCTCATCGACGGCGCCGCGTCGCTGACCTCGCCCGGGGCCTTCGGCGGCAGCCTGGGCTATGCGCAGAAGCTCCCCGACGACGATCCGGCCGGGACGTTCCTGCCGGGTGTCGACCGCGGCTACCTCGGTGTCGGCCTGGACGTCCTCGGCAACTACTTCGGTGACTGGGAGCACCGCGGCAACGGCTGCGCCACCCGCTCCCCGGCCGGTACGTCATTCCGGATCCCGGCGCCCGGCGCGAACATGGTGACGCTGCGCGGGCCGGGCGACGGCACCGAGGGCTACTGCTTCCTCGATGCGACGACCAGCAATTTCTCGACGGCCGGGCCCTGGCCCTCCACACTGCCGGGGCAGTTGCAGGGGCCGACCACCTCGGTGCCGCCGGACTCCACCCCGCAGGAGGCCGAAGCACTGCTGGAGCCCTCGCGCCGCACGGTGACCGTCGAGGTCTCCCCGTCGCCGAACCCGGTGGTCACGGTCTCGATCGACTTCCACGACGGCAACGGCACCCAGCAGGTGCTTTCGACCCCGGCGCCCCAGCCGGTGCCCAGCACCTACAAGTTCGGCTTCGCCGCTTCGACCGGACTGTTCACCGACGTCCACTTGATCCGGAACCTCAGCGTCCACCCGGCCGCCGCGCTGCCCCGGCTCAACCTGGTCAAGCAGGTCTCCCAGAACCCGCCGCTGCCGACCCCGCTGACGCCGGGCACCGAGGTGCCGTACGAGTACGTGGTGACCAACAGCGGCAACGTCCCGCTGACGGACGTGAACGTCACCGACGACCGGGTCACCGGCATCATCTGTCCGAAGACCACGCTCGCCGTGGGCGAGACGACGACCTGCACCGGCGGATACACCGTCACCCAGGCGGACGCCGCGGCCGGTTCGGTCACCAACACCGCCACCGCACACGGACGGGACGGCGGCACCCCGATCGATTCGCCGCCCGACGACGTCACCCTTGAGGTCCGGTCCGGGCCCGGGATCCGGCTGGAGAAGTCGGCCGACGACACCCGTGTGTACGAGGTCGGCGACGAGGTGACGTACACGTACACCGTCACCAACACCGGCCCCCAGGAGCTGACGGGGGTCTCGGTCACCGATGACCGGGTGACCGGTGTGACCTGCGAGGCGACCACTCTCGCTCCGGCCGGGCAGTCCGGTGACAGCACCACCTGCACCGGCACCTACCGGATCACGGACGCCGACGCCGATCAGGGATCGGTCACCAACACCGCGACCGCGCAAGGCCGGTCCGGCTCCACCGCGGTGGAGTCGGAGCCCGACGACGTGACCGTGCTGGTCGCCTCCGAACTGGGGCTGCACCTGGAGAAGTCGGCCGACGACACCCGTGTCTACCGGGCCGGCGACGAGGTGACGTACACCTACACCGTCACCAACACCGGCAACGCGACGCTGACCGGCGTCGGGGTCACCGACAGTCTCGTGCCGGACGTGACCTGCCGGTCGACGACGCTGGCCCCGGGGGCCGTCACCACCTGCACCGGCAGTTACACCGTCACCGAGGCGGACGCCGCGCGGGGGACGGTCATCAACGTGGCCGCCGCTCAGGGGCGGTCCGGCTCCACGCAGGTGGAGTCGGAGCCGGACAGTGTCCGGCTGCGGGCCGGGACCGAGCCGGGGCTGCGGCTGACGAAGACGGTGGACGACTCGCGCAAGTACGAGGTGGGCGACGAGGTGACGTACACGTACACCGTCACCAACACCGGTTCGCAGGAGCTGACGGGGGTCTCGGTCACCGATGACCGGGTGACCGGTGTGACCTGCGAGGCGACCACCCTCGCTCCGGCCGGGCAGTCCGGTGACAGCACCACCTGCACCGGCACCTACCGGGTCACGGCCGCCGACGCCCGGCGCGGCGAGGTCGTCAACCGCGCGGTGGCCACCGCCGAGAACGGGACCGTCCGGTCGAACCAGGACCAGGCCCGCATCTCCGTCGCGAAGAAGCCGTGCGACGGCAAGCACGACAAGAAGTGCAAGCCCAAGCCGAAGCCGTGCCACGACAAGCACGACAAGAAGTGCAAGCCCAAGCCCAAGCCGTGCCACGACAAGCACGGCAAGCACGGCAAGCACGGCAAGCACGGCAAGCACGGCAAGCACGGCAAGCACGACAAGAAGTGCAAGCCGAAGCCGAAGCCGTGCCATGGCAAGAGCATTTGCCACCTGAAGTGACACGGCCCCGCTGAGCCGACCGAACGAACCACGGGCACCCGCCACCACCCGGTGGCGGGTGCCCGTGGTTTCTTCGGGTCAGTGCCGCCCGGCCAGCCGGTCAGCGGCCTTCGCGATGGGGTCCGTGCCGGGGCGCGGCGAGGTGAGTTCGCGGCGGTCGGCGGCGCGGTAGGCGGCGTACATGCCGTGGACGCCGAGCCAGCGGAAGGGTTCCGGCTCCCAGCGGCGGACCTTGTGGCCGACCCAGGGGAGGGTGGTCAGATCGGTGGGCCCCGACTGGCCGGAGTCCTGCTGGATCAGGTCGCGCAGGGTACGGGCGGCCAGGTTGGTGGTGGCGACGCCGGAGCCGACGTAGCCGCCCGCCCAGCCGAGCCCGGTGGAGCGGTCGAGGGTGACCGTGGCGCACCAGTCCCGGGGGACGCCGAGGACGCCGGACCAGGCGTGGTCGATGCGGGCGCCCGCGGTGGTGGGGAAGAGGCGGACGAGGATGTCGCGGAGCGCCTCGATGGTGGCGGGCCGGGTGCGGCCGTCATTGTCCGTGCCGGAGCCGAAGCGGTAGGGGACGCCGCGGCCGCCGAGCGCGATGCGGTCGTCGGCGGTGCGCTGGGCGTACATGTAGGCGTGGGCCATGTCGCCGAGGGTCTCGCGGCCGTCCCAGCCGATGGTGTCCCAGACGGACCGGGGGAGCGGTTCGGTGGCGATCATCGAGGAGTTCATGGGGAGCCAGGTGCGCCGCTGGCCCTTGAGGCTCGCGGTGAACCCCTCGGTGCAGCGCAGGATGTACGGGGCGCGGACGGTGCCGTACGGGGTGTGCGCGTGCTTGGGCTTGATCTCGGTGACGGGTGTCGACTCGTGGATGGTGACGCCGAGCGCCTCGACGGTCGCGGCGAGCCCCTTGACGAGTTTGACCGGGTGCAGCCGGGCGCCGTGCGGGGTCCAGGTGGAGCCGACGGCGCCGGTGACGTTGACGCGTTCGCAGGTCTCGCGGGCGCCGTGCAGGACGCGGTCGGTCTCGCCGAAGGCGATCTCGACGGAGTGGAAGTCCTTGAGCCTGGCCAGCTGTGCGGGTGTGTAGGCGACTTCGAGTACGCCGCCCTGATGGATGTCGGCGTCGATGTCCTCCTCGGCGGCCACCCGGACGACCTCGTCGACCGTCTCGTTCATCGCCCGCTGGAGCCGGACGGCGGCCTCGTGGCCGTGGAGCTTCGCATAGCGGTCGCGGCCCGCGATGCCGTTGTAGAGCCAGCCGCCGTTGCGCCCGGAGGCGCCGTAGCCGCAGAACTTGGCCTCCAGCACGGTGATGTTGAGGAAGGGGACGGCCTTCTTGAGGTAGTAGGCGGTCCACAGCCCGGTGTATCCGCCCCCGACGATGCAGATGTCGGCGGTGGCGTCGCCGGGCAGAGGCTCCCGGGCGATGGGGGTGCCTCGGTCCGCGTACCAGAACGATATGCCGCCGTTGACGGTGCTGACGGTGCTCATGTTGCCCCTGCTTTGTCCGGTGTGAAGCCCTGTTGTGGGTGGCCTGGCTCTGCGTTGTCTCTGGCTTTCACTGCGTTGTCCTGGAGCGGGACGTTACTGCGCACCCGGTGTTCCCGTCCTGTGCCGGGAGCGGGTCAGTGGGTAACAGGCGAGGCCGATGAGCACGGCGGTGAAGTGGCCGAGGTCGGTGAAGGAGCGGCCGGTGACGAGGGGGATGCCGTAGAAGACGAGCACGGCGAAGAGGTACACGTACTGCCAGGGCTGCGGGATGCGGTACGTGAGCACGGCGATGACCCCCGCGAGCGCGTAACTGACACCGACGTCGAGGGTGCTCGCCGCCGACCAGGGCACGTGCCCGTGCCGGATCGCCCAGGCCAGTACGCCCTCGCTGGCGAGGGAGGCGAGGACGTGCGCCAGTACGACGACGGCGAGCCAGCGCAGGGTGCCGAGCCAGCGCTCGGCGGGGGCGTGGAAGACGGTGTACAGCACGGCGTAGGGGATCCAGCGGCCGCCGTCGATCCAGAACGCGCTGGTGATCAGGACGCGCAACGGGTCCTGGGTGAGCTCGTGGATGTTGGTCGAGCGCTGGCGCAGGAAGTCCTCTTCGAAGTCCGGTGACATCTGGTGGACGATGACCGTGGTGACGAAGAGCGCGGCCAGCCAGACGTACGTGCCGGGCGCGCTGCGGATCCATGATCCGACGCTGCGGAGCCACGAGCCGGCGGCGGCGCGATGCCGGGTGGGCGGTGCGGGGCTGCTCGGAGTCATATCCGATTGACGCACGGCCCGGTGATCGTCGGCGTGATCGACATTCCGGACGGGGCGGGGTCGGCGGCGTACGGGCCGGTGCTTACGCTGCCCCCATGATTCGTACCGCTGCCCCCGCCGATGTCCCCGTCATCCACGCCATGGTCCGTGAGCTGGCCGAATACGAGAAGGCCCTGCACGAGGTCGAGGCCACCGAGGAGCAGCTGCATCAAGCGCTGTTCGGCGAGCGGCCCGCCGCGTACGCGCACATCGCGGAGTCCGACGACGGCGAGGTGGTCGGGTTCGCGCTGTGGTTCCTGAACTTCTCGACCTGGCGCGGGGTGCACGGGATCTACCTGGAGGACCTGTACGTGCGCCCGGAGCGGCGCGGCGGCGGGCACGGGAAGGCGCTGCTGGCCGAGCTGGCACGGATCTGTGTGGAGCGGGGCTACGGACGCCTGGAGTGGTCGGTGCTGAACTGGAACGCCCCGTCCATCGCGTTCTACGAGTCGCTGGGCGCGCGGCCGCAGGACGAGTGGACGGTGTACCGGCTGACGGACGGGGCATTGGCGGAGCTGGGCGGTGCGTCCGGCGGCCGCACGTCTGCTTGAGACCGGCTCCCCGTCCGTGGAGCGGCCGGGCTTCGCCCGTGGAGCGGCCCGGCTCTTCGCCCGTGGAGCGGCCGGCCGGGGCTCGGACGCCCCGAGGGCGAGCACGGCCGCCGTCGGGCGCTGCTGAGTGCGGGACGGTTCGCGGGGGCGTGTCCGTGGCATCGGGGCGGCGGCGTTGTCAGTGGCATGGGTCACGATGGAGGGCATGGCACGCAGCAACAGCAGGAAGACGGACACCATCGCGGCGGCCCGGCGGCCCGAGGTGCGGCTCCCACCGCTCGTTCCGTACGACGGGGGAGGACTGGAGCCGGACGGCGACTACGACGGCGTGCGGTTCGACGGGGTGGATCTCGCGGACGAGTCGGGTCCGGGGGCCCGGTTCATGGACTGCGCGCTGGACGGCTGCGCGCTGGACCGTGCGGAGCTGGTCAGGGCCCGCTTCATCGATTCGGTGCTGACCGGCGTACGGGGTGTGGGCACCGACCTCGCGGGGGCGTCGCTGCGCGACGTGGAGGTGGTGGACGCACGGCTGGGCGGGGTGCAGCTGCACGGTGCGGTGCTGGAGCGGGTGCTGGTGCGTGGTGGGAAGATCGACTACCTGAATCTGCGGAAGGCGCGGCTGAAGGACGTGGTCTTCGAGGGCTGTGTGCTGTCCGAGCCGGATTTCGGGGACGCGCAGCTGGTGCGGGTGGAGTTCCGGGACTGTGTGCTGAAGCGGGCCGACTTCAGCTCCGTACGGATGGAGTCGGTGGACCTGCGCACGGTCGCGGAGCTGGACATCGCGCGTGGGGTGGAGCGGCTGGCCGGTGCGGTGATCAGCCCGGCCCAGCTGATGGAGCTGGCGCCGGCGTTCGCGGCGCAGATCGGGGTGCGGGTGGAGGCTTAGCCCGCCGGGCCGGCCCGGACGCGGGGTTCAGACACGGGGTTCAGACGCGGGGTCCGGATACGGGGTTCAGATACGGGGGAAGCGGGCCTGGAGGTCCCAGATCACGGGGTTGTCGGCGAGGCCCTCGTGCATGTCGGCGAGGTCGGCGATCAGGTCGTGCAGGAAGTCGCGGGCCTCGCGGCGCAGCAGCGAGTGGCTGAAGGTGAGCGGGGGCTCGTCGCCGGGCATCCAGTCGGCCTCGACGTCGACCCAGCCGAAGCGGCGCTCGAAGAGCATCCGGTCGGACGACTCGGTGAAGTCCAGCTCGGCGAACTGCTGCCGGTGCGAGCGGTTGCCGCGCGGGTCCTGGTCGATCTGCTCGACGATGTCGCACAGCGCCCACGCGAAGTCGAGCACCGGCACCCATCCCCAGGCGGTGGACACCTCGCGGTCCTCCTTGGTGTCCGCGAGGTAGACGTCCCCGGAGAACAGATCGTGCCGCAGGGCGTGGACGTCCGCGCGGCGGTAGTCGGTCTGCGGAGGATCGGGGAAGCGTCGGGAGAGGGAGTAGCCGATGTCGAGCACGCTTCGATGGTGTCATGCCCGGGGACGCACCGGCGCCGTGCGGGCCGGGCACGGGCTACGGCAGCAGCCGCTGCTCCTTCGCCACGGCCACGGCGCCCGCCCGGGTGTCGACGCCGAGCTTGTCGTAGATCCGGCCGAGGTGGGTCTTGACCGTGGCCTCGCTGATGAACAGGGCACGGGCGATGTCCCGGTTGCCCAGGCCCTGGGAGAGCTGCGCCAGGATGTCGAGCTCGCGGTCGGTGAGGGTGGGCAGGGGCTTGCGCATCCGGGCCATGACACGGCTGGCCACCGGCGGGGAGAGCGTCGTACGGCCCTGGGCCGCCGAGCGGATCGCGGCGAAGAGCTCCTCGGGGCGCTCGGCCTTCAGCAGATAGCCGGTGGCGCCCGCCTCGATGGCCCGGGTGATGTCGGCGTCCGTGTCGTACGTGGTGAGGACCAGCACGTGGACGCCGGTGGCGGAGATGCGGCGGGTGGCCTCCACGCCGTCGATGCCCTCGCCGAGCTGGAGGTCCATCAGGACGACGTCCGGGGTGAGCTTGGCGGCCAGGGCGACCGCCTCCTCGCCGCTGCCGGCCTCGCCGACGACCTCGATGTCCGGTTCGCTGCCGAGGAGGGCGAGGAGCCCGGCGCGTACGACGACATGGTCGTCGCAGAGCAGGATGCGTACGGGCGGCGTCGCGGTCATACGAGGTCCTCCGGGGCGGTCGGCGGGGCGGTGGCGGTGAGGGGGACGGCGGCGGACAGCACCGTACCCTCGCCCGACACCGACTCGATCGTCAGCGTGCCGCCGAGCTGGTGCAGCCGGGCGCGGATGGCGGGCAGCCCGTGACCGCGCACGCTGCCGGTGGCCCCGGTGCGTCCGGTGGGTACGAAGCCCTGCCCGTTGTCGGCGATGTCCAGGACGACCCGGTCGTCGAGGTGGGTCAGCGTCAGCGCCGCCTCCGTCGCGTTCGCGTGCTCCTTCACATTGGCCAGCGCACCCTGTGCGATGCGCAGCAGTGCGGACTGCACCCGGTCCGGCAGCGCGGTGAGCCGCTCGCCCTCCACATGGCAGCGGACGGTCAGCCGCCCCTGCCCCTGCGCCGTCTCCCGCGCGGCCAGTGCGTGCAGGGCCGCCTCCAGGCCGCCGCCCTCCGCGAGATCGGCCGGCGCGAGGTCGTGGACGAAGCGGCGGGCCTCGGCGAGATTGCGTTCCGCGATGCCGGTGGCGGTACGGACATGGCGGCGGGCGGTGCCCGGGTCGGTGTCCCAGGTGCGGTCGGCGGCCTGGAGCAGCATCTGCTGGCTGGACAGGCCCTGCGCGAGGGTGTCGTGGATCTCCATGGAGAGCCGCTGGCGTTCGGCGAGGGTTCCCTCGCGGCGTTCGGTGGCGGCCAGTTCGCGGCGGGTGCGCAGCAGGTCGTCGATGAGTTCGCGCTGTCGCTCGGACAGTTCGCGCTGACGCACGGCCTGGCGCTGCATATGGACGAAGACCGCCGTGGCGACCGCGGCGACGGCGGGCGGGGCGAGCACCAGATTCGGGTCGAAGCCCTCGGCCAGCCGCAGTTGGGCGGCCACGACGAACAGCGTGAGCAGGGCGACGAGCGCGAGTGCGGCGCGCGGCGGGAGGATGCGCAGCCCGGTGAAGAAGAGCGGCACCGCACACCACGCGAAGCTCGGCGCGAGGACGACCAGCACCATCCACACGGCGACCAGCACCCCCAGCCACACCAGGGAGCGCGGCGTCGGGCGCGAGCCGAGCACCGGCCCGAGCACGTACAGCACGGCGATGGCGACGGAGAGCGCGATGATCCACGGGGTGCGGGCCTCGCCGGGGTGGCGCAGCAGAAAACGGGTGAGCGAGGCGCCGAGCAGCAGGAAGAAAGCGGTGTGCATCAGAGCCGTGAGCCACCGGGCGTCCGGGTCGCCGGCCCGGTCCCGGACCGTGTTCCCGGGCGTCCTGCCCGTCCCCGGGGCCAGGTCCGTGACCATGCCCGCGCCGGGTGCCGATCGGCTTCGGTGCTTCACGTCGTACCTCTCGCTCCTCACCGTCAGCGCGCCGCTGAGCTGCACGGACACCCCCATGGTCACCCCGGACGACCACCCCCGCATCAACCGATCGGCCGATGGGGCCGTCGACCGTCCCGCGTGCGGCGTCGAGCCGGTCCGTCGACCGTGCGGTGCCGGTCGCGGCCGGAGGATCGAACCCGGAGCCGGACAAGCTCGTCCACCGGCCCACACACCCTGATCCACCGCCGCTGAGGAGTCCACCATGAAGAAGCTGTCGCTGCGCACCCGCGTCCTGACCGGTGCCGTCGCCGTCGCCGCCCTCGGCGCGGGCACCTTCGGCGCCATGTCCGCCAACGCCTCCACCCCGGCCGCCGCCCCCGCCGCCGCGGTCAAGGCCGACGCCGCGAACGGCAACCTTCAGCAGACCACCCACCTGACCGTGGCCGCCGCCACCGAGGCCGCCCGGGCGACCCTCGACGCCGCGAAGAAGGAGAACCAGCGCGTCTCCGTCGCCGTCGTCGACCGCAACGGCAACACCATCGTCACCCTGCGCGGCGACGGCGCCGGCCCGCAGTCCTACGAGGCGGCCCAGAAGAAGGCGTTCACCGCCGTCTCCTGGAACGCCCCCACCTCCGAGCTCGCCAAGCGCCTCACCAACGCCCCCACCCTCAAGGACATCCCCGGCACCCTGTTCCTCGCCGGCGGCGCCCCGGTCCAGGTCAGCGGCGCCCCGGTGGCGGGCATCGGTGTGGCCGGCGCCCCGAGCGGCGACCTGGACGAGAAGTTCGCCCAGGCCGGCGTCGCCTCCCTCGCCCGGTAGCGGGCAGCCCGGCCCGTCGAGCACGCCCAGCAACAGGAGTACGAGATGAACGCCCTCGATCGACAACTGCTCGACGCCGCACGCACCGGTGACACCTACCGGGTGCGGTCCGCGATCGAGGGCGGCGCCCGGGTCGACTGCCGCGACGAGGAGCTGCGCACCCCGCTGCTCCTCGCCGTCCACGGCGACCACGTCGAGGCCGCCCGGCTGCTGGTCGAGGTGGGCGCGGACCCCGACGCACAGGACCGGCGCGAGGAGCGCCCCTGGCTGGCGACCGGGGTCACCGGCAGCGTCCCGATGCTGCACGTGCTGCTGCCGGCCGGCCCCGACCTGAAGCTCCCCAACCGCTTCGGCGGCATCGCGCTGATCCCGGCGAGCGAGCGAGGCCACGCCGCCTACGTACGGGAGCTGCTCCGGGTCACCGACATCGACGTCGACCACGTCAACCGGCCCGGCTGGACGGCCCTGCTGGAAGCCGTGATCCTCGGCGACGGCGGCCGGGCGCACCAGGACGTCATCGGACTCCTGCCGGCGGCCGGTGCGGACGTGGACCTGCCGGACGGCGACGGGACGACCGCGCTGGAGCACGCGGAGCGCCGCGGCTTCGCGGACATCGCCGCCCGGCTGCGGGACGCCCGGTGAACGTGCGCCACGCGGTGGTGGCACTCGCCGCGGCCGCGGTCCTCGCGGGCTGCGCGGGCGGCGCCCCGGACGCCCCGGCCGCGCCCCGTACGCAGGGCAACGCGTCCGCCGGCGCAGCGACCACCCCTGCCTCCCCGGCCCCGTCCTCCACCCCGTCGGAGCCCTCCGCCGCGGCCACCCCGCACGGCACGCTCCTCGTCGCCGACTTCGGCGCCGACACCGTGACCTTCGTCGACCCGGACCCCGGCCACGACCGGCACACGCTCGGCTCCGTCGAGGTCGGCACCGCCCCCTACGGCCTCGTCGTCGACGACCAGGGCATCGCCTGGGTGACGACCGCCGAGGGCGTCGCGGTCGTCGACACGGCGACCCGCACCCGCCTCGCCCGGATTCCGTACGAGACGCCGACCGGCCCCGCGACGACCGGCGAGTACCGGGGCGGCGGCATGGGCATCGCCCTGGCCCCCGACGGCCGGCACGTCTACGTCGGCGTCAATGTGCCCGGCCGCGACGGTGTGCTGGAGATCGTCGACACCGCGGCCCGCGAGGTGACCGGCACGGTCCCGGTGGGCCGCCGCCCCTTCGACGTGGACGTCTCGCCGGACGGCACCGAGGTGTACGCCACCGGCCACGACTCCTTCGACGTCACGGCCGTGAGCACGGCCGGCCGCGAGGCGCGCCGCTTCGAGGTCGCCCCGTACGGCACCGAGGGCGGCCTCGGCTCCTGGCTGAAGCCGCACTACGCCGTGGTGCGCCCCGCCGACGGCAGGCTGCTGCTGCCGTTCGAGGGCGAACGGCTCGTCGTCCTCGATCCGCGCACCGGGCGGAGCACCGTCGAGCCGATGACCGCCGACACCCACCAGCACGGTGCGACGCTCGCCCCCGACGGCACCCTGCTCGTCGTCGGCACCGGTCCGATCCTCTCCGACGACAGGGGCCCGTCCCTGACCGTCCGTACCCCCGGGGGCTCCGAGCGGGTCGTACCGCTGGACGGGCCGCACGAGGACGTGACGGTCTCCGCCGACGGCCGGACGGCATACGTCACCGAGGGCTTCACGCGCGACGGGTACGGCAACGGCATCACCGTCGTCGACCTCACGGGCAGGAAACGGCCGTTCGAGGTGGCCGCGGGCGCCCGTCCGCTGGGGATCGCGATCCTCTGAGCGATATCCCGCGAATCGGACATTCGATGTCTAGGATCGCCGGTGTGGACCATCGACCGGCCAGTGAGCGAACACCTGTCCGCCGCACGGCTCGCGCCGCCGCTCTCGTCCTGCTGGTGCTGACGACGTCCACCGGCTGCACCGGCGGTGTCGAGGGCAGGCCCGGTGCCGCCGGTCTGCGCGACCCGTACTTCCCGAAGCTCGGCAACGGCGGCTACGACGTCACGCACTACGACCTCGTGCTCGACGTGGACCCGGCCGCCCGACGGCTGACCGGCACCGCCACGATCACCGCGCGCGCCACCCAGGACCTCAGCGCCTTCAACCTCGACCTCGACGGACTCACCGTGCGCTCCGCGACCGTCGAGGGCCGTCCCGCCGCCGTCAACCGGGCGGGCCACGAGCTGACACTGCGCCCGGACGCCGAGGTCGGCGACCATCTGCGCAAGGGCCGCACCTTCCGTACGGTGGTCCGCTACTCGGGCTCCCCGAAGACCATCACCGACCCCGACGGGTCGAAGGAGGGCTGGCTGAGGACCGCGGACGGCTCGGTCGCGCTCGGCGAACCGACCGGCTCGATGGCCTGGTTCCCCGGCAACAACCACCCCAGTGACAAGGCGTCGTACGACATCTCCGTCACCGTCCCCGAGGGGCTGACGGCGGTGTCCAACGGAGAGTTGGCCTCCCGGCACGGCTCGGGCACCACCACCACGTTCCGCTGGCACGTCCCCGAACCGATGGCGAGCTATCTCGCGACCGTCGCCATCGGCCGCTTCGACACGAAGTCGTCGACCACCGCGGACGGCATCGAGGTGTTCACCGCCGCGGACACGACGGTGGCGGCGGACAGCGCGCGGATCCTCGCCCGGGTTCCCGAGGTCGTGAAGTGGGAGGCGGAGCGGTTCGGCCCGTACCCCTTCTCCGCCACGGGCGCGATCGTCGAGCGCCGCGGGGACGCCGGGTACGCCCTGGAGACCCAGAACCGGCCCGTCTTCGCCGGGCCGCCGGACGCCGGGCTGCTCGTCCACGAGATGGCCCACCAGTGGTTCGGGGACTCGGTCACGCCCGAGAGCTGGCGCGACATGTGGCTCAATGAAGGCTTCGCGACCTACGCGGAGTGGCTGTGGGAGGCCGACAAGGAGGGCGTCCCGGTCCAGGACCTGTTCGACGCCGCCTTCGAGGACGACGACAACTGGGCCTTCCCGCCCGCCGATCCGCCGACGGCCGCGGACATCTCGCAGGCACCGGTCTACGGGCGCGGGGCGATGGTCGTCCACAAGGTCCGGCAGGCTGTGGACGACGACAAGCGGTTCTTCGCGCTCGTCAGGGGCTGGACGAAGGCCCACCGGCACGGCAACGCGTCGACCGCCGACTTCACCGCCTATGTGGACAGGACGACCGGCCAGGATCTGACGGAGCTGTGGGACACCTGGCTGTACGGCAGGAGCCGGCCCGCCCCGAAGGACTGACCGGCTCCCGGAGTAGCACTGGCCGGACTACTTCACGTTGACGCCGCTCCAGGCGGCCTGGACGGAGGTGAGCTCGGCGCTGTCGGCCCCGTACAGGTCGGTCGCCGCCTTCTCGGTCGCCTCACGGGCGCCCGCGTAGTCGGTGGACGACGTCATGTACTCGGAGAGGGCCTTGTACCAGATCTGGACGGCCTTGTCCCGGCCGATGCCGGTGACGGTCGAGCCGTCGGAGGTCGGGGAGTCGTAGTCGACCCCGTTGATGGTCTTCGCGCCGCTGCCCTCGGACAGCAGGTAGAAGAAGTGGTTGGCGACGCCGGAGGAGTAGTGCACGTCGAGGTCGCCGACGCTGCTGTCCCAGTAGTCGGCCGAGCCGCCGTCCTTGCTCGGCTCGTCCATGTAGCGCAGCGGGGTGCCGTCGCCGTTGATGTCGATCTTCTCGCCGATGAGGTAGTCACCGACGTCGGTGCCGTTGTCGGCGGCGAACTCGACCGAGGTGCCGAGGATGTCGCTGGTCGCCTCGTTCAGACCGCCGGACTCACCGAAGTAGTCGAGGTTGGCGGTGGACGCGGTCAGGCCGTGGCTCATCTCGTGGCCCGCGACGTCCAGGGCGGTCAGCGCGCTCTTGTTGTCGGCGCCGTCGCCGTACGTCATGCAGAAGCAGCTGTCGTCCCAGAACGCGTTGACGTACGCGTCGCCGTAGTGGACCCGCGAGTACGCGGCCTTGCCGTCACCGGCGATGCCGTCGCGGCCGAACGCCGACTTGTAGAAGTCCCAGGTCTGCGCCGCGCCGTAGGCGGCGTCGACCGCGGCGGTCTGGCGGTCGTTGCCGGTGCCGTCGCCCCAGGTGTCGTCGTCGTCCGTGACGAGGTCACCGGTGCCGCTCTCGCCCTGGTTGAGGTCGTACGTCTTGTGGCCGCCGCGGTCGCCGTCGGTCAGTTCGAAGCCGGAACCGGACGCGGTCGTCGACAGCTCGACCTCGCCGCTGTACTGGCTGTTGCCGACGCCGGTCTCGACCGCCTCGTAGCTCTGGAGCTTCTTGCCGGTGATCGCGTCGGTGATGGTGTGCAGCCGGCTCGGCGTGCCGTCCTTCTGCACACCGGTCTTCACCGTCTCCAGGGCGAGGACGGGCTTGCCGGAGCCCGCCCAGATCACCTTGCGGGCGGCGGCCGCGGTCTTGATCTTCGGCGTCGTGGACGGCACCGATATCCGGGCCTCGGTCGCCTTGGTGACGCCCTTGAGCTTTCCGCTGCGGGCGGTGTGGGTGACGAGGTCGCCGCCGAGGACGGGCAGACCGTCGTAGGTGCGCTCGTAGCGGGTGTGGACGGTGCCGTCGGCATCCTTGATCACATCGCGGACGACCAGCTTCTCCTTGCCGCCGAGCCCGAGCGAGTCGGCGGTGGCGGAGGCGTCGCTCTGCGCCGACTTGATGGCGGCGGTGCGCACCGAGGCCTTGTTCGCGCTGAAGGGGACAACGCTGCGAGTGGCGGAGGGGCCGTCATTTCCGTTGTCCGGCACGGCGTTTGCCGCACCGGTCTGCATGCCTACGACGACCATCGCGGCCACGGCGGCCAGGGCTGCGGCGCGACGGGTGTTCATGTGGGGGGTCATGCGCTCTCCGTTGCTCGTTCCGTGGGGGGTTACGAGCCGAGAGCGTGCCACTGAATGAGCGACATTGACGGAGTGCTAACAATTACCTCACATTTATTTGACCACTTCTTGTCCGAATGGAATACGCATGTGTCCGTTAATCGGCGGGAGTTGGGCATTCGTGTCCGATGGCACCACATAGCGAACGGTGTGTGCCGGTTCGGGCTCGGCGCACACGGGAGGCCGGTGCGCGCGGGAGGGCGGCGCGCACACAGAAGCCCCCGGCCGCAACGGCCGGGGGCTTCTTGGGTGGTGCCTGTGCGTCAGAGGTTGACGCCGAAGTCCTGCGCGATGCCGCGCAGGCCGGAGGCGTAACCCTGGCCGACGGCGCGGAACTTCCACTCCGCACCGTTGCGGTACAGCTCGCCGAAGACCATGGCGGTCTCGGTGGCGGCGTCCTCGCTCAGGTCGTAGCGGGCGATCTCGGTGCCGCCGGCCTGGTTGATGATGCGGATGAACGCGTTGCGCACCTGGCCGAAGTTCTGGCTGCGGGTCTCGGCGTCGTAGATCGAGACCGGGAAGACGATCTTGTCGACGTCGGCCGGCAGACCCGCCAGGTTGACGTTGATCTGCTCGTCGTCGCCCTCGCCCTGGCCCGTGACGTTGTCACCGGTGTGGACGATGGTCTGGTCGGGCGTCGACTTGTTGTTGAAGAAGACGAAGTGGCCGTCCGAGACGACCTTCCCGGCCGGGTTGACCGCGATCGCCGAGGCGTCGAGGTCGAAGTCGGTGCCGGTGGTGGTGCGGACGTCCCAGCCGAGGCCCACCGTGACGGCGGTCAGGCCCGGGGCCTCCTTGGTGAGGGAGACGTTGCCGCCCTTGGACAGGCTTACAGCCATGGGAAGTCCCTTTCATCGTCGATCGCGGGCTTCATGCCATCACGAAGCTACCGTCACAGGTCATAACGCGGGCAGAGGACCAGGAGGTTCCTGGTCCCTTTGCTTTCTTTACCTGAATGCTCCGGACGGCCCCACGGCCGGTACCGCAAAAGAAGGTGACGAACGCCCTCCGGTGCGAGGAACATGGGTGTCATGTCCGGGCCCTATGTCATCCGCGGTTCGGTCTCCCTGCCGGAGGCCGAGCTCATGTGGCGTTTCTCGCGGTCCTCCGGGCCCGGCGGGCAGCACGTCAACACCAGCGACTCCCAGGTGGAGCTCCGCTTCGACCTCTCGGCGACCGAGTCGCTCCCCGAGGTGTGGAAGGAGCGGGCGCTCCAGCGCCTGGAGAGCAGGCTCGTGGGCGGGGTGCTCTCGGTACGCGCCTCCGAGCACCGCTCCCAGTGGCGCAACCGCGAGACGGCTCTCGTGCGGCTCGCCTCGCTGCTCGCCGAGGCGACGGCGCCGCCCCCGCGGCCGCGGCGCAGGACCAGGATCCCGCGGGGCATCAACGAACGGCGGCTGCGCGAGAAGAAGCAGCGCGGCGAGACCAAGCGCGGCCGCTCCGGCCGCGACTGGTGACGGTCCGGCCCCCCGCACCGGTTCCCGCGCCCGCTCCCGTTCTCACCCCAGCTGCCGGTACCGCCCCCGGAAGTACGTCAGCGGCGAACCGTCCTCGCTGGGCAGGGCCGCGCTCAGTACCCGGCCGATCACCAGCGTGTGGTCACCGGCCACGATCCGCTGCTCGGTACGGCACTCCAGGGTGGCGAGTGCCCCTCCGATCAGCGGTGCGGCGCTGACCTCTCCCCGCGTATGGGGGATGTCCTCGAACAGCAGCCGGTCGCTGATCCGGCCCTTCATCGCGAACCGTCCGGCGACGTGCCGCTGGCTCTCGGCGAGCACCGACACAGCCCACAGCGGCTGCTCCGACAGCAGGTCGTCCATCCGGGAATCGTTGCGCAGGCTGACCATCACCAGGGGCGGGTCCAGCGACACGGACATGAAGGCGGTCGCCGTCATGCCGACGTCCTCGCCGCGTCCGTCCTCGTCCAGCGGCGGCTCCTGGGCGGTGATCAGCACGACACCGGCGGCCAGCCGGGCGAGGGCGCCTCGGAACTCATCGTTGCTCACCCCCTCAGCATGGGGGACGGGCCGGGGACGCGGGGCGGAGGTCTTCGTCTGCAACACATCGGGCACGCTAATCGCGGAGCGGGTTCCTCCGCATCGGGCCAGGGGACCAGTCGGGTCCTAGGACCCGGGTCCGGCCGGGGCTGCACTGCAACGTCCGGATTTGCGTTCAGGAAAAGGACGGGGCGAATCCGCGGGTCACTCCCAACCCTTCACCATCTGTTGTGACTTGAGTCACAGAGAGCAATATTTGTTGACCCTGTGTACCGACTGCGCAGCTCGCTGTGATTCAGTGGCCGTGACACTGCAGTAAGTACGTCGATATGAAACCTGGAGTGCTGTCGAGGTCTCGGGGAGTGCGAGCAATGGAGGCCGAGTCGGAGCCGTACGTCCGTCTTGCGACGATGCGGCAGCTGCACCAGGCCGTCGCCGATCTCAACACGGCGCGGAGCCTGGCCGACACGCTGCAGACCGTTGCCGACGGAATCGTCAACGGTCTCGGTTACGAGCTGGCCTGTGTGAACCTGGTCCGCCCCGACGGCGATCTCGTCGTCGCCGCCTTCGCGGGCAACAGCGCGGCCGAGGCCCTGATCACCGGCCGGGTCGGATCGCGCACCTCCTGGGAGCGCCGGCTGACGATGGGGCAGGCCTGGGACGAGCTCCGTTTCATACCGCACACCGACGGCTGGGTCCTCCTCGACGACGACGTACCGCAGTGGCACACCGACGGGCCGGAACCCCGTTTCGAGGACGAGTGGCACCCCCAGGACCGGCTCTACGCCCCGATGTACGCGTCCGGCGGCGGTGCCGATCTGCTCGGCGTGATTTCCGTGGACCGCCCGCGCAACGGCCGCCGCCCCGGCGCCTGGGGCCGCGAGGCGCTCCAGATGTACGCGTCGCAGGCGGCCATTGCGATCAGCAACGCCCGGCTGCGAGCAAACATGCAGCGGGCGCTGGTCCGGCTGGAGCGGGAACAGCAGGCGCTGCGGGCAAGCGAGGAGTCCTTCCGTCAGGCGTTCGAGTACGCGCCCAGCGGCATGGCCATCGCGGAGATGGGCGGCGACCAGCACGGCCGGCTGCTGCGCACCAACGACGCGCTGTGCCGGCTGCTCGGCCGCCCCGCGTCCGTCCTGCGCCGCTACTCCTTCGCCGACCTGGTCCACCCCGAGGACATCGGCACGCTGCTGCGCACCTCCGCCGAGGGCGGTCGCGCCGAGCTGCGGCTCGGCCGGCGGGACGGCACCTACCTCTGGGTCTCGCTGCGCAACTCCGTCGTCGCCGACACCGCCGACGGCCCGCGCTTCCTGCTCACCCACGTCGAGGACATAGAGGAGCGCAAGCGCCACGAGCTGCATCTGGCGCACCGCGCCTCGCACGACGCGCTGACCGGCCTGCCCAACAGCGCCGAGCTGCGCTCCCGGCTGAGTGCCCGGCTCTGCGAGCGCCCGAACGCGACGGCGACCACCCCGGTGGAGGCGCTGGACGCGGCCTACGGCGACGTCGACGATCCGGACGCGCGGACCCACGGCTACGAGGTGGACCCGGCGCCCGGCGGCCCGTACGACCACCATGTGCACTCCGTCGCACCCGACACCGAGCACGACGACGGGGCGAAGGGGCTCGCGGTGCTCTTCTGCGACCTCGACGGCTTCAAGTCGATCAACGACCGCTTCGGCCACCACACCGGTGACGCGGTGCTGATCGAGGTCGCCCGCCGGCTCACCACCTGTGTCCGCGACGGTGACACCGTGGCCCGGCTGGGGGGTGACGAATTCGTCGTCCTGGCCGACGGGCTCGGCGACGCGGACGCCGCGGACCTGGCCGTACGCCTGCGTAACGCCATCATTCCGCCCATCCGGGTCGACGGCCGGGCGGTGCGGGTGGGGGCGAGCTTCGGCATCGGCTGGGCCGCCTGCGGGATGACCGCCGAAGAGGTACTGCGCTCCGCCGACCAGCGGATGTACGTGGAGAAGCGGTCGCGGTCGAAGGTTCACCGCAGGGCCGGCTGACGTTCACGGCGGCGCGGCTCCGGTGCTCCGCCGGGGTTCCGGTACCGCCGACGGCAATTCTCGGTGTGGTCCGTTCGGGGTAGGCTCGGCCGGTCGGCCACGGCTGGCGATATCAGGCGACGGCTGGCGACATGGTGAGGAGTGACCCAGGGATGACGGCCGGCAACAACGGCGCAAACAAGCCCGAGGACGACGATCCGTTCGGCTACCTGTACGAGGACGGACAGGCGGCGGGCGCCCAGCCGCCGAGGCAGGGCGGCTACGGCTACCCGGGGCCGGCGGCCCCGCAGCCGGGTGTGCCCAGGACCTCGTACAACCAGGTACGCACCGTCGGTGAGCGCCAGTACGGCCAGCAGGTGCCGCAGCAGCAGCCGTACGGCCAGCAGCAGGCGTACAACCAGCCGAACGCGCAGTACGCCGCCCCGGAGACGTACCCCGGCGCCACCGCGCAGGTCCCGCAGCAGGGCGGCCGCGGCCGGTCCGGCGGCTCCTCCGGCAGCGGCGGGCCGAACACCAAGGGCCTGCTGATCGCCGCGGTCGCGGTGGTCCTGGTCGTGCTCATCGGGATCGGCGCCGCACTGCTCACCGGTGACCCGGACAAGAACAAGGACAAGGACGGGGCCGTCTCCTCGGCGGGCCCCGGCAACCAGGTCGAGGAGTCCCCGAAGCCCCAGCAGTCCCCCAGCTCCGAGGCCCCGGTCGAGCTCCCCGAGCAGGACGCGGCGACGCTGAAGCTCGGCGGCACGGCCCAGCTGGACAACACGACCAAGGGCGCCAAGAGCTCCAACGGCCAGTACATCAACCTCAACGAGGTCGGCAGGTCCGCGACCTGGTCGGTCGAGGTGCCGAAGGCCGGTCCGTACACGCTGTTCGTGACGTACGGAGTGCCGGGCAAGGACGCCAAGACGTCGCTCACGGTCAACTCCGAGGCCCCGCGCGGCATCAACATGAAGAACTACGCGAACGCCTCCGAGGGTGATCTGGAGAAGGGCTGGACGAACACGTTCGCCTACGTCAATCTCAACAAGGGTGCGAACACCCTGATGATCTCCTGCAACGAGGGTGACCAGTGCGACGCCAATCTGGACCAGCTGTCGCTGAAGGCCGGTCACGTGAAGCGCTGAGTGTGTGACGAGAACGGTCCGGCCCCCATCGCCCGAGCGCGGCGACGGGGGCCGGACCGTTTTCCGGCCACGCGCTGCCCGGTCAGCCCATCAGCGCCAGGAAGCCGGCCACCGTCGCGGCCATCGCCTCGCGTCCCGGGGCGATGTACTTGCGCGGGTCGACACCGGTGGCGTTCTCGGCCAGGTACGCCCGTACCGCGCCGGTGAACGCGGTGTTCAGCGCCGTGCCCACGTTGATCTTGACCATGCCGGAGGACGCCACGGCCCGGCGGATCTCCTCGTCCGGGACGCCGCTGGAGCCGTGCAGCACCAGCGGGACCGGGACGGCGTCGCGGAGCCGGCCGATCAGCTCGTGGTCCAGGGCGGCGGTGCGCTCGGTCATGGCGTGCGAGGAGCCGACCGCGACGGCCAGCGCGTCGACACCGGTGTCGCGGACGTACGCGGCGGCCTCGGCCGGGTCGGTACGGACACCGGGGGCGTGGGCGTCGAGCGGGGCCTCGCCCTCCTTGCCGCCGACCTTGCCGAGCTCGGCCTCGATCCAGATGCCGTGCTCGCGGCCCCAGGCCACCGCGGCGGCCGTGGCCCGCACGTTCTCCTCGTAGGGCAGCTTGGAGGCGTCGAACATGACGGAGCCGAAGCCCTCGGTGTGTGCCTGGTGCAGCAGCTCCACGGACTCGACGTGGTCGAGGTGGAGGGCGAGCGGGGCGCCGGAGGCGCGGGCCACGGCGGCGGCCGCGGCGGCGACGGCGGAGAGCCGTCCGCCGTGGAACTTCACGGCGTTCTCGGAGATCTGCAGGATGGCGGGCGCCCCGGCGCGCTCCGCGCCGGCCGCGATGGCCTCCGCGTGCTCCAGCGTGATGACATTGAAGGCGGCGATCCCGCGTCCCGCGGCCTGGGCGGCGGAGACGAGTTCACCGGTGCTGACGAGCGGCATGCTGACCTCTTGCTACTTCTTTCGAACCAGCGATCGCGCGGGTTCGGGACGGGCGCGGCCTATCGGGCCGCCGGTGTGTGTTCCTCGATTCCGACGCGCGGCAGCAGCTCCTCGTAGGCCGCGCGGTCGAAATCACCGGCCGTCGGGGAGAGCACGGTCGCCGTCGACAGTGCCACCGCCCGCCGCAGCCGGTCCGGCCAGCTCAGCCCCTCGACGAGTCCGGACAGCAGCCCGGCCACCGCGGAGTCGCCCGCGCCGGTCGGATTGCCCAGGACCCTGGCGGGCGGCGCTGCCTGCCAGATTCCGTCGGGGGTGACCGCCAGCATGCCGTCCGGGCCCAGCGAGGCTATGACCCCGTGCGCGCCGCGGCGGCGGGCGTCGCGGGTGGCGCGCATCGGTTCCCGGGAGCCGGTGAGCTGGGCGAGCTCGTCGGCGTTCGGCTTGATCAGGTCGGGGCGGGCGGCGATGCCCCGGCGCAGCGGTTCGCCGCTGGTGTCCAGGAGCACCGGGACGCCGGCGGTACGTGCCGACCGGACGAGTTCGGCGTAGGCGCCGACGTGGATGCCGGGCGGCAGGCTGCCGCAGAGTGCGACGGCGTCGGCCCCGGCGAGGAGCTCCTCGTACCGGCCGAGGAGGGCGGCCCACTCGTCGGCGGTGACGAGCGGGCCGGGTTCGTTGAGCTGGGTGGTGTCGCCGGTGGCCCGGTCCACGACGGCGATGGTGCGGCGGGTGTTCCCGGCGACGGTGACGAGGGCGTCGGTGATCGGTGCGGGGGCCGTGCCCGGGGCGCCGGGGTCGGCGGGCTCCTGCGGTGACAGGCCGGCCAGCAGCTCACGCAGCGCGGCTCCGGTGGCGCCTCCGGCGAAGCCGGTGACCACCGTCCGGTGGCCGAGCGCGGAGAGCACCCGGGCCACGTTCAGTCCCTTGCCGCCGGGTCGCTCGGACATCTCGCTGACGCGGTGGCTGGCGTGCGGGACGAGTTCCGGTACGCCGTACGTCAGGTCGAGTGCCGTATTCAGTGTGACCGTGAGGATCACCGCGGCCGCTCCCTCGATCCCTGCTCCGAAGCGCCAGACCTTGGAGGGAATGCGCTTTCTCTGGCTGTTTTCCAGGCGATCATGCCAAAGAGGTGGCGGTCGGCCCAGAGCTGTGGACCAACCGCCGTCTCTTCGTTACGTATTCGACCCGCCGTCAGCAATGGGACGGATCAGCCGATTTGCGGCTCCTTGATCCATTCGCCCTTGCGCATGACGCCCTTGAGTCCGAAGTCCGCGTCCAGGACCACCAGGTCGGCGTCCTTGCCCGGTTCCAGCGAGCCGACCCGGTCGTACACGCCGAGCAGCCGCGCCGGGTTGGCGGAGATGGACTGCACGACATCGCCGACCGGGATCCGGTCGATGGTCACGGCCCGGTGGAACGCGGTGTCCAGGGTGAGTGTGGAGCCCGCGATCGAGTTGCCCTCGACCAGCCGCGCGACGCCGTCCTTGACCTCGACCGCGAGCGGGCCGAGCTGGTAGAGCCCGTCGCCGAAGCCTGCCGCGTCCATGGCGTCGGTGATCAGCGCGACGCGGTGGGCGCCCGCGTGGTGGTAGGCCAGCTCCAGGGCCGCGGGGTGCAGATGGGTGCCGTCGTTGATCAGCTCGACGGTGATCCGCTCGTCCTCCAGCAGCGCCGCGATCGGGCCGGGATCGCGGTGGGCGAGCGGCGGCATCGCGTTGAAGAGGTGCGTGGCGACGGTGGCGCCCGCGTCGATCGCCTCGACGGTCTGCTCGTACGTGGCGTCGGTGTGGCCGATCGCGGCGATGATGCCGTGCTCGGCGAGCAGCCGCACCGAGTCGATGCCGCCCGGCAGTTCGGTGGCGAGCGTGAACATCTTCGCGGTGCCGCGCGCCGCGTCCATCAGCTTGCGGACCTCGGCCGGGTCCGGGTCGCGCAGCAGTTCCTCGCTGTGCGCGCCCTTGCGGCACGGCGAGATGAACGGCCCCTCGAAGTGGATGCCGGCCAGGTCGCCCTGCTCCACCAGCTCGGACAGGACACCGGCCCGGTGGGCCAGGAAGTCCATCTCGCCGGTGACCGTGGAGGCGACCAGGGTGGTGGTGCCGTGCTCGCGGTGGGTGCGGATGCCGGTGAGGACCTCGTCCACGGTGCCGGAGGTGAAGGAGGCGCCGCCACCGCCGTGGTTGTGCATGTCGACGAAGCCGGGGACCACCCAGTGGCCGCTCAGGTCGACGGTCGGTGCGCCCTCCGCCGCGGCACCGGCGATCCGGGTGCCCTCGACGATCACCCGGCCGTTCTCGACCGTGCCGGTGGGAAGCACCACCCGGGCACCTGCGAGAACTGTGCTGTCTGCGCGTCCGGCCATCAGGCGGATACCTCCGTGGAGAGAAGATCCCAGGCGAGCAGCCCTGCGCCCAGGCATCCGGCGGTGTCCCCGAGGGCCGCCGGGACGATGTGGGGCAGCTTCTGGAACGTGACCCGTTCCTCGACGGCCGCACGGAGTGGTGCGAACAAGGTTTCCCCGGCCTCGGCGAGACCGCCACCGATGATGAGCGTGCGCGGGTCGAGCAGCGTCAGCGCGGTGACCAGCCCGGCGGCGAGCGCGTCGACCGCGTTCTGCCAGACCGCGACGGCGGCCGGGTCGCCGGACTCGACGGCCTTCGCGCAGTCCGCGGCGTCCGCCTCGGGGTCACCGGATGCGGCGGCCCAGGCACGGCTGACGGCGGACGCGGACGCCAGGGTCTCCAGACAGCCGCGCTGGCCACAGCTGCAGTCCGGCCCGTCCGGCCGGACCACGATGTGCCCGATCTCGCCCGCGTATCCGTGCGCGCCCGCCTCGATCGTGCCCGTGATGCCGATGGCTCCGGCGATGCCGGTGCCCAGCGGTACGAAGACGAAGCGGTCGGCGTCCTTGCCCGCGCCGATCCGGCCCTCGGCGAGCCCACCGGTGCGTACGTCGTGGCCGAGTGCGACGGGAACACCGCCGAGCCGCTCGCCGAGCAGTTGCCGCATGGGCACGTCTCGCCAGCCCAGGTTCGCGGCGTAGACCGCGATCCCGTTCTCGGCGTCGACGATGCCGGGCACGGCGACACCGGCCGCGACGGCGCTCTCGCCGAAGTGCTCCTCGCCGTACGCCCGCAGGTCGGCGGCGAAGGCGAGGATCGACTCGACGACGGCTTCGGCGCCGCGCTCTCTGCCGGTGGCCCGCCGCGCCTCGTACAGCAGGGTGCCGTCGGCCCCGACCAGTGCGGCCTTCATTCCGGTGCCGCCCACATCGAGGGCGATGACGTGTTTCACGGGAAACAGTTTCGCCCGCGGAACCAAAAAGGTCTAGTCCACTATCCCGGTTTGTTGCGGATCCATACAAAATAGCGGCCACGATTTCGCGGCCCGGGGTCCGGCCCGGCCCGGCAGGACTTCAGGAGGAAAGGATCACGCTGCGCGAGAGATTGCGCGGCCGGTCAGGGTCGTACCCCTTCGACTCCGCCAGCTCGACCGCCAGCCGCTGCACCCGGACCAGATCCGCCATCGGATCCGCCGTGGCGTGCGCGACCAGCCTGCCGCCCACCCGCGCCACATCCCCGGCCAGCCCCTCCGGCAGCCGGCCGAACACCCACGCCACCCGGTGCGGCCCGGTGATCGAGATCGGACCGTGGCGGTACTCCATCGCCGGGTACGACTCCGTCCAGGCGCCCGCCGCCTCGCGCATCTTCAGCCCGGCCTCCTGTGCCAGCCCGTACGTCCAGCCCCGCCCCAAGAACGTCCACTGCTCCGCCGAGACCACCGCCTCGTCCAGCGGCTCGGTCACCGCCAGCTCCGCGTCCACCGCCGCGGCGGCCACCGTCTTCACCCCGGCCGGAAGCGGACCCGACGCCTCCAGGCCGGCCCGCAGAAAGGCCGGCGCGGTGGTGGCGAACCGGGTCTGCACGACCGACTCCTCGTCCGCCCAGTCCAGTACGGCGACCGTGTCGGCGGCGGCCATGACCGGCGTCCCCGGATCGGCGGTCAGCGCGACGGTGGCGACCCTGCCGCGCAGCTCGCCGAGGAGCTCAAGCACCTCGGTCGTGGTGCCGGACCGGGTGATCGCCACCACCCGGTCGTACGGGCGCCCGGCCGGGAACTCCGAGGAGGGATACGCGTCCGTCTCGCCCTGCCCGGCCGCCTCGCGCAGCGCCGCGTACGCGATGGCCATGAACCAGGAGGTGCCGCACCCGGTGACCGCGACCCGCTCGCCGGGGCGCGGCAGCCCGTCGAACGTCGCCGCCGCCTCGGCGGCACGTCGCCAGCAGCCGGGCTGGGTGGCAATTTCCGATGCGGTACGCGACATGCTGGACGGCTCCTTGCGGCGTGGGACGTAACGGTGCGGGCGGTACGGCACAGCGGTGGGGCAGGGTCCGGATCCCGGAGGATCCCGCGCCGAAGCCTACTCAGCGGTAGGCGTGCGGCGGGGCCATGCTCCCGGGTCCGGCGCGACCGGGTGCAGGCCCGGTTACGTTGCGAAAGCGATACCCGCTGTGGTGTAGACCATCGGCGACGGGCTGGGGGAGGATCGCACCTCGTTCGGAGGGGCCCCACGACGACGTGGCGGGCACGGGCGACTCGATGGATGAGGACGGACTGGGCTGTGCAGCTGCGCCACCGGGTACTGATCGCGGCAGTGACCGCGCTGGGCATGACAGCGACGTTGTCGGCTTGCGGCAACACCGGCAGCGGCTCGGGGGAGATCACCCTCAAGCTCGTCGCGGCCGACTACGGCAACGGCCCGGCCAACAGCTCCGAGAAGTACTGGGACGGGCTGGTCAAGGGATTCGAGGCGTCCCACCCCGGCATCAAGGTCGACGTCAGCGTCTACTCCTGGAAGGACGTCGACCGCGAGGTCGCCGCGATGGTGAAGAAGGGGCAGGCCCCCGACATCGCCCAGATCGGCTCGTACGCCGACTACGCCAAGGCCGGCAAGCTCTACCGGGCCGACCAGATGCTCTCCATCCGCACCCAGGCCAACTTCCTGCCGTCCCTCGCCGACGCGGGCAGCCTGGACCGCACCCAGTACGGACTGCCGTTCGTCGCCAGCACCCGGCTGCTCTTCTACAACAAGAAGTTCTTCGCGCAGGCGGGTCTGGACGCCCCGAAGACCTGGGACGACATCCGCGACGACGCGACGCTGCTCAAGCAGCGCGGGGTGACCTACCCGTTCGCGCTGCCGCTCGGCCCGGAGGAGCCGCAGGCCGAGACCGCGATGTGGCTGCTCAGCGGGGGCGGCGGCTTCATCGACGACAGCGGCTCGTACGAGATCGACTCGGCCGAGAACGTCCGGACCTTCGACTGGCTGAAGACGAACCTGGTCGACAAGGGCCTCGTCGGCCCCGTCGCCCCCGGCAAGCTCGACCGGCAGAAGGCGTTCGACGCGTTCACCGACGGCGAGGCCGGCATGCTGAACGGGCATCCCACGCTGATGCAGGAGGCCGAGCGCAAGGGCGTCTCCGTCGGCATGGTGCCGCTGCCCGGCATCGACGGCCCGAGCAAGGGCTCGCTGGGCGTGGCCGACTGGATCATGGGCTTCAAGCAGAACGGCCACCGGGTGCCGCTGGGCAAGTTCTTCGACTATCTGTTCACCGACAAGAACGTCATCGACTTCGCCGACGAGTACGACCTGCTGCCCGTCACCGACAGCGCCTCCGCGGCCATGGAGTCCGACGTCAGGTTCAAGCCGCTGTGGAAGTTCCTGGCCGCGCTGCCGAACTCGCAGTTCTATCCCTTCGGCAAGACGTCCTGGGCCCGGTCCAGCGAGTCGATCAAGGAGAACATCGGCAAGGCGGTCGAGCCGAACGGCAGCCCCGAGAACGTGCTGGGGCGGATCGCGCGCGACTCGGCGGCGGCGGAGCGCACGGAGTAACGGGTGGTGCGGAGCAGCGGGTGGCGGCGCTCCGGACGGGCGGCTTTCCGTGCGGTCGGCCTTCCACGCGGGCGATATGTTGGCTGATATGACCGCCCCCACGCCTGGCCCCGACGACACCGACGGCCTCTCCGACCGCGACCGTGCCGTGCTCGCCGTCGAACGGCAGTCGTGGTCCGGCCCCGGTGCGAAGGAACGGGCGATCCGCGAACAGCTCGGCATCTCGCCCACCCGCTACTACCAGCTCCTCAACGCCCTGCTCGACGACCGCCGCGCACTGGCCGCGGACCCGGTGACGGTGAACCGCCTGCGCCGGGTGAGGGACGCACGGCGCGAACGGCGCTGAGAGCCGGAACGAGCCCCTCGGCACAACGAGGCCCCTCGGGCAGCCCGAATCCGAGCACCGCAGCACGACGAGGCCCCTCGGGCAGCCCGAATCCGAGCACCGCAGCACAGCGAGGCCCTTCCGGCAGTGCGAGATCAGGCCCCTGCGGCGGCCGAGGAGCGGGGGTCCGGGATCAGCGCCCCAGAAATCGCCCGCACCGCCCCGACTCCCCGCCCCGGCTATAGGCTCGCCCCATGGGCAGCAACCCGGAAGCACCCGCACCCGAACCCGCACCCACACACGCGTCCGCACCGGCACCCGCACCGGGCGAAACCCCGCCCGAACTCCCGATCCCCACCACGCCACCCGGCCGCGAGGCCCTGGCCGCGATCCTCGCGCGCCCCGACCGCGCCGTGATCGCGCTCGATTTCGACGGCACCCTCGCCGACATCGTCCCGGACCCGGAACAGGCCCGCGCCCACCCCGGCGCCGTCGACGCCCTCGTCGCGCTCGCCCCGAAAGTGGCCTCCATCGCCGTGATCACCGGCCGCCCGGCCGGCGTCGCGGTCCGGCACGGCGGCTTCGCCGGAGTCGCGGGTCTCGACCACCTCGTCGTCCTCGGCCACTACGGCGCCGAGCGCTGGGACGCGGTGTCCGGCACCGTCCACGCCCCCGCCCCGCACCCCGGCATCGCCTCGGTCCGCGCCGAACTCCCCGGTGTGCTCGACCGGTCCGGCTCCTGGCACGGCACCTGGATCGAGGAGAAGGGCCGGGCGATCGCCGTCCACACCCGCCGGGCCGCCGACCCGCAGGCCGCGTTCGAGGCGCTGGGCGGCCCGCTCGGCGAGCTCGCCGCACGGCACGGGCTGATCGTCGAACCGGGCCGGCTGGTCCTGGAGCTGCGCCCGCCCGGCATGGACAAGGGCGTCGCACTCGCCCAGTACGTACGGGAGACGGACGCCGAGTCCGTGCTGTACGCGGGCGACGACCTCGGCGACCTCGCCGCCTACGCCGCGGTGGAGAAGCTCCGCACCGACGGCGCCGACGGCATCCCCGGCCTGCTGGTGTGCAGCGGCAGCGCGGAGGTGCCCGAACTGGCCGAGCGGGCCGATCTGCTGCTGGCCGGACCGGGTGACGTCGTCGGATTCCTGGCGGCGCTGGCCCGGCGGATCTGACGCCTCAGTCCCGCCGCAGCGCGTCCAGCTGGTCCAGGAACCACTGCTGCGGCGGCAGCGCGACCGCCGCCGCGGCCAGGCGTTCCGTGCGCGCGGCCCGCTCGTCGTCCGCCATCGTCAGCGCCTCGTGCAGCGCCGCCGCCGTCGCGGAGACGTCGTACGGATTCACCACCACCGCGTCGCTGCCCAGCTCCTCGTAGGCGCCCGCCTCCCGCGACAGCACCAGCGCGCAGCCGTGGTCGGAGACCACCGGGATCTCCTTGGCGACCAGGTTCATGCCGTCACGGATCGGGTTGACGAGAGCCACGTCGGCCAGCCGGTACGCGGCGAGCGAGCGGGCGAAGTCGTCCTTGACGTGCAGCACCACCGGCGTCCAGCCGGGCGTGCCGTACGCGGCGTTGATCTCGTCGGCGACCCGCTGCACCTCGGCCGTGTAGTCGCGGTACACCGCCAGGTCCTGCCGGGAGGGGTAGGCGAAGGCGACATGGACGACGCGCTCGCGCCACTCGGGCCGCTCGTCCAGGAGCGCGCGGTACGCGAGCAGGCCGCGCACGATGTTCTTGGACAGTTCCGTTCGGTCCACCCGTACGATCGTCCTCCGGCCGGGGCCGGTCTGCTCGCGCAGCGCCGCCATCCGCTCGTCCACATCCGCCTCGTGGGCACGGCGGCGCAGGAAGTCCGCGTCCGCGCCGAGCCCGTGCACCCCGATCCTGGTCCGCCCGGTGCCGCCCAGGATCTGGGTGCAGCAGCCGATGAACGCGTCCGCCCAGCGCCGGGTCAGGAACGCCGCCCGGTCCGCGCCCAGGATGCCGTGCAGCAACTGCTCGGCGATGTCGTCGGGAAGCAGCCGGAAGTAGTCGACGGGCGCCCACGGGGTGTGCGAGAAGTGGCCGATCCGCAGATCGGGGCGCAGCTCGCGGAGCATGCCGGGCACCAGCGCCAGGTGGTAGTCCTGCACCAGCACCGCCGCACCCTGCCCCGCCTCCTCGGCGAGCGCCTCGGCGAAGGCCCGGTTGTAGGTCTCGAACGACGCCCACTGCCGCCGGAACTCCGCGTCGAAGACCGGCTCCAGCGGTGTCTGGTACAGCATGTGGTGGACGAACCAGAGCACCGAGTTGGCGATGCCGTTGTACGCGTCGGCGTGCACCTCCGCGTCGATGTCGAGCATCCGTACGCCCTGCTCGGCGACCCCGCGCCGGACCGCCTCCCGGTCCCCGGCACCGAGCGCGGCGCACACCCACAGCTTGTCGTCGACGGCGCTCAGCCCGGAGACGAGACCGCCGCCGCCCCGTCTCGCGTCGAGCGAGCCGTCCTCTGTCAGGGTGTACGAGACCGGGCCGCGGTTGGACGCGACGAGGACCTGGGCACCGGACCGGACGCCGGACCGGGCAGCGGGCTGGGCATCGTGCTCGGAGACCATGTTGCGGAATCTAGCCCGATCACGAACCGCCCAAACGTGCGAAGTCAGGCCACGTCAGGCCGCGCGGCGCGAAACGTACTCCTCGATCTCGCACATCGGGGGACGCTCCTCGGTGTCCACGGCATGGGTGCGCGGTACGAAGCCGTTCTCGCCGCGTTCGAACTGGGTGAGGACCGGGCGGATCAGGTGGCCGCGGGAGAGCCGCAGCTGGGCGGTGCGGTAGATCGCCGCCGCCATCCGGCCGAGCGCCTGCCCGTCCTGGTGCCGGTGCTTGCGCACCCCCACGTCGACCTGGGCCAGCGCGTCCAGCCCCACCGTGTGCAGCGCGTCGACCAGCAGGCCCAGCTCCACGCCGTACCCGACGGGGAAGGGCAGCCGTTCGAGCAGCGAGCGGCGCACGGCGTACTCGCCGCCCAGCGGCTGGACGAAACCGGCCAGCTGCGGCCAGTGCAGATTGAGCAGCGGACGGGCCACGAGTTCGGTCACCCGGCCGCCCTGCCCCGCCGCGTCACCGAAGGGGCGGTCGTACATCGCCTTCACGAACTGCACGTCCGGGTCGGTCAGCAGCGGGCCGACGATGCCGGAGACGAAGTCCGCCGAGAAGTCCTTCAGATCGGCGTCGACGAAGCAGACGATGTCGCCCCCGGTGACCAGGAGCGAACGCCACAGCACCTCGCCCTTGCCGGGTACGGCCCGTATCCGGGGGAGTATCGCGTCGCGGTGCACCACCCGGGCGCCGGCCTCCCGGGCCACCTCCGCGGTGGCGTCGGTGGAACCGGAATCGATCACCACGAGTTCGTCGACCAGGCGGACCTTCTCCATCAGCTCGCGCCGGATCGTCGCGACGATCTCGCCGACCGTCGCCTCCTCGTTCAGCGCGGGCAGTACGACACTGACGCTCCCGCGGCCCGCCTCCGCGGCCCTGGCGGCCAGCAGGCGGTCCATCGGACGGTCGGCGGCCGACCAGGAACGCCTGGCCAGCCAGCATTCGACCTCTTCCAGCACGGTCGATACTCCCTGTATGTGATCCATCTCGCGGTTCGGACGACTATCTCAACAGTCCGGTGCTTCGGTTACAGTCTTGAACAACGCGGACGACCATCGCATGCCGGGGTCCGTCCGCCGATAAATGCCCGGATCGAAGATCCGGTGCCACAGCGCTCATCCAGAGGGACTGAGGGAACGGCCCGTTGAAGTCCCGGCAACCCTCCCGCCGACCGCGAGGTCAGGTGGGGAAGGTGCCAATTCCGTCTCGTGGCGAAACGCGCCGCGAGGAAGATGAGGAGAAAGGGCCTCGCCACCATGGCTGCGCAGACCGTTGCAGTAAGCACCAATTCTTCCGCCGATGTCCGATCCGTCGACCTCGGCCCCGCCTCGGGCCTTTCCTGCCGCGAGTGCGGCGAGCGATTCGAACTCGGCCCCATTTTCGCCTGCGCGTCCTGTTTCGGGCCGCTCGAAGTCGCGTACGACCTGCCGAGCGGCTCGCCCGAAGAGCTGAAGAAGCGCATCGAGGCCGGCCCGGCCAACATCTGGCGCTACGCGCCGCTGCTGCCGGTCCCCGCCGATGTCGCCGAGAAGCCCAACCTGAACCCCGGCTGGACCAAGCTCGTCCAGGCCGACAACCTCGCCCGCGAACTCGGCGTCGAGCAGGGCAAGCTGTTCGTCAAGGACGACTCCGGCAACCCCACGCACTCCTTCAAGGACCGGGTCGTCGCCCAGGCCATCGAGGCCGCCCGCGCCTTCGGCTTCACCACCCTCTCCTGCTCCTCCACCGGCAACCTCGCCGGTGCCGTCGGCGCCGCCGCCGCCCGTGCCGGCTTCCGCTCCTGCGTGTTCATCCCGCACGACCTGGAGCAGGGCAAGGTCGTCATGGCCGCGGTGTACGGCGGTGAACTGGTCGGCATCGAGGGCAACTACGACGACGTCAACCGCTTCTGCTCCGAGCTCATCGGCGACCCGCTCGGCGAGGGCTGGGGCTTCGTCAACGTCAACCTGCGTCCCTACTACGGCGAGGGCTCCAAGACCCTGGCGTACGAGATCTGCGAGCAGCTCGGCTGGCGGCTCCCGGACCAGCTGGTCATCCCGATCGCGTCCGGCTCGCAGTTCACCAAGATCGACAAGGGGCTCCAGGAGCTGATCAAGCTCGGCCTGGTCGAGGACAAGCCGTACAAGCTCTTCGGCGCCCAGGCCGAGGGCTGCTCACCGGTCTCGGTCGCGTACAAGGGCGGCCACGACATCGTCCGGCCGCAGAAGCCGAACACGATCGCCAAGTCCCTCGCGATCGGCAACCCGGCCGACGGCCCGTACGTCCTGGACATCGCCCGCCGCACCGGCGGTGCGGTCGAGGACGTCGACGACGAGCAGGTCGTCGACGCGATCAAGCTGCTGGCGCGCACCGAGGGCATCTTCGCGGAGACGGCGGGCGGTGTGACGGTCGGCGTGACGAAGAAGCTCATCGAGGCCGGCCTGATCGACCCGTCGCTGACCACCGTCGTACTCAACACGGGTGACGGCCTCAAGACCCTCGACGCGGTGGCCGACACCTCTCAGGCGACCGCGACGATCCGCCCCAGCCTGGACGCGTTCCGCGCCGCCGGCCTCGCCACCAGCTGACCACCCGAGACTCCAGGAAGGGCACCCACCATGAGCGTCAAGGTCCGCATCCCCACCATCCTCCGCACCTACACGGGCGGCCGGGCCGAGGTCCCGGCCGAGGGCTCGACCCTCTCCCAGGTCATCGAGTCCCTGGAGCTGAACCACCCGGGCATCGCCGCCCGCGTCCTGGACGACCAGGGCAAGCTGCGCCGCTTCGTGAACGTGTACGTCAACGACGACGACGTGCGCTTCGAGGGCGGCCTGGAGACCGCGACGCCCGACGGCGCCGGCATCTCGATCATCCCGGCGGTGGCGGGCGGCTGCTGACGCCCCGTCCGGCCGCATCGCGTTATCGAATTGCCCCCTCCGCGTTTGAAGCGGAGGGGGCAATTCTGCATGGTTGAGCGGGGTACAGTGTGGGAAGTCCCCCCAGCTGCCCCGCGCCGCCCGCATATGAGAATGCGCCTGGTCGCGACAAGATGCAGCCAAAGTGTGCGTTGTGCTTGCGGCATAAGTCGCCTTTGCCTGGCCCGACTTGCCCAGGAATCTCATGAATTCCACATATTCGGGCGTTCGGCGCGGCCGAGAATTCTCGTCCGATTGACCTGTTGCAGAGGGCAGTTGGGCAGATACATTCAGCCGCGGTCGACGCGTTCCGGCGCACACACCCTCTCCTGTCGGAGGGTGAGTTCTGACCCGGGTCCGCGAAGTGCGGTCCTGCGCAAGGGCCAGTAATAGGGGAGTTAGGCATGGCTCAGGGCACCGTCAAGTGGTTCAACGCGGAGAAGGGGTACGGCTTCATCGCGGTCGACGGTGGTGCGGATGTTTTCGTCCACTACAGCGCGATCCAGATGGACGGGTACCGCACCCTCGAAGAGGGTCAGCGAGTTGAATTCGAGATCTCGCAGGGCCAGAAGGGGCCGCAGGCAGACATGGTCAAGCTCGCCGTCGGCTGAGTTCGGCGCGGTCGGCCAACGACACCACTCACGCACTGAGGGCCCGTACCCCGGGGGTACGGGCCCTCAGTGCGTCCCGGCACGCCGCCGGGCGTTGTCCACAGCCCTCCACGGTTGTCCGCATCGGCCCTCCGTGGTTGTCCACATCCGGAGGGGGACGCTTGCACTCTCGGGGGTCGAGTGCTAATCATTGGCGTTAGCACTCTCCAGGTGAGAGTGACAGAACTTGGACCGGGCCGGTGAGGCCCGCAGGTCGGTGGGGCAAGGAACCACCGGTCACGCAGGCCGTCCGTCGCGGGCGCCACTCGGTCCGGAGAAATCCACCCCTGTCCGGGAGGACCACTTCACATGGCCAAGATCATCGCGTTCGACGAGGAGGCCCGGCGCGGTCTCGAGCGCGGCATGAACCAGCTCGCCGACGCCGTCAAGGTCACCCTTGGCCCCAAGGGTCGCAACGTCGTCCTTGAGAAGAAGTGGGGCGCCCCCACGATCACCAACGATGGTGTTTCCATCGCCAAGGAGATCGAGCTGGAGGACCCGTACGAGAAGATCGGTGCGGAGCTGGTCAAGGAGGTCGCCAAGAAGACGGACGACGTCGCCGGCGACGGTACGACCACCGCCACCGTTCTCGCCCAGGCTCTCGTCCGCGAGGGTCTGCGCAACGTTGCCGCGGGTGCCAACCCGATGGCCCTCAAGCGGGGTATCGAGAAGGCCGTCGAGGCCGTCTCCGCCGCCCTCCTGGAGCAGGCCAAGGACGTGGAGACCAAGGAGCAGATCGCTTCGACGGCCTCCATCTCCGCCGCCGACACCCAGATCGGCGAGCTCATCGCCGAGGCCATGGACAAGGTCGGCAAGGAAGGCGTCATCACCGTCGAGGAGTCCCAGACCTTCGGTCTGGAGCTGGAGCTCACCGAGGGTATGCGCTTCGACAAGGGCTACATCTCGGCGTACTTCGCCACCGACATGGAGCGCATGGAGTCGTCCCTGGACGACCCGTACATCCTGATCGTCAACTCGAAGATCAGCAACGTGAAGGACCTCCTTCCGCTGCTGGAGAAGGTCATGCAGTCCGGCAAGCCGCTGCTGATCATCGCCGAGGACGTCGAGGGCGAGGCCCTGTCGACCCTGGTCGTCAACAAGATCCGTGGCACCTTCAAGTCCGTCGCCGTCAAGGCCCCGGGCTTCGGTGACCGCCGCAAGGCCATGCTCGGCGACATCGCCATCCTCACCGGTGGCACCGTCATCTCCGAGGAGGTCGGCCTCAAGCTGGAGAACGCCGGTCTCGACCTGCTCGGCCGCGCCCGCAAGGTCGTCATCACCAAGGACGAGACGACCATCGTCGACGGCGCCGGTGACAGCGACCAGGTCCAGGGCCGGGTCAACCAGATCCGCGCCGAGATCGAGAACTCCGACTCGGACTACGACCGCGAGAAGCTCCAGGAGCGCCTCGCGAAGCTGGCCGGCGGCGTGGCCGTCATCAAGGCCGGTGCCGCGACCGAGGTCGAGCTCAAGGAGCGCAAGCACCGCATCGAGGACGCGGTGCGCAACGCCAAGGCCGCCGTCGAGGAGGGCATCGTCGCCGGTGGTGGCGTGGCTCTGCTCCAGGCCTCGGCCGTCTTCGAGAAGCTGGAGCTCTCGGGTGACGAGGCGACCGGCGCCAACGCCGTCAAGCTGGCGCTGGAGGCCCCGCTCAAGCAGATCGCCGTCAACGGTGGTCTTGAGGGCGGCGTCGTCGTCGAGAAGGTGCGCAACCTGGCCGTCGGCCACGGTCTGAACGCCGCGACCGGCGAGTACGTCGACATGATCGCCGAGGGCATCCTCGACCCGGCGAAGGTCACGCGTTCCGCCCTGCAGAACGCCGCGTCCATCGCCGCGCTGTTCCTCACCACCGAGGCCGTCATCGCCGACAAGCCGGAGAAGGCCGCCGCGGCCGCTCCGGGCGGCATGCCGGGCGGTGACATGGACTTCTGATCCTGACGGATCGGCAGTTCGGCACAGCTTCCCAGCTCTGCCGCGTGGGCCCCGGGACCATTTCGGTCCCGGGGCCCACGTGCGTCTCCCGCCCCTGGCGCTACCGGGCGAACACCATCTCCGGGAAGCGTTCCGAGGGCCCGTCGAGCAGCCGGTCGTCGCGCCCGCGCAGCCACCGGTCGAAGAACGACGCCACGTACGCCCGGTTCGCGGCCAGTGCGCGGCCAGGGGGAACCGTCCCGACCGCCCCGGCGAGCCCGCCCTCCGGCACCGCGCCCCGCCGGGCCAGCTGAGGCAGCAGCACCTCGGCGTCCGTGTACGAGGCGTGCCGCGACCCGGTCAGCGTCACATCGGCGTTCCAGCCGCGGGTGTTCGCCCGGAACGCCGCCCAGGACGGCTGCCGCCGGTAGTCGCCCGAGCCCTCGCTCCCGGTCCCCATCAGCAGCAACGGCCGGTCGAGCCCGTCCAGGGCCACGCTGCTCAGGTGGGTTCCGTCCGGCTCCCGGCCGCCGACGTAGTCCATCTCGCCGTCCATGTTGATGCCCGCCAGGAAGCGCCGGTCGTCGTGCATCGCCTGGGCGGCGGTGAACCCGCCCGCGGACTGGCCGAACATGCCGGCCCGGCGCAGATCGAGCGTGCCGCCGAACCGGGTCCGGTCCAGCCGCGCCAGCTCGTCGAGCACGAACCGGCTGTCGGCGACCCGGACCGCCACGACCTTCTTCAGCAGGACGCTGACCGCCTCCGGATCGGTCGGCGGCGCCCCGTCGAAGATCCGCATGGTGGCCAGCCGGCCGTCCGGGAACTCGACCTCGGTCGCCTCATGGGTGTGGTCGATCGTGACGACGGCGTACCCCCGGCTCGCCAGGTCCTCCACCAGCGCGGTGCTCCAGGTGCGGGGATCGCCGAGCCCGGGGGAGTACAACACCACGGGGAGCCGCCCGGCCCGGCGGTCGACAGGGGCGTCCCGGTGCGCGTGGGTGAGCGTCGCGCCCCAGTCGACGCTTCCGGGCGCCATCCTCAGGTTCATGGCGGCGGCCCCCTCCGCGCCGCCGAAGTGGGCCGCGGCGCCCGCCGTCATCTGCGGCACGGGACGCGCCGCCCCGCCCGGCCGGGCCGGGTACCAGAGGCTGACCATCAGCTCCCGGTGGGCGGAGGTGCCCGGCACCCAGGGTTCGGTCCGCGAGCGGTCGACGAGGTGGAGCGCGACGGTGCCGACGGCGAACGGGCCGGTGGGGCGCGGCAGCACGGCCTTCGGGAGCGAGGTGCGGCGGGCCGGGCCGACCGCTGCCGCGGCGGGTGACGGCAGGGCGCTCGTGGCCAGTAACGCCGAAGCCGCCAGCCCGGTGACGAGCACCTGACGACGGCTGTGGCCACGGCTGGAGTCGCGACCGGGATGGTGCGGTACGGCTGTCACATGGGGCTCCCCGTAGGTCTGCGGTGGACGCGCTCACGATGCCCGCCGGAGCATCGTGAGCGCGTGATACCGCAGTCCCCATTCCGTCATGGCCGCCTGGCTCCCCGGTATGAGACGGGGCCTCGGTCACCGCGGACGGCCCCCGGGCTACGGCAGGCGGTCGAGCAGCCAGGTGCAGAGTTCCTCGGTCACCAGGGTGTGACCCTCGTTCCGGGAGGCGAGCTTGAACTCGTCCAGTCCGCCGGTGTCTTCCGGAAGCTCCGAGACGTTCTTGTACAGCTCCTCGTCCGTGTCCGGATCGCCGACGTCGACCGCGCTGACGGACGGCACGAAGCAGTGTGACCGGATGCGCACATCGGTCTTGAAGCCGAGGATCGCGTTGAGGGCGTTGAGCCCGTCGGCGAGGATGCCGAAGCCTTCCAGCGAGCCGCCGGGCGCGCCGTCGATCGACGGGAGCCCGTTCGTACGGACCTCGTTGGTCTTCAGCGTCACCACCCGCAGCTTCGCGACCAGCTCGTCGGGGCCCGGCGCCTGGGTGTAGAGCTTGGTGCCCAGGACCGACAGGCCCTTGCCCTCCAGCGCCAGTTCGCCCGCCCGTACGTCGGTGCCCTCGCCGTCGCCCCGGCCGTTGGCGACACCGATCAGCAGGGGCCGGCGCGGCCATTCGCCGACCGCCTGCATCTCCGCCAGGAACGCGCCGCGCTCGTCGCTCTGGTCCGGGGTGCTGTCCCACTTCTCGATGTGGCGCCACAGCAGCTGGCGGGCGGCCGGGCTGTTGATCTGGTCCGAGAACCGGCTGTCGAGATCCTTGATGTAGTGCGCGAACGCCTGGAGCGCGATCGGGATCCAGGCGCCGCGGTGCGGGCTGTCGTAGGAGAAGTACAGAGCGGTCTGGTGGTCGATGCTCTCGGTCTCCATCCTGGCCAGCGCGTGCCGGGTGACGAGCCCGCCCATGCTGAACCCGCCGACCGCCAGCGGTGTGTCGCCCTGTCGTTCCGCGATGGCCCGCATGATCGCGGCCTGCGCCGTACGGGAGTTGTCCAGAATCGACGCACTGCGCTCGTCGAACCCCAGCAGGACGACATCGTGGCCACGGCGGCGCAGCTCGCTGATGAGCGCGTAGTCGCCGAACTCCATGATCTGCCAGGAGAACTCCAGCTCGCTCGGCCCCGTGTTGAAACCGTCGGCGAAGATGACCGGCCGGATGAGACCGGTGTTCCCCTCCCCGTAGTAGACCCAGGCGGTACCTCCCGGCAGCTCCCACACCTCGCTGGGCGACAGGGGGAGGGAGCCGGGCCTCTCGGCGTCCAGACGGGGGCCGGGTGCGAGCGCGATGGGAGGCCGGTCGTGGAGCCCGGAGACGATCTGCTCGTGGGTGGGTTCGGACATGGTTCGTTCCCCTTTGGGTGGTTCGTAACAGCCGGTGCCAAGAGGAACACGCGCAGTAGTCGATCGCTGGAGAATGCAGATCAAACCACCCCCAGGTGGGAGCCGGTTCCGGACACTTGGCGCGGTCTCGCGGACCGGCGAGCCGGCCCGGCCATTACGCCGTTCAACCGATTTCGCGCACCTTCTGCCGAAACGGCCCGGCTGGGCCCGGTGGCTGTGGCGACCGCTTCGCCTCGGCATGGCCCGCACCGGCCTCCGGTCAGGGCCCCCGCACTGCCCGGCGAGCGGCATTCGCTGCATTCGAGGGCGCGCAACACCGTTCGCCGTTGCTTCGGAGTGACTCGTTCGGGTGGCATCTTGTCGGTGAGCCGCCTGCGGACCGGGGGCGCCGCGTGATGGACGGGCGTGGGGAGCCCGTCGGTGAGGGCGTGCGGCAGCTCCGCCTCCGTGGCGCCGCGCTCGAATCACTCGCCGACCTGCGGCTCCAGCGCCGTGCGGTCCGCCGCCGGCGGTGTGAGCGTGGGTGCGGTACGGCGCGCCTCCCATTCCTCGGAAAGAGCGCTCGGACTTCGCAGCTTGGGCTCCGGGTGGAACTTCCCAGGTGGGAGCGGGTGTGCGCAGTGATCCGAATGCGCCGGGTGCGCTCCGAACGCGCCGCTGCTGGCGGAGTGGACCGGCGGGGGCGCGGTGCGGAGAACGGGAAAGGGGCGGCGGGCCCTGTGATCTCGGGTGTCGGGCCGATCGGCCCGCGCTTCCCCCCACCCTCTCTACTCGTCACGAGGAGTCCCGTGCGTATCCGATCCATCCTGCCGCTGGCCGCGTCCGCCGTCGCGGTCGTGGCGCTCTCCACCCCCGCCCAAGCCGTCGACAACGGCTACTACCTGATCCAGAACGCCGAAAGCAGCCAGTGCTTGAACGCCGGTGGAGGTGTGTTCGGCGGAGAGCTCGGCGAGTGCGGCCGCTCTTCCGCCTGGCGCGCGATCAATCTTCCGAACGGTGCGGTGCAGTTCCGCGAGGGGAATGACGGAAGCCGCTGTCTGGCCCTGTCGCCGCTGAAGATCTACCCGCCCGCCGTGACCGAGAGCGAGTGCAACGCCTCTCCGGACCAGTGGCTGATCCACGGCCCGTCCAGCGGCGAGGGCGTCGCCCTGAGCCTCGACGGCGCCGCGAACCTGGGCACGCTCACCGCGCAGGACGACCGCGCGAGGCTGGGCGGCCAGGGCGGGCGCGAGTGGGTCCTGGTGCGGGTCGGCTAGTCCGCCTCGCGTTGCGTGACCGGGCCCGGGGCTTGAGCTCCGGGCCCGGTCACATTTCTGAGGGGGCGCGGTTCCGACCACGCTTCGGAACCACTCGATGCGGTGAACGTCACGGAGAGTAATGGTTTCGGCGGTATCGCCTTGACTACTATCCGTAATCAATTGCTGCCGTCAGGTGGCGGGGGAAGTCGAACGGGAGACACAGATGAGGAAATCGGCGACGAGCGCAGTGCTGGCGGCAGGGCTGTTCTTCGGCGGGGCTGGGGCCGCGATGGCTGTGGGATGGCATGGCCTTCCCCTGCTGGACAGCGATGGCGTCGCGTTTCGCCAAGGTCAGTACTTCTTCAACCCTGCGGGAACGAATCACGGCGGCTTCGAATGGAGGGGCGACCTTGAGGACACTGATCGCAAGGACGGCCACAACGTCTACATGCAGGTGCGTGTCCAGGGCTACGCCTGGAACCGGTTCAACGGAAAGCAGAAGGCGAAGGTCCATCTGCACAAGACCGTCTATGACGGCGCGGCCAGGCACACGACCGAGGCATACATTCGCGCATGCCGTGACCGTGGTTCGTTGCGCCCGGACAATTGTTCACTGACGAAGCACTACAAGACCAAGAAGTAGCCGCCGCCCGGGCCCGGGCGGCGGCGCCCGGGCCCACTCCTTCGAGGGGGTTCGGATGAAGCAGGCAAGTGATTCAGAAGTTGTATCGGCCCGGGAGGTGGACCTCTCGTACGGCAGCACGCTTGCTGTCAGCGGCGCGCGCATGAGAGTCGGCCGAGGCGAGGTCGTGGCGATCACCGGGCAGAGCGGATCGGGAAAGTCGTCCTTGCTGTACTGCCTTGCGGGGGTCTTGCCGGTCACACGCGGAGACATCCGTTTCGAGGGACGTTCCCTGGGTGAGTTGGGGGACGAGGAGCTGAGCGCCTTGCGGCGCGATCGGTTCGGGTTCGTCTTCCAGTACGGCGAGTTGCTGCCCGAGCTCACGGTCGAGGAGAACACCGCGCTGCCACTGCGTCTCGCGGGGCAACGCAAGGCGCAGGCGAACGAGGCGGCCGGCGAGGTGCTCGGGCGGCTGGGACTGGGTGACTTGAGGCAGAAGAGACCCTCACAGATTTCCGGCGGTCAGAACCAGCGGGTGGCTGTCGCGCGAGCGCTGGTGCACCGACCCGCCGTGGTGTTCGCGGATGAACCGACCGGCTCCCTGGACAGCTCGAACGCCACGGCAGTGCTGGAGGAGTTCCTGGAGCTCGCCCGATCGCAGGGGACGGCAGTGGTGCTCGTCACCCACGACCCGGCGGTGGCGGAGCGGGCCGACAGCCGGTACACGATGGTGGACGGCACACTCACCGCGGAGCAGGTGGAGGTATGAGGGAACTCCTCCTGGGATTACGGCTGTTGCTGGGTTCGGGGCGTGGCAATCGCGCGCGCTTCTTCCTGATGGTGCTGGGCGGATCGATCGGGGTGTGCTGCCTTGCGGCAGTTCTCACCATCCCGTCCATTCTCGATGCTCGGGACGCCCGGACCATGGCCCGGGAACCCCAGGTGGGCAAGGAGTCGGCGGGCGCGACGCTGGAGCTCACCCAGAATGATGCGTACGGCTCACAGCCACTTGGCCGGGTCTTTCTGGCGCGCGGCGAGCACGCCCCCGAGCCGCCACCCGGCATTCCCGAAGTCCCTGATCCCGGTGTTGTGTTCGTTTCACCGCGACTGCAGGAGGCCATGGACCGGGAGCCGGGGCTGAGCGGTCTGCTGCCGGGAAAGGTGCGCGGTCTGATCGGCCCGGAGGGCCTCGGGCATCCGAACGAACTCTTCGCGTACATCGGGATGCGCCGCGATCAGCTTCCCGAGGGCACGAGCGTAGCCGGGTTCGGGGCGAGATACGTCAGCAGCCCGGCCGTCGAGCCGTCGACTCTCGACATTCTCCGCTTCGCCCTGGCCGGTGTGGTGCTGATACCCCTGGCCGTCTTCCTCTCCGTGTGCGCCCGGCTCTCCGCGGCCACCAGAATCCGTCGTCTCGCGGCGCTGCGATTGCTCGGTCTGAGCATCAAGGGCGTTCAGCGGGTGAACGCCGCCGAGACGGTGGCTGCCGCCTTACTCGGGGCGGTGCTCGGGCTCGCCGAGTACTGGGCCGTGAACCAGTTCGTCGCCCGTGTCGGGCTGCCCGGTCTGAAGTGGTACGTGGACGACGGTGCCCTCACGGCCACCACCATGGCCGTGTGCCTCATCGGTTGCCCACTGCTCGCGTGGTTCGTGGGAAGGGGCGGGGCGGGGAAAGCCGCGGCGAACCCGTTGGCGACCAGGCGCAGCGCGGTGACAAGACCCCCACGAGCCTGGGGCGCGCTGCTGCTGATCGCAGGCATGGGGATCGTGGCCGGATACTGCGTGCTCGGTGTGCTGGACCGGCCGCCGCGCGACACGGCGGTGTCCTCGCTGCTGGTGCCTGCCGCTGTGGTCCTGGTCGGCAGTGGGCTCGTTCTGACGCTTCCGGTACTCAGCCATCGGCTGTCACGGCGGATGGCGGGATCCACCGGTTCTCTGCCGCTCGGGCTTGCGATGCGGCGGAACGAGGTGGAGCCGGGCAGCGCGCTGAGAGTCGCGTCCGGGCTGGTGCTTCTGGTGTTCGCCACCTCTCTCGCCCAGGGAGTACTGGTCGAGTTGAACCAGGTGTCCCGCCCGAACACCGTGCAGCAGGACTATCGCGTTCCGCTCGACGGGGCGGATGCGGGTCGGAGCCAGGCCCTTGCGGAGCTTCGCGGTGCCAAGGGGTCCGCCGTGGAGTTGCTCTCCTGGGTGGATCCGAACTCGGACGAGTGGACTGAATCCTCCTACGCGTTGATCGCCACGTGTGCGCAACTGTCCGAGTTGGTGCGGCGTATGGAGGGGTGTGTCGACGGAAAGATTCTGAGGCTTGTTCGGAACGGCCTCCCGCTCGACCTGGACAAGCCGGGTACGACCTTTCCGTTCGAGCTGCGGGAGGGGGCACGAAGCCGGATGCTTGACATCGAGGTTCCCGATCGAACGGTCCACGTCGACACTCACAGCCTCTCCGCCGTGAATGCGGGACTTCTGCTTCCGCCCTCCACGATTCCTGCTGGAGCTCGGCCGGCGGGGGCGACACTGGTCCTGACAAGCAGTCCGGATCCGGCGGTCGTGCGTGAGGTGCTCGACGGCATCGGGGGGATCGCGCCCACCGCCGCCGTCGATCTGGTGGGTACGAACGTCGAGGGCATGCAGCAGATCGCGGTCGTCAAGGCGTTGCTCGGAGCCGGGATGGTGCTGGGGCTGGTGATCGGCGTCGCCGCCTACCTGGTGTCCGTGACCGACCGGGCCGTCGAACGCAGAGCCCAGGTCACCGCGCTCACCCTGCTCGGCGCCCGTCCCCGGACGCTGCGCGCGGTGCAGTGCGCCCAGGTGGTGCTGCCGCTGGCGGTGGGGCTGTTGCTGGCGCTGGTGACCGGGAAGCTCACCGAGTCCAGCTATCTGATCACCGGCGGCGGTGCGGTGTTCTGGGACGGGGAGGGCATTCCGTTGCTGCTGTTCTCGGCGTTGGGCGTGGTGGTGGTCGCGGCGGTCGGGGCGTTGCCGTTGGTGGGGCGGCGGGTGAACCCCGAGCTGATCCGGCGGGACTGATTTGTGGTGAGGGGCCGGGCCACTGTGCCGGGACGTTCCGGTCGGCTCGGGGGGCTTTGATGCCGGTCCGACCGCGTTGATTCCCGCCGCATCGACTCCGACCGCATTGATTTCGAGTGCGTGTGAGTCCGTTGCCCTGAAAGGGTCGGTTCATGTCCAACGATTCGTTGCCGGTCAGCGTCCAGGGCTTGCGTCAGGAGCCGGCGTCGTCGGCGGCTTCGTTCGGGGTGGCGGGCGGAGCGGCGGGCGGGGTCGGCGTTGTCACCTCTCCCGGTTCGAGGATCTGCCCACGGGTGGGCGGGCATCGTGACCCCGGGGAGCGGCCATCGTGACCGCTCCGAGCGAGACGTTCGCTGTCCGGATCCGTCAGGCCGTGGCTGAGCTGCCTGCCGCGACCGCCTCCGGACCCGGAGGCGGTGGGGAAGATCCTCCCGATCGGCGAGGTTCTCGGGCCCACCGCACTCGCCCATGCAGTGGCCGATGGCTTCCGGCCGACGCCATCCGCAGAGCTGCGCGTGGAGGAACTGCCGTACCGCCACGCGGACTCGGGGTCCTTGAGCAGGCTGCCGGGGTGGAGGACGCCGGTGCGGCATCCCTCGCCCAGATCGCCGAACTCCAGGAGAACCTGAAGCTCATCGCCCACAAGGCCGACGTCCACCGGGGCAGACTCGCCGCCGGCGACGCCGACCGGTTGTGGGTACCCAACAGCACACCGGCCGGCCACTGAGCAGCCGCGCCGGCCGGGGCGGGGTCAGTCGCGGCGGGGGGCGATGACGGTGTTGCCGTCGTGGACGGTGATCGCCAGGGCCGGGCAGATGTCGGCGGCGTCCAGGACCCGTTCGTCGGGCTCGATGCCTTCGGAACGGGCGCGGGCGTGCTCGCCGTCCAGGGTGAACACCTCGGGGACGGTCCCGGCGCACATGCCCGAGCCCTGGCAGAGCTGGTGGTCGACGCGTACGTTCCAGGTCATGGCGGTCACCACTCCACCGGCATGACGCGCGGGCCGCGTACCAGCATCTCGGACTTCCAGGTCACGTCGCCGGCCAGTCGCAGGCCCGGGAAGCGGGTGATGAGGGCGGCCATCGCCTCCTGGAGCTCCAGCCGGGCCAGCGGGGCACCCAGGCAGTGGTGGACGCCGTGGCCGAATCCGAGGTGTGGGTTGCCCTCGCGGGCGATGTCGAGCACGCCGGGGGCCGAGAACCGCAGTGCGTCGCGGTTGGCGGCGCCGACGGCGACCAGGACCGGGCTGCCGGCCCGGACGAGGGTGCCGCCGACCTCGATGTCCTCGGTGGCGTACCGGGGCTGACCGGCGCCGCTGCCCAGGGGAACGAAGCGCAGCAGCTCCTCCACCGCGCTCGGGACGAGTTCGGGTTCGGCCCTGAGCCTGGCGAGCTGGTCCGGGTGGTCGAGCAGGGTGAGGACGAAGTTGGGGATCTGCGAGGCGGTGGTCTCGTGGCCCGCGACCAGGATGCCCACGCACAGATCGATGAGTTCGAGCTCGGAGAGCCGGTCGCCGCCGTCGCGGGCCTCGATGAGCGCCGTCATCAGGTCGTCCTGCGGTGCGCGGCGGTGCTGGTCGATCAACCCGGCCATGTAGGCGCGCAGTTCCTCGCGGCTCGCGTCGAACTCCTCGGCGGTGAGGGAGCTGGTCGACAGCGCGTCGTCGCTCCACACCCGGAAGCGCGGCCGGTCCTCGGTGGGTACGCCCAGCATCCGGCAGATCACGGCGACCGGCAGCGGCAGCGCGAACAGGTCGACCAGGTCGGCGGGCGGTCCCGCGGCCTCCAGATCGTCGAGGAGCCCGGCGGTCAGTTTCCGGACCTGGGGGCGCAGCTTCTCGACCTGGCGGACGGTGAACGCCTTGGCGACCAGTGAGCGCAGCCGGGTGTGGTCGGGCGGGTCCATGCCGAGGATGCCGCCGTCACGCTGGCCCTCGGACTGCCTGGGCTCGTCGTGCGAGGCGGCGGCGGCCCGACTGAATCGCTGGTCGCCCAGGACGAGCCGGGCGTCGGCGTAGCGGGTGACGAGCCAGGCCGGTTCGCCGTACGGCATCTGGACCCGTAAGAGACCCGGCCGTTCGCGTACGCGCTCGTAGGCGTCGGCGAGCTGGAGTCCGTCGGGGGTGTTGAAGGGGTAAGCGAGGGGTGCGATGTCTGCGGTCGTCACTGCGTCCTCCCGGATGTAAGCAGCTGCTTACAACGGTAGGAGCGGCTCTCGTGGGGAGTCAACGACGCTTTACGGCCGTTATCCTGACGGGCCGTTCGAGAGGAATGCCGCCATGGAGACCGCTTCCGCCCCGCCGCCCGAAGAGCGTCGCAGGGACGCCGCGGCCACCCGTCGCCGGCTGCTGGAGGCGGCCCGGGACCTGTTCGCGGAGCGGGGTTACGAGGGGGCGACGGTCCGGGACATCGCCGCGCGGGCCGGGGTCAACCAGGCCCTGTTGTTCAGGTACTTCGGCTCGAAACGGGGGCTGCTGACGGAGGTCGTCGCGCTCGGCGGCCTGGAGCAGCTGCGGGCGACGCCGCCGGAGGAGCTGTTCGAGACCGCGCTGCGTTCGATGCTGACCCGGAGTGCGGAGGGCCCGGAGGACCGTTCCTTGGAGGTCTATCTGCGGTCGGTCGGGCGGGGCGACGAGGCGGCCGGAACCTTGCGGGAGCTGGGCGAGGCGTACCAGAGCGCGCTGGCCGGGCTGTCCGGATCCCCGGACGGCGCGCTGCGCGCGGATCTCGCCATGGCCTGGCTGCTGGGAATCGGCCTGATGCGGACGGTCGTCGCCCGGGAGCCCCTGGCCGGGGCCGATCCGGACGAGGTCTGCCGGCTGGTGCTCGGTACACTTGGCCATCTGTGGGCGGCGGAGCAGGGCGACGGCGGCGAGTAGCGCCCGCACGAGGAGTGTGGCCGGGCGGGCCCGGGGGGCAAGTCCCGTGCCGGGTTCGAGTTTCAGGTCCCGTACCCGGCCTGGGGGTCAAGTCCCGTACGGGGCTGGGGGTTCAGGTCCCGTACCCGGCCTGGGGGTCAAGTCCCGTACCGGGTCCGGGGTTCAAGTCCCCTACCCGGCCTGAGGTTCAGGCCCCGTACCGGGCCCGGGCCTCAAGTCCCGCACCCGGCATGGGGTTCAGGCCCCGTACCGGGCCCGGGCCTCAAGTCCCGTACCCGGCATGGGGTTCAGGCCCCGTACCGGGCCCGGGCCTCAAGTCCCGCACCCGGCCCTGGGCTCAAGCCCCGCACCCGGCCCTGGGCTCAGGCCCCGTACCGGGCCCGGGGCTCAAGCCCCGTCCCCGGCCCGGGTGTTCGGTCAGCGGTTGTTGCGTTCGAAGGTGGCGAAGGCTGTCTCCTGGCGCCACTCGGTCGCCGCCTTCGGGTTGCCGGCGAGGTAGCGGGCGCAGCGGGTGCTCGGGCGGTCGGTGCCCGGCTGGTTGCCCTGGCAGGCGGGGACCAGGCGGTAGCCGGACGGGGTGGATCCGGTGGCCCACAGGCTGCGGCCGTTGCGGAAGGCGTACTCCAGCGAGGCGCGGGCCAGGTCCTTCAGCTCGACGTAGCTGAGGCCGTACGTCTTGGCCGCGTACTGGTACTCGTGGCTGATGTCGATCCGGGAGACGCCCGGGTCGTCGGTGGCCAGGACGATCGGGACGCCGTAACGGCGGTAGGCGTTGAACGGGTGGTCGTCGCCCGCGATGCCGAGGATCTGCTTGTTGCTGGAGAACGGCACCTCGACGGCCACCTTGCGCTGCGCCATCGTGCGGGCCAGCTGCCGCCAGTCGTCCTCGTGGACCAGGTCCACACCGTGGCCGATGCGCTCGGCTCCGGCCACGAGCACCGCTTCACGGATGTGGAAGGTGAGGTCCTCGGGCTTGACCAGGCCGGGGGCCAGCTCACCGGCGTGCAGGGTGAGGTGGGAGTCCGGGTACTGGCCGCGCAGGTACTTCAGCATCCGCATCTGGAGGCTGTAGTTGGCCAGCGCGCTCTCGCCGTCCTCGGGCTGTACGAGGTTGACCGCGAGGAACCTCGGGTCGCGCTCGGCCAGTCGCATGCCGACCGCCATCTGCGTGAACACCCGTACCGGGGAACTCCCCCGGGACACCTGGGAGATCCACCTGACGGGGAGCTTGCAGCCCGGGTCGGGGCGGGGCGTGTCGCAGTGCGCGGCCTCGCGGAACTGCACGTCGGTGTCGTCGGCCTCCTGGACCGCCTCGTCCACCACCCGGTCGAGCTGACCGCCGGCCACGAGCTTGGCGTGGAGGGCGGCCAGGTCGGCGTCGTAGCCCACCTTGTCGGCGAGCGCCCTGCTGGCGTCCGAAGCGGGGGTGACCAGGGTCTCCAGGTAGAACTGGTTCTGCTCGACCACGGTGTTGGCCACGTTCGCGAGCATCTTGCCGCGGGTGTACCAGGTGGCCATGCCGAACTTGCCGAACGTGTCGAAGAAGTGGTCGTGCCCGGACTGGTCGGCCGGGAAGTCCTGCATGGACCAGGCCCGGATGATCCGCTGCCGGAACGCGGCGTCGTGCTGCGCGTCGGCCGCCGGCCTCGTGCCCGGCCCGCACGGCGGCGCCACGGCCGTGTCCGTCGCGTCGATGCACAGCCCGGCCTCACTCGCGAGCTGGATCAGGTACTCGGTGGTGACCGCACCCGACAGGTGGTTGTGCAGGTCACCCCCCTTGGGCAGGGCCTTGAAGAACGCCTTCAGCCGCTCCGGCCTGCCCTGCAACGAGGCGAGGCGCGCGGAGGTCCTGGCCTCGGCCCGGGTGGCGGGGCGGTGCATCGCCTGCGCCGCGGGCCGCGGTGACGCCTCCTTCGCGGTGGAGGCGGCGGCCGGGATCGCCGGAAGCAGGGTCAGTACGGCGAGCGCGCCGAACCCGGCCGCGCGCAGTGACTTGGGACGGTGAGCCGTCCGGAATGTTGAGATCACCGCCGAATGATTGCTTCCGGCGGGGCCGCTCCTCACCCGAACCGCAGATATGGCCTGGAACGTCTACACGATCGGGTGGAAGGGCAGGAGGAAAATACTTTCCTTCCAGGAAAGTAAGTGCCAGGATGAACGGGCGGGCCGCAGGCGCGGCGGTGAAGTGATGAGCATTCCGGGAGGAACGCAGGTGAACGCCGACTTGGCAGCGGAAGCTCTGCAGGGCATCGAGGTGTCCAGAGAGCGGGCCCGCCTCACGGCCGGGCTGACTCCCACCTGGTACGGCCCCGTGGCGGCCGTGGCCCTGATCGTTCCCTCCCTCGTCGACGCCTGGGCCCAGGGGCGGGGCGGATGGGCGGTGCTCCTGTCCCTGCTGGTCGCGTTCGCGGGCCTGGGCGTGCTGGTGGCGCTCGTCAATGCCGTCAGGCGCAGGTCGGGAGTGATGGTGACGCTGCCCTGGTCCGCGCGTCTGCGCCGGGCCGGGCTCCCGCTCCTGATCCTTCTCGTCGCGGGCGGCGCGACGTACGGACTGTGCCGGCAGTTCGGGGCCGATCAGGCAGTCGGCAGGATCGCGGCGTTCGCCGTCCTGGGACTGGGCGCCTGGGCGGTGTTCATCGCACGGAACGCGTCGATCAGGCAGAAGCTCCAGGTGGCCGGATGACCACCGTCTCCGAGCCGGGCAGGCCCGCGATCGACGCGGCGATCAACCACCCCACCCGGCTGACGGTCGTCGCCTTCCTCTCGGCGTGCGACGAGGCCGAGTTCGCCACCGTACGCAGCAGCTGCCAGGTGTCCGACTCGATGCTCAGCAAGATCGCCTCCGCCCTTGAGGCGATCGGATATCTCGCCGTACGCAAGGGTTACGTGGGCAAGCGCCCCCGGACCTGGCTGTCGCTCACTCCTGCCGGGCGTCAGGCCCTGGCCCTGCACATCGCGGCACTCCAGGGCATCGCCGACACGGCCCGCAGGGCGGGCGCCGAAGCGGGGGCGGCCCCGCCCGGCGCGGCGGACTCCTGAACCGGCGGGCATCTCGTACACCCCGGCGTTGTCGGTGCCGGGTGGTATCTGTTCCTCATGAATGTCGATCAGGCCGATCCGGCGGAGCTGGCCCTGCTCCGCGGCACGTTCGGGACCGGGGCCGCCCCACTCGGCCGGGAAGCGGTACGGGCCTTCGAGGCCCGGCACGGAATCGTGCTGCCGGAGCCGTACCGCACATGTGTGGCGGAGATATCCGACGGCTGCGAGCAGGGCCCGCCGGAGTATGGCCTCCTGCCGCTCGCCGAACTGCCCCGGGACTGGGGCGACGGCCGCGCCGAACGGCGGCTCGCCCTGCCGTTCCCCCTCACGAAGGCGTGGATATGGGACACGGACGAGGACCTGGACCCGGACGAAGGCGTTCCCGGCTCCGTCTTCGACCACGGTTCGATCGTCCTCGGCACCGACGGGTGCGGCATGTACTGGCACCTGATCGTCACCGGCCCGCAGCGCGGGCACATCTGGTGGATCAGCGGCGAGGGGGCCTACCCCTTCTCCGGCGACGGAACCGGTTTCGCCGCCTGGGTGAAGCACTGGGCCGACGGCAAACCCTGGTGACGACACCGGTTGCCGGACGCCCTCTGCGCTGTTGAGGTCCCCGACGAACGGCCGCCGGGCAGTTGCCGTCGCTGCCGCCGCTGTACGCGGACTTCCGACCCGGCATGACAACTCCCTGTGACACATGTGCGGTTGTTGGTTCTGCGCCTCTTCCAGGTCGGCGATGCGTTGGACACGCTGGGTATGCATTGTCATTACTCAGCGTGGAAAGGAATGGATCATGACGATCAAGGAACGGCACAGGGCGGCGGAGGTCAGAGTGCGGGCGGCGGAGGATGCGGTGACGCGGCTGAAGGAGGGGTTCTCGGGTGTCGGGATCACGTTGCCGTCGCTGCGGATCGACCCGGTGACATGTGCCGGGAGCGACCCGGCGTCGCCGCTGGTGGATCTCGGCCGGTGCAATCTCGACACGGCGCTGCGGCTGAGCGTGGTGCTGGAGGCGCAGGGACTGGCCGGTCATGAAAAGTGAAGGGCCTGAGTCGTGCGCGCCGGAGCCGGGTTCGTTCGCGGTGGACACCCGGGACGGGCGGGTGGGGCGCGTGATGGGGCGCGTCGGGCCGTACGTCCATCTGCGGGCGCCGGGCGGCGGGGCGGAGTGGGACTGCCCGCCGGAGTCGGTGCGCCCGGCACCGCTGGGGGAGGTGCTGCGGGCCCGGGTCCGGGAGGTCAACAGGGAGGGGAGGCTGCCATGAAGGTGTCGTTGCGCCGGGTGTGACTCGGCGATGGATATGTGGATACAAGGAAGGGCGACACCCGGGCCGGGTGCCGCCCTTGTCCCTGTCCGCTCGGACCGGGGTCAGACTCCGGCCGGTTCCTTCGGCGTCGGGGCCGCCGGGCCGCCCGTTGCGGTGACCGTGGACTCGGCGGGTTCCTGGGAGACGTTGAACTCCGCCAGCAGGTCCTTGCTGAAGCCGAAGAAGTACGTCGCGAGGAACCCGGCGAAGTAGCCGACCAGCAGGCCGCCGGCGTAGATCGCGGCCGTGGTCCCCAGGCCGTGGTTGCCGTCGAGCAGGGGGAACAGGGCCCAGCCGGACGGGCCGATGGCCGTGGAGCCGACCTTGTCACCGAGCTGGTTGAACAGGCCGATGAAGCCGCCGCCGAACGCGCCGCCCACGCACGCCGTGATGAACGGGCGGCCGAGCGGGAGGCTTACGCCGTAGATCAGCGGTTCGCCGACGCCCAGCAGACCGGCCGGGAGGGCGGACTTGATGGTGCGGCGGATCGACTCGTTGCGCGGGAGGCGGAAGTAGACCGCCGCGGCCGCGCCGACCTGGCCGGCGCCCGCCATCGCGAGGATCGGGAGCAGCACGGTGTAGCCCTGCTGCTCGATCAGGGTGGTGTGGATCGGGATGAGCGCCTGGTGCAGGCCCAGCATCACCAGGGGCAGGAAGAGACCGCCGAGCACGAAGCCCGCGCCCGCGCCGCCGTTGGAGAGCAGCCAGTCGGCGAACGTGCCGATGGCGGTGGAGACCTCGCCGGCCACGTACATCAGGCCGAAGATCGTCACCAGGCCGGAGACCAGGACCGTGAGGGTCGGGGTGACCAGCACGTCCAGCGCCTCGGGCACCCAGCGGCGGCACCACTTCTCCACGTACACCGCGAGCACCGCCGCACCGAGCGCACCGAGCACGCCGCCCTGTCCGGGGGAGAGCTTCTGGCCGAACGCCTCGATGTTGGCGACGCCCGGGAAGACGATGATCGCGGCGACCGCACCGCCCAGGATGGGCGTACCGCCGAACTCCTTCGCCGTGTTGTAGCCGACGAAGACGGCGATCAGCGCCATGAAGCCGGACGCCATCGCGGCCAGGGCGGGGGTGACCGAGGTCAGCCAGCCCAGGTTCACCAGCAGGCCGTTGAGGCCGGCGATGATGCCGCAGCCGATGAGCGCCGGGATCAGCGGGACGAAGATGTTGGCGATCCGGCGCAGGAAGAGCTTGAACGGGGTGGCGTTCTTCGCCTTCCGGGCCGCCTTCATCGCGGCACCCTGGGCGGCCAGTTCCTCCGCCGAGACGGAGGGGGCGGCCTCGCCCGGTTCGGGAGCCGCTGCCCTGCCTTCCTCGACCAGCTGCTCGAACTCCGGGGTGACCCGGGCGACGGTGCCCGGGCCGAGGACGATCTGGTAGGTGTCGTCCTCGACCACCCCCATGACGGCGGGGACCGCCTTCAGGGCCTCGTCGTCGACGAGCGAGCGGTCGTGCAGACCCAGCCGGAGCCGGGTCATGCAGTGGGCGATGGAGCTGACGTTCGCGGCGCCACCGACGAGCGGAAGGATCGCGGCGGCGGTGGCGCGGTTCTTGTCTTCTGTTGCCATGGTGCGTGGTGCCTTGCTGTGCGGGGGGTGCGGAGGTGGAGCCGGTGGGTCAGGTGGTGCGGGGGGCGGCGGCGAGGGCGGCGCGGAGGTGGCCGTCGGCCGCGGTCAGCAGGGAGGCGGCGGTGGGGCCGTCGACCTGGCCGAGGATGGTGAGGATGGCGTTCTTCACCTCGCCGTCGGTCGCGGCGAGCGCGCTCTCGATCTCCTCGTCGGAGGCGCCGGTGGCGAGCGAGACGATCCGGCGGGAGCGGGCGCGCAGCTTCTCGTTGGAGGCGCGGACGTCGACCATCAGATTTCCGTACGTCTTGCCGAGCCGGATCATCGTGATCGTCGAGAGCATGTTGAGGACGAGCTTCTGGGCCGTGCCCGCCTTCAGCCGGGTGGAGCCGGTGAGCAGCTCCGGGCCGACGACGACCTCGATGCCGTGCTCCGCCGCGGCGCCCAGCGCGGAGTCCGCGTTGCAGGACAGGCCGATGGTCAGCGCGCCCTTGCCGCGGGCGTGCTCGACGGCCCCGATCGCGTACGGCGTGCGGCCGGAGGCGGAGATGCCGACCACGGTGTCGTCGGCCGTCAGGTCCAGGGCGTCGAGGTCGGCGGCGGCCAGCTCCTTGCTGTCCTCGGCGCCTTCGACGGCCTTGACCATGGCGGTCGGGCCGCCCGCGATCAGGCCGATGACCTCGGAGGGGTCGGTGTTGAAGGTGGGCGGGCACTCGCTGGCGTCGAGCACGCCGAGCCGGCCGGCGGTGCCGGCGCCCGCGTAGATCAGCCGGCCGCCGCGGGCCATGCGCTCGGCCGTGCCGTCGATGGCGGCGGCTATCTCGGGCAGCCGGGCGCCGACGGCGGCCGGGACGGACTGGTCCTCGCCGTTCATGATGCGGGCGATCTCGATCGTGGCGAGCTGGTCGATCTCGGCGAGCTCGGGCCGGAACGCCTCGGTGGTGAGCGTCGCGAGCTGGGCGCGCAGCTCCCCGTAGCCGTCGGGGGCGGTGGGGTCGGCGTCGGTGGTGGAGGTCATGGAGGGCGGCTCTGCTTTCTCGGTCTCGTACGGTTCAGCGGGTGCGGGGGGTTCGCGGATCGGCGGGCCGGTCAGCGGGGACGCGGGGTGTGGCGGTGGGCCAGCGCTTCGTAGGAGGCGGCGAGGGCCGGTGCGGCCGTCTCGTACGTACGCTGCGCGACGCCTATGAACAGGCAGTCGACGACGAGGAGCTGGCTCGTACGGCTCGACATGGCGGCGGGCCGCAGCTCGCTCTCCCGGGCGGTGGACGTGGTCAGTACGTGGTCGGCGTACTGCGTGACCGGGCCGTCGGGCCGGCCGGTGATCGCGATCGTCGTCGCGCCGCGGTCGAAGGCGACCCGCAGCGGCTCGATCACGTCGACCGTGGAGCCGGAGTGCGTGATCGCGATGGCCACATCGCCGGAGCGGAGCTGCACGGCGTTGGTCACCGCGAGGTGCGGGTCCGTGTGGGAGTGCGAGATCAGGCCGATCCGGGCCAGCTTCTGCGCGAGGTCCTGGCCGACGAGGGAGGAGGCGCCCACGCCGTAGATGTCGATGCGCCGGGCGGTGGCGGCGGCGGCGACGGCGGCACCGAGCTGGACGGTGTCGAGCCCGGCGGCGGTGTCGGCGAGGGTCTGCTGCTCGTCGTAGGCCAGCTTGGCGACCACGTCGGCGATCGGGTCGTCGACCGCTATGTCCGCCGTGACGGAAGGGGCCCGGCCGGACTGCTGGTGCGCGGCGAGCCCGGCGAGGGCCAGGCGCAGATCGCGATAGCCGGGGTAGCCGAGCAGGCGGGCCGTGCGGACCACGGTCGCCTCGCTGGTGCCGGTGAGCTCGGCGAGACCCGTGACCGTGAGAGCCGCGCAGCCGGCCGGATCGCCGGCGACGGCCTCGGCGACGCGCTGCATGGAACGGGTCATGGACGGCGCGAGCGTACGAACCTTGGCCGCGAGGGCTGCCGGGGCGGGCGGGGAGTCGGCGTTGAAACTTTCCTTCAGGTCATGGGTCACATTTGAAAGATATTTTCAACCGGGTTGGCCGTCAACCCCCCTTTGGTCCCCTTCTTCACCGGCCCGCGATCCGCCGCCTCCGACAGCGCGGAAACGGTGATCGCGGGCGCGCGAGGCGGATTCGCGGGCAGGTGACAATGGGCCCATGGAGATGAACCCCTTGGAACAGGCGCTGCACACGGCCCGTGCGCTGGTCATGGCAGATCTCGCCGCAGGTGACGTCGCCGAGGCCGGAATCGTCTCGCTGGTCGAGGACGCGGTGACGCACCGCCGCTGGTGGGTCGAGCAGTGGCCCGACGGTGTCGCGTTCGTGGTGGGCCTGGTCGCCCAGGACGTGCAGGACGCGCTGCTCGAACGGTACGGGCGGTGGCCGCTCTGCCCGGTCTGTGACGCGGGCGACCCGCACGCCCTCGACGTGGAACCCGAACTGGGGCCGGACCCGCACTGGGTGTGCACCAAGGCCACGGTGGCCGTGGCGCCGGTCGGTTCACTGAGCGGGATACTGCGGCGGTGACCCTCTACATCGACCCGCCCCAGTGGCCGGGGCACGGGCGGCTCTGGTCGCACCTGGTCAGCGATGTCTCCTTCGAGGAGCTGCACGCCTTCGCGGCGTCCATCGGCTGCCCGCCGCGCGCGTTCGAGCGGGATCACTACGACCTGCCGGAGACGCGGTACGAGGACGCGGTGCGGGCCGGGGCCCGGCAGATCGGCTCGAAGGAGCTCGTCCGCCGGATCACGGAGGCGGGGCTGCGGCGGCCCAAGGGGCGGCCCGCACCGGGCTGAGAACGCTCAGGCGCCCGCCGAGGGAGCGCATGCCTCCACCGGGTCCTGCGCCACGGCGGCCGGGGCGCCCGCCACCAGCCGGGACGAGGTGGCCCGGCTGCGCTGGAGCCGCAGCGAGAACACCACCGCCACCAGCGCCAGTACCGTCATCGCCGCCCCGGCCCACGCGGTCGCCGCGAAACCGAAGTCCGCGTCGATCACCGTGCCGCCCAGCCAGGGGCCGCCCGTGTTGCCCAGGTTGAACGCGGCGGTGGTCGTCGCACCGGCCAGCGTCGGGGCGGCGCCCGCGACATTGAACATCCGGGCGTTCAGCGCCGGGGCCGTGTAGAACGCCGACAGGCCCAGCAGGAACGACAACACGATCACCGCGACCTGGTTCGACGCGAACAGGGCCAGCGCGGCCAGGAAGACCGTCGAGGCCGCGATACCGCTCATCAGCACCCCGAAGAGATGCGCGTCCGCGACCCGGCCGCCGATCGTCGTACCGACCAGCGCCCCGATCCCGAACAGCGCGAGCACCGTCGGCACCCAGCCCGAGTCCAGCCCGGCGACATCCGTCAGCAGCGGGGCGAGGTAGCTGAACGCGCAGAACACCCCGCCCGCGGCGAGCGCCGTGATCACGATCGACAGCCACACCTGCCGGTCCCGGTAGATGCTCATCTCCTGCTTGAGCCGAGGCTTCTGCTCCGGCAGCGGAATGCGCGGAATCAGCGTCGTCACCCCGACCAGCGCCACGGCGGACGCCGCGCCCACGGCCCAGAAGGCCGACCGCCAGCCGAAGTTCTCACCGAGGAAAGCGCCCAGCGGCACGCCCAGCACATTGGCGATCGACAGACCGCCGATCATCACGGCCATCGCACGGGCCCGCGAGTTCACCGGCACCATCGCGATGGCGACGGCCGCCCCCACCGCCCAGAACCCGGCACAGGCGAACGCGCTCACCACCCGGGACGCGAAGAGCACCTCGTACGTCGGAGCCAGCGCACCCGCGACCTGGCCGAGGCCGAAGACGGAGATCAGGGCGATCAGTGTGGTGCGGCGGGGCAGCCGGAGCGTGGCGACGGCGAGCAGCGGGGCGCCGATCACCATGCCGATCGCGAAGGCGGATATGAGAAGACCGGCACGGGGTATCGACACATTCATGTCGTCCGCGATGGGCGGCAGCAGCCCGGAGAGCATGAACTCACTGGTTCCCAGGGCGAAGACCGAGAGACCCAGGATGTACACGGCCAGGGGCATGCGAGAGCGGCGAGCGGCAGAGTCGGGCATGACAGCTGGCAACAGCGATCGGGCCCCGCGCATTCCCCGCCGCCGGGCCCGTCTCAGTGGCTGAGCAGCTCCAGCTCGGTCATCAGGTTCTGCCGCGCGCGCGGCTCCCAGTGCTCCGCCCCGTACGGCGTACGGAACAGCCGGGGCAGCCCGAGCAACTGGCGCAGCACCGTCGCCCGCCCCTCGCGGAACGCGTCGTCGGGCACGAAGCCGTACTCCTCGCGGACCTGCGCCGCGTAGGCCGCGTACTGCCTCGGGGACGCCGCGAGGATGGCCAGGTCCGCGTCGCAGAGCACCTCGCCGTCGGTGTCACCGGCCGCCGGGTCGTGGGTGATGGTGAGCCTCACGAGACGGGCCACCTCGGCCGTGACCTCGTCCGGCACCCCCGCCTCCGGGAGGGCGCGCTCGGCCAGCGCCGCGCTGCGCTCCTCGTTCTCGGACCGGTCGGGCCGGTACACCGCGTCGTGGAACCAGGCGGCGAGACGCACCGCGTCCGGGTCGGCCGCGTACCCGGCGAGCGTGTCGATGCGATCGAGCACCGCGACCAGGTGCGCGGTGGTGTGGTACTTCCGCTGCGGCTCGGCCCAGCGGGCCAGGAGGTTGTCGGCGTACGGCGCCGGATCGGGAGCGGCGGCCCCGCCCCGGGCGCGGGTGAGCGCCTCCTGCCAGCGCTCGCGGAGGGAGTCGTCGGTACGGTCCGCCCCGTCGGGGGCACCGTTCGCACGCGAGCTGTCGGTCATGGGTCGACCCTAGCCCGGGACCGGACGGTCTTCAGAAGCTCCGCGACATGGCTGTGCGGTCGGCCCTGTCGGCCATGCCGATCGCCTCGCCCGGTCCCCCGGCCGTCGGCCGTGCGTACTCGGTCGACCCGCCGGGTGCCCGGCGGAACGGCCGGTCGCCGTACGGCCGTTCCTGCCCCTGAGCCGAGCGGCACCAGTCATCGCCGGATGATCGCCGGGGTGTGCGCGTGAGCGGGGACGGATTCGGTGCCGAAGTGCTGGTGCTGCCCGTCGGCCGGGAGACGCTGCTCGTCGAACCGTCCCCCGGAGAGCATTCCGAGGCTCCACGCCGAGCTGTCGCGCCACCACGCGCGCGGTGAACTGCCCGCCATGGGGGAGATCGTGCCCGGTGCACGAAGCGTGCTGCTCGACGGCAGCGCGGACCGTACGCGTCGGGTACGGGCGCGGTCCGCCCGCGAACTCGCGCCCTGGCGGATACCGCCGACGCGGCGTGGGCCGGGGCCCCGCTCCCGGCCCCCCGTTCCTCAATCGTCGGAGGGGCCGGTGCGTGGTCCTATGCCGCTGCCCTGAACCCCCGCAGCCGCAGCGAGTTGCCGACCACGAAGACCGAGGAGAACGCCATCGCGGCGCCCGCGATCATCGGGTTGAGCAGTCCGGCCGCGGCGAGCGGCAGGGCGGCCACGTTGTAGGCGAAGGCCCAGAACAGGTTCGTACGGATGGTGCCGAGGGTCTTGCGCGACAGCCGGATGGCGTCCGCCGCGGCCCGCAGGTCGCCGCGTACCAGCGTCAGGTCGCCGGCCTCGATCGCGGCGTCCGTGCCGGTCCCCATCGCCAGGCCGAGATCGGCCTGCGCGAGGGCGGCCGCGTCGTTGACGCCGTCACCGACCATGGCGACCGAACGGCCCTCCGCCTGGAGGCGCCTGACGACGTCGACCTTGTCCTCCGGCATGACCTCCGCGTACACCTTCTCGATGCCGACCTCGGCCGCGACCGCCTCGGCCACCGCCCGGTTGTCGCCGGTGAGCAGGATCGGGGTGAGCCCCAGGGCCCGCAGCCGCTCGATGGCCTCCGCGCTGGTGTCCTTCACCGCGTCGGCGACTTCGAGCACCGCCCGTGCCTCGCCGTCCCAGGCGACCGCGATGGCCGTCCGGCCGGCGGCCTCCGCCTCGGCCTTGCGCCGGGCCAGCTCCACCGGGAGGTGGATCTCCCATTCGGCGAGGAGCTGCTCGCGGCCGACGAGGACGGCGTGGCCCTCGACGACGCCCTGGACGCCGAGGCCGGCGATGTTGGCGAAGTCCTCGGGGGTGGGCAGGGGTGCGCCGGTGCGTTCGGCGGCTCCGGCGGCGACGGCCTGGGCGATGGGGTGCTCCGAGGAGTGCTCCAGTGCTCCCGCGAGGCGCAGTACGTCGGTCTCGGTGGTGCCGTCGGCGGTGTGGACGTCGAGGAGGGTCATCCGGCCGGTGGTGACGGTGCCGGTCTTGTCGAGGACGATGGTGTCGACGCGGCGGGTGGTCTCCAGGACCTCCGGGCCCTTGATGAGGATGCCGAGCTGGGCGCCTCGTCCGGTGCCGACCATGAGGGCGGTGGGGGTGGCCAGGCCCAGGGCGCAGGGGCAGGCGATGATCAGTACGGCCACGGCCGCGGTGAACGCGGCGGTCAGGCCCCCGCCGTTGCCGAGCCAGAAGCCGAGCGTGCCGAGCGCCAGGGCGATGACGACGGGTACGAAGACGGCGGAGATCCGGTCGGCGAGGCGCTGGGCCGCCGCCTTGCCGTTCTGGGCGTCCTCGACGAGCTTCGCCATCCTGGCGAGCTGGGTGTCGGCGCCGATCCGGGTGGCCTCGACGACGAGCCGGCCGCCCGCGTTGAGCGTCGCCCCGGTGACGGAGTCGCCGACGCCGACCTCCACGGGTACGGACTCACCGGTCAGCATCGACGCGTCCACGGCCGAGGCGCCCTCGACGACGGTGCCGTCGGTGGCGATCTTCTCGCCGGGACGGACCAGGAACCGGTCCCCCACCTGGAGTTCGGCCGTCGGCACGGTCACCTCGTGGCCGTCGCGCAGCACGGTCACTTCCTTGGCGCCGAGTTCGAGCAGCGCCTTGAGGGCCGCGCCCGCCTTCCGCTTGGAGCGGGCCTCGAAGTAGCGGCCGGCCAGGATGAACGCGGTGACCCCGGCGGCGGCCTCCAGGTAGATGTTGCCCGCGCCGTCGCTCCGGCCGATGGTCAGCTCGAAGGGGTGCGTCATGCCGACCATGCCCGCCGTGCCGAAGAACAGCGCCCACAGCGACCAGAGGAACGCGGCCGTGGTGCCGACCGAGATCAGCGTGTCCATCGTCGCCGCGCCGTGCCGGGCGTTGGTGAACGCGGCCTTGTGGAACGGCCAGGCGGCGTACGTGACGACCGGTGCCGTCAGCGTCAGCGAGAGCCACTGCCAGTAGTCGAACTGGAGCGCCGGGATCATCGACATCGCGATCACCGGCACGGCGAGCGCGACGGCGGTCAGCAGCCGCTGCCGCAGGGGCCGCAGCTCGTCGGCCTCCGCGGCGTCGGCCGCGCCCTCCTCGGTGGTGCGCACCGGGGGAGCGGGCTCGTGCGCGGTGTAGCCGGTCTTCTCGACGGTGGCGATCAGGTCCTGTACGGAGATGTCCTCGCCCCGGTAGCTGACCTTGGCCTTCTCGGTGGCGTAATTGACGGTGGCCTCCACGCCGTCCATCCGGTTGAGCTTTTTCTCGATGCGGGCCGCGCAGGAGGCGCAGGTCATGCCGCCGATCGCGAGCTCGACCTCTGCGGCGGGACCGGTGGCGGTACCGGTGCCGGTTGTGGCGGTGTGCGCGGACACGATGTCCTCCCTGGCGGTGGCGTTCGGAGCTTTATACCCCTGGGGGGTATGTATTACTGATTCAGGTATACCCCCCTCCCCTATGAAACGCAAGAGCGCATATGCCGTCCGGGCCCGGATCGTGAGCGTTCGATCACGCGATGTGCGGCTGACCTCACGTATCTTCGCCTGGCAATGAGGCTGCATCCTCGGTGTACTGACCCGTAGGCTGGCCATTGGACTAGACCTATTGATGCTTCCTGGAGGATTGGGATCCCATGAGCAACCGTGCAGTCCTGGAGGTGATCGCTCTCGACGCGGAGGACGCGGTCGCTGCCCAGGCGGGTGGTGCAGACCGGCTTGAGCTGGTCACCGACATGGCGGCGGACGGCCTGACCCCGTCCTGTGCGACCTTCGCGGAGATCCGGGCGGCGGTGGACATTCCGCTGCGGGTGATGCTCAGGGTGGCCGACGGCTTCGCGGCCGGCGACATCGAGGTGCTGGTGGCGAAGGCGCGCGAGCTGCGCGCGGCGGGCGCCGAGGAATTCGTGCTCGGCTTCCTCGACGCCGAGGGGCACCCGGACCTGGTCGCCGTCGAACGGCTGGTCGCCGAGCTGGAAGGCTGCCGCTGGACCTTCCACCGCGCGATCGACCGGGCCGTCGACCGCGACGCCCTGCGCAAGCAGCTGGCGGACCTGCCCGGCCTGGACACGTACCTCACCGCCGGTTCGGCGAAGGGCGTCGACGACGGCATCCCGACGCTGCTGGTGGAGGCGGCGCGCAAGGGCGAGCCCGGGTACGAGCCGCAGATCCTGGTGGGCGGCGGGCTGCGGCTCGAACACCTGCCGGAGCTGCTGACCGCGGGCATCGACGCGGTGCACATCGGCGGCGCGGCGCGTCCGCACGGGTGGTCGGGGCCGGTGGACGCGGCGGCGGTGCGGGAGTGGCGGGCGGTGCTCGACGCGTAGCCGGGCGCGGGGGTCCGGGGCGCTGCCTGCGGACCCCCGCTCCTCAAACGCCCGAAGGGCCGGGATCTTTGCCGGAGGGGCTCACGGGCGCAGCTCGGTCGGCAGCTCCGCCGAGTGCACCACCGTCAGACCCGACACCGCACGCGTCAGCGCCACGTACAACCGGCGCAGGCCCGTGCGTTCGTCCGGTTCGCCGTCGACCACCGCGGCCGGCTCGTCCAGTACCACGTAGTCGTACTCCAGGCCCTTCGCCAGCGACGCGGGGACCAGGGTCAGGCGGGACTCGGCGGTCGTCTCCTCGCCGGGGGAGAGGTACGCGTGCCCCGCCTCCGCCAGCGCCTCCGCCAGCGCCGGGATCCGGGCGTCGGCCGCGATCAGGCCGATCGATCCCTCCCGCGTCAACGACTCGTCGCACGCCGCGAGCACCGCCGCGTCCAGCTCCGCCGGGCCCGCCAGCCGCCGTACCTCCAGCGAACCCGGCGACTCACGCACCGACTCCACCGGGGCGAGGCCGGGCGAGATCGCCGGGAGCAGCCGGGAGGCGTACGCGATCACCTCGCGCGGCACACGGAAGCCCGCCGTCAGCTCCTCCACCACCGCGTCCGACTTGCCGAGATGGTGCAGCGCCTGCGCCCAGCTCTCCGTCGACCACGGCGTCGTGCCCTGCGCCAGGTCGCCGAGGACCGTCGCCGAACCGGTCGTGCAGCGGCGGCCCACCGCCCGGTACTGCATGGGGGACAGGTCCTGCGCCTCGTCGAGCACCACATGACCGAGCGAATGTGTACGCGCCACCAGATCGCCGGCCTCGTCGATGAGCACCGCGTCCGCCGACGACCACTTCGCCGACTTCACGCTCCGGGCCGGCTTCTCCCACAGGATCGTCTTCTGCTCGTCCTCGGTGAGCAGACCCTCCGCGTGAGCGGCCAGGAACTCCGCGTCGACGAGCAGCCGCAGCACCAGCTTCGCCGGGTCGACGGCCGGCCAGATCGCCTTCACGGCGGCCTTCACGGCGGGGTTGCGGGCCACCGCGTTCTGCACCCGGTCGTCGGGGGCCTCGCCGGCCTCCTCCATCCGGACCAGGACGGCGTGCGCGATGCGCTGCGGAAGCGCGTCGTGGGCGGCCCCGTACCGCATGTCGCGGGCCAGCAGCTCGTCGACCATCTCCGCCAGCTCGTACGCGGGCACCCGCCAGCGCCGCGAACCGCGCACCACCACGACCGGCTCCACCGGGGGCGTCACATGCGAACGGATCGCCCGCCGCAAAACTTCGGCCATCCGGGCGTCGCCCTTGACGACGGCGGCGGCCGCCGTGTCCGTGCCGCGCACCTCGACGCCCGCCGTGACCAGGTCGTCGACGGTCGCCTGCTGCACCGCCAGCTCGCCGAGGGCCGGCAGCACCTGCTCGATGTACTGGAGGAAGGACCGGTTCGGCCCGATGACCAGCGTGCCGGTACGGGCCAGCCGCTCGCGGTGCGCGTACAGCAGATACGCCACCCGGTGCAGGCCGACGGCCGTCTTGCCGGTGCCGGGCCCACCCTGCACGCACACCGTTCCGCCCAGCTCGCTACGGACGATCTCGTCCTGCTCCGGCTGGATCGTCGCGACGATGTCCCGCATCGGACCGACGCGCGGCCGCTCGATCTCCGCCTGGAGGAGCTTGCTGGTCTGCGCGGCCTCGGTGGGATCGGTGAGGTGCTCGTCCTCGTACGCGGTCAGCTCGCCGCCGGTGTAGCCGAACCGGCGGCGCTGCCCCACGTCCTGGGGGTCCTTCCTGGACGCCCGGTAGAACGGCTGCGAGACGGGTGCGCGCCAGTCGATGACCATCGGGTCGCCGCCGGCATCGTGGACATGGCGGCGCCCGATGTAGAACTGCTCGCCCTCCGCCCCCTCGGCCTGCTCGGCACCGATCCGGTGCAGATAGTCCAGGCGGCCGAAGAAGAGCGGAGTGTGGGCGAGATCGGCGAGCGACTTGATGCGCTCGTCGATCTGGGCCTGAAGGACGACCGCGTTGACCCAGTTCGCGGTGACGTCGCGGATGTCCAGGGCCTGGGCGTCCTCGCGCATGGCGCGCAGCGCGGCGCGGGACGCGGTGAGATGGGCGCGTTCGCGAGCCAGTGGATCGGTGGTGGTGTCGCTTTCGTGTTCGTGCGCGGGCACGGTGTTGCCTCCGGCTGTTCAACGCAGGACGGCGGACCGCATCCGGCCCCGGTCGGTGCTCGGGGGCGATGCGGTCCGCTCGGGGATCGATCACGGGTACGCGCAGCAGGTGCGCGTACGGCTGTCGGCCGGTTTCCGTCCGGTCGGCGGCGCTCCCCCGGCTGCCGGCGCGGGCCCTGGCGGGCCGCCGGTACCACGGTGCGGGAGGCGGGCAGACCGGCGATTGTATCGGCCGCGTCCGCCGGGGGCGAACGGATTACCGCCGGGTCCATCCCGTAGGGGACGGCATGCGACCGCAGACCTACCCGGACCACCGCCGGTTTCAGCCCGTGGGTCTACCCGGGCTTCCGCAGGATTCAGCCCGCGGGCCGATGCCCGTACCGGCCGGGCGCAGGACCATGGAACACATGAGCACAGTCCTCCTGAACCCCCGCAGGACCGGCCCCGCGCACGGCGCGACCGCGGCCACCGGTCACCACCGCACCCACCGCGTCGGCGACGCCGTGCGCGCCGTCAAGGTCTTCGCCCGCGCCGCGTTCGGCGTCGTCGTGCTCGGCGAGTACGCGGAGGAGGCGGGTGTCCGCAGCCGCCGCGCACACTGAGTACCCAGAACCTCCCCGGTGTGAGTATCGGACCGGAGGCGGCCCGGCCCTGCCCCGCGGTTGGGTAGCGGCATGGAGAACAGCCACGTCCATGTGATGCGTCCCGTCCTCGTCGGCCCCGCAGGTCCTGTCGTCCCCGCGCGCAGCGCGAACGCCTGGGCCGCCCCCATGATCGCCACGGTCCTTTCCTTCTTCCTGACCTGCTTCGGCATGTTCGCCATCGGCTTCGCGGCGATGGCCACCGACAGCTGCGGCCCGGACGACTGCTCCTCGGACATCACGGTTCCGCTGGGCCTCATGGCCTACGGGCTGTACGCGACCCCGTTCGTCACGCCCCTCGCCCTGATCACCGCCTGGGTGCTGCCGTGGCGTCCCCGCTGGACCGCCGCCCGCATGTGTGCAGCGGCGATCGCCGTGCTGCCGGGGCTGACGGCGGTGGGCGGCCTGGCCCTGCTCCTGACACTCGGCGGCTGACCCGGTCAGGACGCAGCCGGTCCGCGTACGCGGACCGGCCACCGGCCACCGGCCTCAGTTGTCCGTCAGCAGCTCGTCCGCGTCCACGATCCGGTACGCGTACCCCTGCTCGGCCAGGAACCGCTGGCGGTGCGCCGCGAAGTCCTGGTCGATCGTGTCGCGTGCGACCACCGAGTAGAACCGCGCCTCGTGCCCGTCCGCCTTCGGCCGCAGCACCCGGCCCAGCCGCTGTGCCTCCTCCTGGCGGGAGCCGAACGTCCCCGACACCTGGATGGCGACGGTCGCCTCCGGCAGGTCGATCGAGAAGTTCGCGACCTTCGAGACCACCAGGACGTTGAGCTCGCCCTCACGGAACGCGTCGAAGAGCTTCTCGCGCTGGGCGTTGCTGGTCTCGCCCTTGATCACCGGGGCGTTCAGATGCTCACCCAGCTCGTCGAGCTGGTCGATGTACTGCCCGATGACCAGGGTCTGCTCGCCGCGGTGCTTGCGCACCAGCGCCTCCGTCACCTTCCGCTTCGTCGCCGTCGTCGCGCAGAACCGGTACTTCTCCTCGGCCTCCGCGGTCGCGTACGCCAGCCGCTCCGAGTCCGTCAGATTGACCCGCACCTCGACGCAGTCGGCCGGCGCGATGTAGCCCTGCGCCTCGATCTCCTTCCACGGGGCGTCGAACCGCTTGGGCCCGATCAGCGAGAAGACGTCCGACTCGCGGCCGTCCTCACGCACCAGGGTCGCCGTCAGCCCGAGCCGCCGCCGGGCCTGGAGATCGGCGGTGAACTTGAAGACGGGCGCGGGCAGCAGATGCACCTCGTCGTAGATCACCAGCCCCCAGTCCCGCGAGTCGAACAGCTCCAGGTGCGGATAGACGCCCTTGCGACGGGTCGTCAGCACCTGGTACGTGGCGATGGTGACGGGCCGGATCTCCTTGCGGGTACCGCTGTACTCGCCGATCTCGTCCTCGGTCAGCGAGGTCCGCTTCACCAGCTCGTGCTTCCACTGCCGGGCCGAGACGGTGTTCGTCACCAGGATCAGCGTGGTCGCCTTGGCCTCGGCCATCGCACCGGCCCCGACCAGCGTCTTGCCGGCACCGCAGGGCAGCACCACGACGCCCGAGCCGCCGTGCCAGAAACCCTCGACGGCCTGCTTCTGGTACGGCCGCAGCGCCCAGCCGTCCTCGGCCAGCTCGATGGGGTGCGCCTCGCCGTCCACGTAACCGGCGAGGTCCTCGGCAGGCCAGCCCAGCTTCAGCAGCGTCTGCTTGATCTGCCCGCGCTCGGACGGGTGCACAGCCACGGTGTCCGGGTCGATCCGCGCCCCGACCAGCGGCTGCACCTTCTTCGAGCGGAGGATCTCCTCCAGCACGGGCCGGTCGGTGGAGGTCAGCACCAGCCCGTGGACCGGATGCTTGGACAGGGTGAGGCGGCCGTACCGGGCCATCGTCTCGGCGATGTCGACGAGCAGCGCGTGCGGAACGGGGTAGCGCGAGTGCTGCACGAGCGCGTCGACGACCTGCTCGGCGTCATGCCCGGCGGCCCGCGCGTTCCACAGCCCGAGCGGGGTCAGCCGGTAGGTGTGGATGTGCTCGGGCGCACGCTCCAGCTCCGCGAAGGGCGCGATGGCACGACGGCAGGCATCGGCCTGGTCGTGGTCGACCTCCAGGAGCAGTGTCTTGTCGCTCTGGACGATGAGGGGTCCGGTCACGCGCGTCGGCCCTTTCTGCGGGGTGCGGCCACGGATGCGGCCAAACGTCCAGTGTGCCGCATGCCGCGGCCGTGGCGCGTGTGTTGTCGGGCACGGGCGCGGGCACGAGTGTGGTCGTTCCGGGTCGTCGCGCCGGGGCGAACCCGTCCGACGGTCAGTCCGTCCGGCGGTGGCCCCGTCCCTCGGGGAGCCGGCCCAGGTGTACGGCGGCGTGGGCGGTCAGGGCCAGTTGCCGGACGTCCTCGGTGAAGGTGTCGATGCGGATCCTGCGTCCATCGCTCAGCACGATGTCGCAGGTGAAGCCCATCCCGCGGGCCTCGGCCAGCGGCCGGCCGTCCTCGCCGTGCGCGCCGACGGACGCGATGTCCTGCCACGGGATCAGGGTGGCGGTGCCCGCCACGCGGTGGGTGAGCCCCCGTTCGTGGACGTCGAAGCACTGCTCACGGGTACGGAAGCCCTGGACCAGCCGCCAGATCCCCAGACCCAGCCCCACCAGCCCGACACCGAGCAGCAGGCCGGCCAGCTCCGGAGCCCCGTCGGTGGTGCCGATCGACGCGATGGTCACCGGTATCCCGGAAGCCGTGCCCGCCGCTCCGACGAGGAGCAGGATTCCGGCCTGCCGCAGCCGTCTGCCCCCGTCGGTACGGTGCTCACGGACGAATCCCCCCAGCTGCCTGGCCGCTTCGGTGCGCCGCATGACATCCCCCTCCAGCGTCGTGAACACGTCAGAGTGTGCCGTGCGGCCGCCCGGCCCGCCCCCGATTCGCCCGCATCGCCGGACCCGGCGGTGGCCGACGGGGCGGGGACGCGCCCCGTCCTCAGGCCGTCTGGTCGTCCGCCAGTTCGGCGACGCCGGTGATGCGGTGCAGGGGGTACGTGCGGACCTCGTCCGCCGTGTGGTCGTACGCCGTGACGAAGCCGCCCTCGACCCGGACCGGGGCGATGACCCGCTGGCTGGCGGCGCCGTCCGCGTTCACGTAGCCGATCCAGAGCGCCGAGCCGGTCATCGCGGCGGCCTGGACGGTGGCGAGGGTCTCGGCGGAGGTCGTACGGGGCAGCGAGCCGGGCGCGGCCGCAGGGGCGCCGGGGGCCTCCGGGGCGTCCTTGCGCACCACCGTGGCGGCCGTGTCCCCGGCCCGGATCGCCCGTACCGCCGCGCCGAGCAGGGTGGTGTCCGGTACGGGCGGGCCCTCGGGCACGGGGACGGGGGCCGTGCGGGGCGGGGTGCGGCGGGCGCCCGCGCGGGTGATCAGTACGTCGCCCTCGGCGGACTCGGCGGCCGGGGCGTAACCCATCTCGCGCAGCCCTTCGAGCAGTGATGCCGGGTCGATCTGGGCGGCCAGGGCGGTCGGCGCGAGGCGGCGCAGCCGCAGGGTGACCGAACGCTTGTCGGCCAGGATCTCGTTCAGCACCGCCTCGTCGTCGCAGCGCACGTACGAGGAGGCGGCGCCGATCCGCAGATGGCCGTGGCGGCGGGCGACATCGTCGATGAGGTAGCTGAGCGGCTGCGGGACGGGCGTGCGGCTGTGCGCGGCGAGGAAGGCGTGCAGGTCGGCCGCGGACTGCCCGGCGTCCAGGGCGCGGCGCACCGAGCCGGGGGTGAAGCGGTAGACCGTCGCGCCGCCCTTGGACTCGATGTCCGCGAGGGCGGAGAGCATGTCCGCGAGGGGCCGCTCCAGCGGGCCGGGGGCGACGGCCGTGAGGTCGGCCTGGAGCAGGACGTGGTCCAGCGGCTCCGGGATGAGCGGCGCGAGCAGCGCGGCGGCCTCGGCCGGTCCGGCGTCGAGCAGGGCGCGGGTGTGCGTGGCGAGCGCGCCGCGGCCGGTGATGCCGAGCAGTTCGGACTCGTTGAGCGTCCACAGGGCGATCCGGGACCGCAGATCGGTGGTGTCCCCGGCGGAGACGGACGCGCCGCGCAGAGGGCGCTCCCAGCGCAGCCGGGCGAGGACGGTCTCCGGGTCGGGGGCGGTGCCGGGCTCCAGGGCGGCGAGCAGGGCGAGGACCCGGTGGCGTACCTCCGGGGCGGCTGAGCGGTCGAGCTCGGGGCCCAGTGCGGACAGGGCCCGGCCCTTGGCGTCCTGGCCGCCGACCAGGCCCGAGGTGCGGGTGGCGGCGAGCCAGGCGGTGGCGAGGTGCGCCCAGCGTTCCTGTGCGGGGAGCTCGGCCCAGTCGTCGTACGCGGGCGTCGGCGCGTACCGTTCGTCGGCCTCGCCGTCGGAGGCCAGCAGCCCGGCCGCGAAGGCGAGTTCGACCCAGAACGCGGCGACCGGCTCGGGGACCTCCAGGGCGGTGGCGGTCCTCTTCAGCTCGCGGACGCTGAGCCCGCCGGCCCGCAGTATCGGGGGCCCGCCGCCGTTCCAGCTCTTCAGCAGCTCCTCGACGGTGTTCACGGCCAGCAGCGCCTGACCCGCCGCCGCGCTGTCCACAGCCTGTGGATCGCGGTTGGCGACCGCCTCCACGGCCGGAGGCCGCGGCTCCGGTACGCGGTGGGCGCGTCCCGCCCGCAGATGCAGGGCGGCCTCGCGGGGCAGCACCACGGTGCGGGTCGACACCGGCAGCAGCAGCCCGTGGTCGCGCAGCCACTTCACCGGCGGGGTGGGGTTCGGGGTCACCTCCCCGTACGGCGGCCCCCACACCAGCCGGTCCAGCACGGACAGGGCCTCGGCCGGGGCGGAGTCCAGCAGTTCGCCCATCCTGGCCCGGTCGGTGAAGAGCGCGGCCAGGGCGGTCACGGCGGAGACCGGGTCGTGTGTGGCGGGCAGCCCGGCCGCGGCCAGGATCTCCTGGAGGCGGCCCGGGGACATGCCGGAGGTCGCCTCGGCGACGGTCGGCCCGAGACCGGTGGGGGAGGCGTGCTGCGGGGACGGCGCGAGGATCTCGCGCGCCGTCCGCACCAGCCGCAGCCGCTCGTCCTCGCCCCAGACGAGGGCCTGTTCGCGCAGCGTCGCCAGGGCGCCGGGCAGCGCGTCGGAGATCGCCGCGCCCGCGTCGTCGCGGTGCTCGCCGTCGTCCCGGCCGTCGCCGGTGAGCAGGCCGAGCAGCGTCTCGTACGGGGCGGGGTCGGCGGCCACCGCGAGCGCCTCGGCGGTCTGCAGCGCGAACCGGTCGAGGTGCTCCAGCGCGCGTACGACGGAGGCGCGGGTGCCGGCCCTGGTCGCGAGCTGGGTGATGTCGCCCGGCACCGGGCTGAGGAGATCGGGGCGGGCGCGCAGCAGCCCGGCCAACGACTCGTCGTCCCGGGCCCGGAGAGCTTCGGCGAGCGTCCGCGGTGGTGTGGTCATCCCCATCCGTCCCACGGTAGTCGCTCCGGACAGGCCCGAGGGCGCTACCGTCGGTGCAGGGCGGTAGAGGGGAACGATCGCGTGGGGATCGAGAGCGACCAGCTGGTCTACGACTATCTGAGCCGGGTCGGGGACCTGGCACAGCAACAACAGCTGTCCTCGGCCGCCCGGATGAGGCTGGTCTCCACGCTCCGGGGCGAGATCGACCGGCAGCGCGGAAAGCAGTCCGGGGACAGCCCCGCGGCGGTCCGCCGCATCATCGGGAGGCTCGGCGAACCGGACGAACTGGTGGCCGCGGCGGCCGCGTCGGGCGACGGCACGGTGGAGCTCGCGGGGCGGGTGGAGCCCGCGCCGGAGGAGGGGCGGAGCATTCCGCGTCCGCGCAAGGGGATGCTCCGGAAGGACGGCCGGAAAGACGGTTCGGGCAAGGGCGCGTCGCGGCCGCGGGAGCCCGGCCCCGGAGCGCCGGACGCATCCGATGCGCCCGAGGGGTCCGGCGTGCCCGAGGGGCCCGGCGTGCCCGAGGCGCGGGGCGGCCGGGTGCCGTCGCCGCCGCACATGGCCGGTACGGACGAGCTGGGACCGTCCGGCAGCGAAGCCGACTGGTGGCGGGTCGAGCCGGGGCCGTTCGGCGAGGGGGTCGATGTGCCGGGGTTCGTCGGCGGCGTCGAGATCCCGGACATGATGCAGCCGCCGCCGTCCCGGGACGCGGTGCCGCGCCCGCGCAGGGCGGAGGACGGGCAGGCGGACGAGGACGAGGACGGGGCAGGGGCCGAGGGCGGCGTCCCGGAGGAGTCCGAGGAGGCGCCGCGGCGACGCCGGCTTCCGGGGCTGCGCCGTCGTGCGCCGCGCGAGCGCGGGGCGGGCGGCCACGGCTTCTCCCACCCGCTGCTGCTGCTCGCCGCCCTGCTGCTGGTGGCGGGCGTGGTGACGGGTTCCTGGCTGGCCCTGGCGGGCGGCTGGCTCCTCGCGTACAGCTCGCGCACGCTGTCCCGCGCGGAGGCGAAGTGGGCCGCGATGGGACTGCCGGGCGTGGTCGCGGCGGGCGCCCTGGTCTGGCTGTGGGGCCGGACCGAAGGCCGATGGGGCGAGCCCATCGGAACCGGGCAGCTGGGCGACGCGATCGGCGAGATGTGGCCGTGGGTGGTGCGGGGGGCGGCCGTCGCCTCCGCGCTGTACCTGGTGTGGCGGTCACGGAGGCCACGGACATGACGACCGGACACCCAGGGCCTCTCGTTTGGATCATGCCGGTCTCGTGTGCCCCGGTGCCGCACCTCGCCGCGTTGTCGTCGGTCGCCGACGCTCCACGTCGGCTCCCTCCTCCGCCTTGTGATGCACGACACCGGACCCCGCTCCCTGATCCGGCCCGATCCGAACGAAAGGCCCCAGCCGCCCGTCTCCAGCCACTGGACACGACCGGTCGTTCCCGCCCGTGACCCGCCCGGACTTGGCCGACCGCCCTTGCCCGGAACCGTGCCCCCGGACTTGGCCGACCGCCCCTGCCTGGGGGTTCGCCCGGACTTGGCCGACCGCCCCTGCCCGGAACCGTGCCCCCGGACTCAGCCCGTCATCTTCGCCTGGAACTCGTCGAGGATCTTGTCCGCGGCGGTGTAGCCGATGCCCGCGATCCACAGCCGGTCGTCGACCTTGAAGACCTTGCCGTCCTTGGATGCCTTCAGGCCCTTCCACAGGCCGCTGTTCATCGTCTTGGTCGTTCCCGCCTTCGCCGGGTCGCCGTACGTCGACGTGAAGACGACGTCCGCGTCCGCGAGGTCGATCTTCTCGGGCGACACGTCGTACGAGAAGCCGTCCTTGGCCTTGTCCGTGATGGCGGGGCGGCCCACGCCCAGGTCGGCGAGGATCGAGCCGATGTAGTTCTGCTTGCCGTAGATGCGGATGTCGGCACCTTCGACGAAGCGGACGAAGTTGACCTCGGTGGCGGCGGCCTTCTCCTTGCCGCCGAGCGCCTCGGTCACCTTCGCGACATGGGCGTCGTAGTCGGCGACGACCTTCTTCGCCTCGGCCTGCTTGCCGAGCGCCTCCGCGTGCAGCTGGAAGTTCTCCTTCCAGGCCGTTCCGGTGGACTCCGTCATCACGGTGGGGGCGATCGCGCGGAGCTGCTCGTAGCGGTCCCCGTCGCGCACCTTGCTGGTGAGGATCAGGTCCGGCTTCAGCGAGGCGACGGTCTCCAGGTTGGGGTTGGCGATCTCGCCGACCTCCTTGATGTCCTTCGTCCGGCTCGCCGGCAGGTACGAGGGGAAGCTGTCCTCCGACGCCGAGTGCGTCCCGCCGACCGGCTGCACGCCGAGGGTCAGCGCCGAGTCCAGCTCACCGGTGTCCAGGACCACCACGCGCTCGGGGTTCACGGGGACCTCGACGTCGCCCATGGCCGTCTTGACGGTATGCGTCTTCGCGGCGTCGGAGCCGCTGTCCTTGTCGCCGGAGTCGGACGAGCCGCAGGCGGAGAGCGTGAGCGCGCCGGCCAGGGAGAGGGCGCCGAGCGCGAGGCCGCGGCGGCGGAGGGAGGTGGCCATGGGATGCCTTTCGTCGGGATCGGGGTGGTGGTCTGTCACGGTCGCGCCCGCGGGCCGCTCGCAGGGGTACGGGGTCACGGCGCCGGGGTGGCCTGCCACGGCGCGCCCGGTACCACGAGCGGCGAACCGGTCACCGGGTCCGGGACGATCACCGCCTCCAGGCCGAAGACCTCACGTACGAGATCGGCCGTGACGATGTCGTCGGGGCGGCCCTCGGCGACGATCCGGCCCGCCTTCATGGCGACCAGGTGGTCCGCGTACCGGGCGGCCTGGTTGAGGTCGTGGAGCACGGTGACGACGGTCCGGCCGCGGGTGCCGTCCGCCGCCGGGGCGGTGAGCCGGCGCACCAGGTCCAGGACCTCCACCTGGTGGGCGATGTCGAGGTACGTGGTCGGCTCGTCGAGCAGCAGCAGGTCGGTCTCCTGGGCGAGCGCCATCGCGATCCAGACCCGCTGGCGCTGGCCGCCGGACAGTTCGTCCACGGACCGGTCGCCGAGTGCGGTGACGTCCGTACGCTCCATCGCGTCGGTCACCGCCCGCTCGTCCTCGTCCGACCACTGCTGCCACCAGTGCTGGTGCGGCTGGCGCCCGCGGGCGACGAGGTCGCTGACGGTGATCGCCTCGGGGGCCACCGGGGTCTGCGGCAGCAGCCCGATCGACTGGGCGATCCTGCGGGTGGGGATCTTCGACAGCTCGGTGCCGTCGAGGAGGACCGCCCCGCCGCGCGGCTTGAGGAGCCGGCCGAGCGCGCGCAGGGTGGTCGACTTGCCGCAGGCGTTCGGGCCGACGATGACCGTGACCCGGCCGTCCGGAATGTCGAGGTCCAGCGAGTCGACGACGGTGCGGTCCTCGTACGCGAGCGTCAGCCCCCGCGCGGTGAGCCGGCCGGTCCCCGCAGCCGTCTTCGCGGCCGTCCCCGTGACCGCCTTCGCGGTCGTCTCCTTGGCCGTCTCCTCGGCAGTCGCCCTGGCGCCGGACGTCGGGGTCGAACTCATGCTGTGCCTCCACTACGGCCGCGACCGCCGCCCTGACCGCGGATGATCAGCCAGATCAGATACGGGGCGCCGACCGCCGCCGTCAGTACGCCCACCGGAAGTTCGGTGGGGGAGAAGAGCCTGCGCGCCAGCAGATCCGCGAACACCACGATCACCGCGCCGAGCAGCGCCGAGGAGAGCAGCGGGATCTGCGCGGTCCGGGTCATCCGGCGGGCGATCTGCGGGGCGAGCAGCGCCACGAAGTCGACCGGGCCGGCCGTGCCCGTCGCCACGGACGCCAGGACCACGCCGAGCGCGACCAGCCCCAGCCGTACCCGTCCCAGCTGCACGCCGAGCGCGGTCGCGGTGTCGTCGTCCATCGATACGGTGCGCTGGGCGCGGGCTGCCCACAGCACGGCGGGCAGCAGGATCAGCAGCGTCCAGCCGATCGGCGCGGCCTCGGACCAGCCGCGGCCGTTGAGCGAACCGGTCATCCAGATGTGCGCCTGCTGGGCGACCAGGTAGTCGCCCTTCGTCAGGAACAGCGTGGTGACCGAACGCAGCGCGATCGCGAAGCCGATGCCGATGAGGACGAACCGGGTGGCGTGCAGCCCGCCCCGCCAGGCGAAGACGTACACGAGCGCCGCCGCGGCCACCCCGCCGATCACGGAGAGGTAGGGCAGCACGGTGTACGAGGTGATGCCGAAGGTCATCGCGCCGACCGTGAGCGCGCTCGCGCCCTGGCTGATGCCGATGATGTCGGGGCTCGCGAGGGGATTGCGGGCGACGGTCTGGATCAGCGCGCCGGCGATCCCGAAGGCCGCACCGACCAGCAGCCCCACGGTCATCCGCGGCAGCCGCAGCGTGCCCACGACCAGTTCGTCCGGGGACGGCTGCCCCAGGATCACCTTCACGGCCTCGCCGGGCGCGACGAAGCTCTCGCCGACGCAGAGGTACGCGACACAGACGGCGGCCAGCACCAGGACGAGGGCGGTGGCGACCAGGGCCGCCCGCCGGTGCAGCAGGAACCGTCCCCGTGCCCCGATCCGTACGACCCGGTACCCGGCGGGCCGCACCCGGACCCCGGCCTTCGTACCGGCGCTCATGCGGGCACCGCCTTCCGGCGTACGAGGGCGACCAGGAACGGCACCCCGATCAGTGCTGTCATCACACCCGCCGGGACCTCGCTCGGCGGGAACACGATCCGGCCGATCACATCGGACACCAGCAGCATCACGGGCCCGATGAGGGCCGCCATCGGCAGCACCCAGCGGTGGTCGGAGCCGACGACCGCGCGGGCGATGTGCGGGACGGCGAGCCCGATGAACGCGATCGGCCCGGCCGCCGCGACACCGACCCCGGTCAGCACCGTGGCCCCGACGCCGCCGACGATCCGGACCGTCGCGACGTTCTGCCCGAGTCCCTTCGCGACGTCCTCGCCGAGCGCCAGCGCGTCGAGGCCGCGGGCGACGGACAGCACCAGCACCACCCCCACCAGCAGGAACGGCCAGATCTGCTGCGCCACATCGGCCTCGCGGCCGGCGATCGAGCCGACCTGCCAGAAGCGGAACTCGTCCAGCGCCGAGGCCCTGGTCGTCAGCACCGCCGAGACCACCGAGACCAGCAGCGCGTTGATGGCGGCACCGCCCAGCGCGAGTTTCACCGGGGTGGCGCCGCCGCGCCCGCTCGACGCGATCGCGTACACGGCGACGGAGGCGATCGCCGCCCCCGCGAAGCCGAACCACACGTACCCCGTCAGGCTGTGCACCCCGGCGAACGCGATGGCCAGCACCACACCCACCGAGGCGCCCTGGCTGATGCCGAGGATGCCGGGGTCGGCGATGGGGTTACGGGTGATGCCCTGGAGCACCGTGCCCGCGATGGCCAGCGCGGCGCCGACCATCAGCCCGATCAGGGTGCGCGGCACGCGCATGTTCCGGATGACTTCGGCGTTGTCGGAGTGTCCGCCGTGCAGGAGGACATCGATCACTTCGGACGGGGGTATGGAACGGGCCCCCACGGCCAGGCTGAGAAGTACCGCCACGAGCAGCGCCACGACGGCCGCCGCCGTCGCGAGTGCGCGTCTGGAGCGGCGTGGAGCGGCGGCTGACATCGGACCCAATCAAGTGGCGGAGAACAAGTGGCGTGAACGGTGCGAAGGTAAGGCTTGGCTAAGTCTAAGCACCGTCATTCCGGGCCCGAAGGCCGCACCGGGCACGGACGCGCCGCCCGCCCCCACGACAATGGTTGCCATGCCCTCTCACCCCTTGACGGTCGGCTTCGACCTCGACATGACCCTCCTGGACACCCGGCCCGGCATCAAGGCCGCCTACCTGGCGCTTTCCGCCGAAACGGGGACGCCGATCGACGCCGACCTGGTGGTGAGCAGGCTCGGCCCGCCGGTCGACGAGGAACTGCGGAACTGGTTCCCGGCCGAAAAGGTGGCCGCGATCGCCGACCGCTACCGCGAGATCTACCCCACACACGCCATCGCCCCCAGCCTCGCGCTGCCCGGCGCCCGGGAGTCGATCGCGGCGATCCGGGAGAGGCGTGGCCGGACGATAGTCGTCACCGCCAAGCACCGTCCGAGCGCGGAACTCCACATGTCCCACCTCGGCATCGAGCCCGACGCCGTCATCGGCGGCCTGTGGGCCGAGGCCAAGGGCCACGCCCTGCGCGAGCACGGCGCACACATCTACGTGGGCGACCACACCGGTGATGTACGAGGCGCCCGCACGGCCGGGGCCCTGTCGGTCGCGGTCACCACGGGCCCCTGCGACGCGACGGAACTCCGGGCGGCGGGAGCGGACGTCGTCCTGTCGTCCCTGACGGAGTTCCCGGCGTGGCTGGAGGGGTACGCGGCACGCTGAGGCCTGCGTCTCCCCAATGCCTTGGCCGCGCACTCGGCCCGGAGCAGCTTCCCGCCCTGCCCCGGCAGTCCGCCGCGCATCGGGTACGCGCCCCAGGACTCCGCGTAGAGCGTGACGAGATACAGCCCGCGCCCGCGTTCGGCCGGTTCCTCCGGTGTCCCGGCGCCCCATCGGAACGGGGCGGGGATGCGCGGATCGGTGTCCCACACGCTCAGCCGGACACGGCTGCGCCCGGCGTCGCGCAGACGCAGGGAGTACGGCCCCGAGGAGTAGAGGTAGGCGTTGGTGACCAGCTCGCTCGCCAACAGCTCGGCGATTTCGGCGAGTTCGGGCATGCCGTGCACGCGCAGGACGTTGCGGAGGGTGGCACGGGCGGCGCCGGGGGCGCGGGGATCCTGCGGGAGTTGGAGGGTGTATGTCCAGGGCGGGGATACCGTGGAACCGACCATGGAAGTCTCCCTTCACGGAGGGAAGTTGAAGGATGCACTTCGAGTTGCCCGGTGACGAGGCCGCTCCGTCGAGCGGGGTACTTCCGGGCGGGTGGCCTGGGTCACACACTAGAGCGCAACATGTAATGCATTCCATGAAGTTCGTGGAATGCATTACAGATACCCTCGTGTGGGTGACAAGGTCCGGGAGCGAGTGATGTCGGCCAGTACGACGCCAACGGCCCGCCGACAACGGCTGGGAGCGGAACTTCGCAAGTTGCGTGAGCATGCCGGGATTACCGCGACCGAGGCCGCCAGGCTCCTTGGCGGCAACCAGGCTCGTATCAGCAACATCGAAGCCGGTCGCTACGGCGTCAGTGCCGAGCGGGTGCGCACGCTGTCCTGCCACTACGACTGCTCGGACCACGAGTTGGTCAACGCACTGGCGGCCATGACCGGCGACCGCAAGCGTGGCTGGTGGGAGGAGTACCGCGAGATTCTTTCCAGCGGCCTGCTGGACCTGGCAGAGCTTGAGCACCACGGGGCCACGCTGCGCACCTCGCATACAGCCGGACTGCCTGGACTGCTCCAGACCACGGACCATGCACGTGAGGTATTCCGCCAGGTCGTTCCCGCTCTTTCTCCTCCGGAGGTCGAGCACCGCCTGTCTTTTCGAATCAAGCGTCAAGGCATCATTTTCCGGGAGGACCCACCCCCTTACCGTGCGGTCATCCACGAAGCAGCTCTGCACATGGAATTCGGCGGGCCGACCGTGGCCAGACAGCAACTGGCGCATCTCCTGACCATGAGCGAGCGTGAGCAGGTCACGATTCAAGTGATCCCGTTCAGGGCGGGTGCGTACCCAGGAGCGGGCCAGCCCATCTACTACGTTCACGGGCCCGTGCCGCAGCTGGACACCGTTCAGCTGGATCAGGCACACGGCATCGTCCTCCTGGATGCCGAAGCCCAACTCAACAAATACCGCCAGGTCCTGGCCCGTCTGGAGTCGCTCGCCCTGGACGTTGCCGGGTCGCGAGACCTGATACGCGCCGTTGCCCAGAGCTTGTGAAGGGATCCGAATTGTCGAGTCACATGTGGCAGAAGTCTTCGTACTGCGGCGAGGGCGAGTCCTGCATACACGTAGCAGCCCCCGCCCCGGGCACGGTCAGTCTGACCGAGTCCGCCGACCCCACCGGGGCGGTACTCCGCACCACACCCGCCGCATGGGCCGACCTCGTGCGTACCCTCAGAGAGGGCCGCTGCCGGGACTGACTCCCGGAGAGTCTGCGGCCGGTCAGGAGATGTCCTTGATCACGGCGTTTCCGGCTTCGGCCGCGCGGGCGTAGAAGTCGCGCAGGGTCGCGAAGTCGGCATGGCGTGAATGTATTCCGAGGTGGTCGGTGTGGGGACATGGTGTTCGCGGGCGATCTCCGGAAGTTGCATGACACGAATGCCGGGAAGCTGAGGGACGGCAGCCTCGACGGCATCGATGGAGTACGAGGGTCGCTCGTCGTCCGATGCCAGGAGGCGTGCGCGAGTCACCGAACCGGTTGGAGTCGCCAGCCAATATGCGCTGGGAAGGCGCTCCTCGGCGGGATACAGCACCACGGTCTGTGCCGCAACGGCGAAACGTGAGGCGAATTCCGGCTCGGTCGGCCGATGGGAGACGGCATCCTGGACGAAGATGTCCAGAATCAGTGACACATCGCCAGGGACATCCGAGTAGTCGCACAGCACAAGAGCATCCCGGTCGCGGTTGTCCTGATCGGCGTCGATGTCGGCGACATCGACAACGTTCGGCTCAACGCGCAGGCATGACGCCAGGGCATTGGAGACTCGGGCCGGCTGCAGGCGGTCGATGGTGAAGAGGTTGTACGTCATCGGCAGGTCCCGCTGTAGAGGTCCAGGTTTGCTCGATCACGCCGGGAACGTTCCTCGGGCTGGTGGGAAACATGCTGCGCGGTACTGCCTTCCCATTGCTGGGTACCGCGAGGTCGCCGACCCGCCGGCGGGTGCTTTCTCGTCAGAGTCTGCTGGTCAGATCAGGTCCCAGGCCGTCCTCGTATGCGTCCGGCGTTGCGAGCCCCGCGGGCGTGGCGACTCCGAAGTACGTCGGCTCGCCCAGTTCGGGAGGGGTGCCGAGCAGGGAGCCGATTTCTTCCAGGGCGGCGGTGAGCCGTGGAGCGTTGTTCCGGTAGACCTCGGGGTGCGGGCGTCCCGTGAAGTCGTACCACCCCCAGATGTCGTGGTGCACCGACAGTTCGGCCGAGAGGCCGGTGGGTGCGGTGGAGAGGGAAAGGCCGACCAACTGTGGCTCCTTCCGGGGCTGCCCGGCCGCGTCGATCCATGTACCCGGGCCGATCACATCAATGTCCGCGATGTCGGCGGAGGGGTATGCAGAGGGGCGGCTGCCACGCACCCGCCCTGGAACGCTCGGATCCCCCAGCGGCCCGGTGAGCTCAAGAGTGCTTGTGATGCCGGTCGGCCCGATGTCCAGAACGTACCAGCTGTACTTGAGCTCGATGGGGGCGAGGAGCTCCAGTCGGGTCAGTACGTCACACATCCGCGCCGCGACCAGGAGAGCCGATTCCAGCCCCGGTGCAGCGGTGTCGTAGAGATCCCAGTACCAGGAACCGCATTCCTGCGGCGCACGTTTCAAGGTCGACACAAGAGCCTCCAGAGAGAACCAGGCGCGTCTGTGGGGGAGTGGGGGCCCATGGCGGTGTGTGCTGGCCTGGCCGTGGTTTCACAGCGGCATTCCTGTGCAGCGCGAACGCGCCTAGCCTGTGCGGGGGTTCAGCTTCCACTGGTGCTGGTGGCCAAGTAGTCGTTGATCTGTCGCAGGCGCTGCCAGGCGGCGGGGTCGGTGCCTTCGCCGAGTGCGTAGTGCAGGGCAGGCCGGGCGGCAGGGCCGAGCCGGGTCGGGGCGAAGGGTGTGCGGTCCGCATCGAGCTCGGCCACGGCGTCGCGGCCGAGGGTGAAGGAGAGCGGCACCGGAGGCGGCTCGTGGTGGGCCGAGGTGGTCAGATCGGCGCGTGCGGTGCGTAGTTGGACGATCATCGTGGCGAGGTTGTGCCTGGCGGCCAGGGATTCGGCCAGCTCGGGAATGGTGTCCACCGGAGTGCTCTGACCGGCGCGGTAGCCGACGGCCAGCGTGATGTGCTCCTCGACGCCGAGGTGGGTGCGGGCGGTGCGCACGGTGGCGACCGCCGGGCGGTCGGGGGTGCCGATCGCGACGGCCCAGGTGGGCAGGGACTGCTGGGCGCGGGTGCGGGCCAGGTCGGTCAACTGCCTTGGTGACCATGGCACGCTGACGGGTTCGGAGGTTGCCCATCCGGCGGGCGGGGCTCCGGTGAGGGTGCGCCAGGCCTGTTCCAGGGCGCCGCCCAGGACGAGATGTTCGTCGGCGGGGTGGACCGTACGGATGGAGAGCAGCAGTTGCTGTTCGTCCTCGGTGCCGGTACGGGGCCGGAAGGCGTCCGCGATCCGGGGGCTGTCGGCGGCGGCGTGGGTGAATCGCCCGTCGTGCCAGTGCAGTACGGATCCGGAAAGGCCGTCGTAGTACCCGCATTCGGGGTCGCTCACGACCCAGCGGGAGGGCAGCCCGTCCAGCAGCGTGCGGGCGGGGAAGGTGAGCCGGGTGCTGGGCGGGGTGACGAGCTGGAGTTCGTATCCGGTGCGGGCCGCGTTGCGCACCACGTCGGTCAGCCAGGTCGTGGCAGCGATCACGGGGCGGCCCTGGATGACGACGGCGGCCTTCTCGGTGAGCAGGTCGACGCCCAGAGGTGTCGCTTCCGCGACGGCGTCGGCGAGGTCGGTCACGACCTCGGTGTGACCGGCCTCGCGCGGCCAGACATCGCCCCCGTGCACGGCGACCAGCCGCCCGGCGACGGACCCGGCCAGCCGCGCGGCCCCCTCCACGGAGCTGGTCGCCCGCACCTCGGTCCACCACACGGGCGACTCCGCGTGCACGTCGGGCCCGAGCAGCCGGGCCACCTCGCCCGGCACTTGCACGTACCGGGGCGCTTCGAGCGACACCAACGCCTGCCCGGCAGCCGTGCACAGCTGAGCGACGGACCCGTCGCCGGCCCGGTTCACGAGCAGATCGGGACCGCCGGCGAGGAGCCCGGCCAGCACTGTTCCGGTGTCCGGCATCTGCGGGGTGAGGGCTATGACGTCCTGGGTCATCGGCTGCTCCTGGTACGAGAAGTGGGGGCAGGTGTCAGTACCGACCCGACAACTCCTCCAAGACGTCCGAAGACGATGCCTCTTGGGGGGTGTCCTCGGAGATCACGCCGATTTCGGGTCGGGTTGGTTGCTTGGCCAGCCAGTCCAGCGCCGCGAGCGGGGCGAGCCCTTGTCCATGGGCTTCTCGCAAGGCCAACAGCCAGTCCGCTCCCACGTCGAATGCATCGTCTCCGGCTGCGGTCCGAGGGAAATAACCGGCGGCGGCATCGCCGACGGAAGCCCAGACGAAGCCGAGCGTCCTTCCGTCCCGCTGAATGGTGAAGTACCGGACCGGGTGCTCGGTGACCTGCTCGTACTCGTCCTCGGACTGCGGAATGCGGGACTGCAGCAGGCTTGCCCGGTTGAGCCCTTCGAAGGTTCCCCAGGAATCGTCGTAGGCAGGACCCTCGTTCCGCAGGTCCTTGAATCCGGTCTCGCTCGGTGCTGCGTAGCGGTTCTCGTCCCCGGGCGTGGGCGCACTGCCGAGCAGCGCCGAGATGCCCTGCAGTGCGGCAGCGAGCCGGGGAGCGTTCGCCGCGTACACCTCAGGCTGTTCTCGGTCGCGTGTGTCCCTCGTCAGCCAGGCGTCGGAGTACGTATCCAACGTCACGGCAAGCAGCTTGCCGCCCCAAACTTCCAGATGGATTGCGAACAGTTTCTCCGCGCGATACTTGAATCCTGGCTCCAGCCACAAGCCAGGGCATTCGATGCGGATGATGACGATGAAGTTCCCATCAAGAGCCTCGGCTTGCGCCACGGCCTGCGCAAGGGCCGATTGCGGAGCTAGGGGGGCCGTCCCTACGCGCATGTCTTTCACATCGAGGTGGACATCACGCGGATTGTCCCGGTCCATGACTCGAACGTTGGCTTTCCCTCCGGGCAGAGCGAGCTCCCGTTCAGCCAGCTCGTTCCAGATCGCTGCCGCGATCTGTGCGGCTCGGGTGGGCCGGATCTCACCACTGTCCGCAGTAAGTTCCCACGTCCAGTCGCCGATCGGGGTCGAGGAGATCACAACATGTCCTTGGGGTCGAGCTTGCTGCCGGGAGGGATCACGAGGGTTCCGTCCTCCAGACGTACGACAAATGCGATACCTTCGCCCTTCGGCCCATTCCCGCCGCGATGGATGTCCATCAGGGCATCGTATGAGCCGTTCGATATCCAGTCCGCGCGAGTTCCTCGGCCACCGTCCACGAGCAGCACGTGGTGGTCAGCTTCGGCTCTCGCCAGCTGGAGCAGGTTATGGCCTCTGGTGATCTCGCTGATCTCATCCATGGGGTTGTTGAGGTGTTTCATCTGGTAGGCGTAGACGGCACCGGACTCGTCCTTGATGCGGACGTCCATGTCGGCACCGACCGGAACCTTCTGCTCAAAGTCGATGGAGTGCCCGGGCACGCCGCTCCTGACCAAGTCGTCCGCAAAGATGATTTGATCGGCGCTGGGCTGGAACATTTGTTCCCTTTTTGCTCCCAGTGATGATATGACGTGCCCGAACTTGTCGCTTTGATTGAATTGCCCAGAGGCGATGACATCGGCGACCCGTTGGCCGTCGGGCTCCGAAGCGAGCCGGTCGAGCACCCTGTCAAGGACATTGGGCTTCGGCCGTTGCTGGCCAGGGATTCCCTTGATCGCGTCACGGACGCGTTGTGCCGAGCCCGTGAGTGCCGTCGTCGATGATCCACGCGGGGCGGCAGGCCCCCGGGCTGAGTGCGTCGATCTTGTTGGCCGCGTTGCGTTCGGCTTCCTGGAAGCCCTCGCACGCTGTCGCCACACCGTCCATCAACGCCTGGTGCTTGTCGGTCTTGCTCTTGTCCTCGGTCCAGTCGTCGTCGCCCCGGACGCTGTCGACGAAGTCGATCGCGTCCAGCCTCAGCTGCTTGAGCCGGTCGGCGTGCGGCTTGGCCTCGAAGACGAAGGTGTCCAAGGCGTCGGCCAGTGACTCGATGTCCCCGGCGAACTCATCGGCCGTGTCCATGACCGGCTGGGTCGAGGAGAACAGCTTCTCGGCCTCGGGGGCCTTGTAGTACGCGGCCGTCGCCTGGAATCGGGAGTGGACGTCCTTTCCGCCCGTCCGGATGCCCGTGGCATGCGTACGGAGACCGCACGCGGCCTTCTCCAACTGGCCGAAGTCACCGGTGTACTGGGGGATCCCACCCGGTTCGATCACGGCGGTTACTTCCCGCCCCGGTGGCCGGACTTCTGCCCGACCGCCCTGATCTCGGCGAGGGTCGGGGCCTTCGCCGCCTCGCGCTGGGCGCGGGCGGCCATGGCCAGATCGCCCTCGATGTACTCGGTGGTGGCCTTGACCGTGCCGTCCATCGACTTCTTCGTACGGGCGGCCATGAACCTGATCTGCTGCTGGGTGTCGGAGATGAAGTTCACCACCGCGGCGCCCACCGGGCCCGAGGGCGCCTCGCCGCAGTACGGCCCGCTGATCGTCCCCGCGTGCAGCGCGGCATCCTCCACGCTCTCGCCGTAGCCCCTGACGCCCTTGCTCAGGTCATCGGCCGCCAGCCCCACCAACGACAGAACGGACTCCACCCCGCTCGGCCTGATGTCCCACCCCGTCACGCCACCCCCCTGCGTCCCCCGCTGATACGTCCCATCGACTGTGCCCGGCAGCATGCGTGCCACTGGCAACAGGATCTTCATCTGTATCAAGGCGTCCGTAGCATTGGCAACGCACTTCAAGCCAAACGCGTGTCGGTCTGGATACGCGGCGTTGCCGCCGGAATCCTGTGGCGATCGGGGTTCTCGCTGGTTGCCAGCTCGCAGTGGCTGATCGGTCTCCGGTCGTTGCCGGTGGGGCGGTGGCCGGGTGGCCGGGCGGAGCCGCCTGCATTGTTTGCGAAAGGGAAGTCGGATGGGTCCGTTCTCTCCTGGCCGGCGATGCTCTCGTTCATGAGTGCCCTGTCCAGGGCCGGTCAGCCTGAACCTGTCAGCCCCGCCCAGGACTCGTGGCCGAAGCGGCCACCCGGTGCCCGGTGTCGCGGTGCTACCGCTTCGCCGCCCCCGCGCGCACCGACCGGATCACGCCTGCCGCGGCGATCAGGAAGCCGACGCCCATCAGCATGCACAGCGACCAGGCGATGGACGGCAGCGGGTGGGTGCCGAGGAAGAGGGGCGCCATTGTGACCAGGGTGGACAGTGCGCCGAGGAAGAAGACGATCGCGCCGATCCGGACCAGCCGGTCACCTGCGCCAGAAGGTGTAGTAGTCACCCGGCCAGGGTAGTTCCCGGCGGCGGCGAACCGCCCCGCGGCCACCGGCGCGGAAAGCAAGCGCCGTTTCCGGACAGAGTCCGGATGACCAGGCTTGACGAGGGGTACTCCCCCTGGGGAGGCTGCTGCCAGCAGGGGAGCACCACCACTGGATAGCCTGACCTGCTGAGGCTTTGTTTCCGGGTTCCGGCATACAGGTTGCATACGGGTTGAGATGGGGTGCGTGCTTTGCCGACTGGCAAGGTCAAGTGGTTCAACAGCGAGAAGGGCTTCGGCTTCCTCTCCCGCGACGACGGCGGCGACGTCTTCGTGCACTCCTCCGTGCTCCCCGACGGCGTCGACGCACTCAAGCCCGGCCAACGCGTCGAATTCGGGGTCGTCGCAGGTCAGCGAGGTGACCAGGCGCTCTCGGTGGCGATCCTGGACCCGACTCCGTCCGTCGCGGCCGCGCAGCGCCGCAAGCCGGACGAGCTGGCGTCCATCGTGCAGGACCTGACGACCCTGCTGGAGAACATCACGCCGATGCTGGAGCGCGGCCGCTACCCCGACAAGGCGGCCGGGAAGAAGATCGGCGGCCTGCTGCGCGCGGTCGCCGACCAGCTGGACGTCTGAATCCCGCCCCGCTCGACATCGGATCCCGCGTGATGCGGGATCCCGTCCTGCTCGACTCGTGATCCTGGGCGAACGCGAGGCTCAGACGAACGACAGTGCGTCGGGGCCGAGGGGCGGTACCAGTCCCTCGGCCGCCGCGCGGGTCAGCAGTCCGCGGATCGCCGCGTAGCCGTCCTCGCCCAGGTCGGCGGTGAACTCGTTGACGTACAGCCCGATGTGCTGGTCCGCCACGGCCGGGTCCATCTCCTGGGCGTGCGCCAGCACGTAGGGCCGGGACGCCTCCGGGTCGTCCCAGGCCATCCGCACCGAGGTGCGCACCGAGTCGGCGAGCAGCTTCAGCGTGTCCTCGCCCAGCGAGCGCTTGGCGATGATCGCGCCGAGCGGGATCGGCAGCCCGGTCGTCTCCTCCCAGTGCCGGCCCATGTCCGCGAGGTTGTGCAGCCCGTAGTTCTGGTAGGTGAACCGGGCCTCATGGATGACGAGACCGGCGTCCACCTTCCCGTCGCGCACGGCGGGCATGATCTCGTCGAACGGCATCACGACGATTTCGCCGACACCGCCCGGCACCACCTCGGCCGCCCAGAGGCGGAACAGCAGGTAGGCGGTGGAGCGCTCGCTCGGTACGGCGACGGTCTTTCCCGTCAGGTCGGTGCCCGCCTCCTTGGTGAGGACCAGCGGACCGCAGCCCCGCCCCAGCGCCCCGCCGCACGGCAGCAGCGCGTACTCGTCGAGCACCCACGGCAGCACCGCGTACGAGACCTTGAGGACGTCGAGCTCGCCGCGCTCGGCCATGCCGTTGGTGATGTCGATGTCCGCGAAGGTGACATCGAGCGCGGGCGCACCGGGCACCCTTCCGTGCGCCCAGGCGTCGAAGACGAAGGTGTCGTTCGGGCAGGGCGAGAAGGCGATCCGCAGCGGGTTCGACGGATCGTTCGACGGGTCAGGCGTCGTGTCGGTCATGGTGGGTCCAACCTTCCAGTACGGGTACGAGCTTCCCGAACGCCCCGGTGAGCGCGGCCAGCGCGTCGCCGATGCGCCAGGCGTCCCGGTCGCGCGGGCCCACGGCGTTCGAGACCGCCCTGATCTCCAGGACGGGCAGGCCGACGAGCGCGGCTGCCTCCGCGACCCCGAAGCCCTCCATGGACTCGGCGGCGGCCGAGGGGTGCGCGGCGAGCAGGGTGGCGGCGCGGTCGGCGGAGCCGGTCACGGTGGAGACGGTGAGGATGTCACCGGTGAGCGCGCCGGTGGCGGCGGCCACCTCCCGTACCAGCGACCGCGGCGGGAGATGCCATGCGCGGCCGAAGCCCAGCTCGGTGACCGGCACGAAGCCCGTCGCGGTCTCGGCGCCCAGGTCCGCCGCGCCGATGCGGCCGGCCACCACCAGGGAGCCGACCGGTGCGACGCCGGCGAACCCGCCGCCGATGCCGGCCGAGATCACCAGGCCGTAGCCCTCGTCCGAGGCCAGAGCGAAGGCCGCCGAGGCCGCCGCGGCGGCCGGTCCGGCGCCGCCCGCCAGGACGTCGAAGGGGCCCGCGCGGTGGAGTTCGGCGCCGGGGACATGGTGCACCCGCGCCTCGGGAACGTCCCCGAACGCGCGCGTGACCGCGTCCCGTTCTGCTGGGACAGCGGTCACGACGAGCACACGCACGGGGCGAATCCTCCGAGGTCAGGAGGGGGAGGGGATCAGGAGGTCTTCTTCAGCTCGAAGTGCCAGATGCCGACGAGCTTCTTGCCGTTGGTCTCCACGATGCTGATCTGCGTCTTGTCCGTGGTCTCGCCGGTCTGGCTGGAGAAGAAGGCGCTGCCCGGGATGGACCGGTAGGTCTTCTTGTACGGCTCCTGCTCGGCCTGCTGACCGTTGATGAACAGGGTCCAGCCGTTGTCCGCGACCTCGGGGTCGACGCCGAAGCGGACCTTGTCGTCCATCGCGACCTCGACGGACTTCTCCGCCTTCTTGTTGAGGCAGCTCTGGTACTCGGACGGCTTGAGCGCGTCGCCGTCGTTGTAGCAGGACGCCTCGGCGCTCACCGAGTTGCCGCCGACCGTTACGGTCGCGAGCGGCGTCGGCTTGTCGCAGGCGGAGAGGACAAGGAGTCCCGCGGACACGGCACCAAGAGCGACGCCGATTCGGCGGCCCTTACCGGAGAAGAACGCAACGGTCATGGGCCGAAGGCTATCGGTCGCTCCGGTTCACGCCACGCGGGGGTGCGGCGAGCCGCGGCGCGCCGCGCTGAGCAGACCCCGTACGGACGTTGCGGCGCCGAGGGCGAGGATGCCCGCGGCGACCGACATGCCCAGTACGCCGTTGAGGGGGAGGGCGATGCCGATGCCGCCGCCGACCACCCAGGCCATCTGGAGCACGGTCTCGGACCGGGCGAACGCGGAGCTGCGTACCTCTTCGGGTACGTCGCGCTGGATCATCGCGTCCAGCGAGAGCTTCGACAGGGCCAGCGTGAAACCCGCGGTGGCGCTGAGCGCGGCGACCATGACCGTGCTGAAGAAGAGCGCGGCGAGCACCGCGACCCCCAGGGCCAGGGCCAGCACCGAGACGACGATCGCCTCGGGGGCGCGGGCCCGCAGCCAGGAGCCGACCGCCGTACCGGACGCGTTGCCCACGCCGGCCGCGACGCCGGCGATGCCGAGCGAGACGGCGGCACTCTGCCCGGCGAGCGGTTGCTCGCGCAGCAGGAACGCCAGGAAGAAGATCAGGAAGCCGGAGAGCGCGCGGTGCGCGGAGTTGGCCTGGAGCCCGTTCAGCACGGACGGGCCCACGGATCGCAGCCCCGGCCGCTTCTCGCCGTTCCGCTCCCGGCGCCCCGCCCGGCCCGGCCGCCCGCCGCGCCCCGACTCGCTCCGGGAGACCGCCAGGCCGTGCGGCGGCACCAGCTGGGCCTTCCGCTCGCCCTTCGCGGAGTCGACCTTGTGCGGCAGTGTGAAGGCGAGCACGGTCCCGCCGAGGAAGATCACGCACGCCCCGTACAGCGGCCAGCCCGGCCCGACGGTCTGGAGCCCCGCCCCGATCGGGGCCGCGATCCCGGTCGCCAGGAGCCCGGCCAGGGTGACCCGGGAGTTCGCCTTGACCAGGGAGAAACGCGGCGGCAGCAGACGCGGTACGACGGCACTGCGCACCACCCCGTACGCCTTCGAGCAGACCAGGACGCCCAGCGCGGCCGGATACAGCTCCAGGCCGCCGGTGGCGACCGCGCCCGACATGGTGAGCGCCAGCACCGCACGGGCCAGCATCGACCCGGCCATCGCAGCGCGCCGGCCGTGCGGCAGCCGGTCCAGGAGCGGGCCGATCACGGGGGCCAGGAGCGTGAAGGGCGCCATGGTGACGGCGAGGTAGAGGGCGACCCGGCCACGGGCCTCGTCCGTCGGTACGGAGAAGAAGACCGTCGAGGCGAGCGCGACCGTGATCATCACGTCACCCGCGCCGTTCACCGCGTGCAGTTCGATCAGTTTGCCGAGCCCGGACTCCCCGGCGCCGTGCGCGTGCGTCGCCTTCCGGATGCCCTTCGCGGTGCCGGTGAACGGCTTGTGCAGGGCATGACCGACCGCCCGGCCCGTCGTGCGGAGCGGGCCGGATTCTCTGTGCGACCTGGCGGAAGTCACTTCGTCATAGTGCCCCAGCCACGGTGGCGGCGAACCGGCATCGGCACGGGGCGCGGCGTACTTGGCCCTGTCGGTCCAGCGGTCCGCCCCGGCCGGACGGGCCCGGATGGGCCGGGGCCGGCCCGGGGCGGCGGCCTGACGCGGGCTCCCGGGGCGTTCCTCGCGGGCGGCACAGCACCGGATCCGACGCTGTCCGCCACCGGGTACGGCGTTGATTCGCCACCGGATACGGCGTGGAACAGCACCGGACACGACGCTGTCCGCCACCGGACATGGCGTTGTTCGTCACCGGATCCGATGCTGTTCGGCACGGGATCCGGCGTTGTTTGGGACGGGCAGGTGGGCGGGGGGCGGCGGAGAGGGTAGCGTGCGTAGCGCGCCACCGGCGGTTGTTCTCGGCCGCGCGCCTCTCGGCGATCCCGCAGAATGGGTTGCAGAAGGTGTGCCCGAGGCAGGCAGTAACGGGTGTGGACGTCGACGCGGCCCCCAGGTCCGCTCCGCCCTCACCCGTCATGGCCGAAATCGATGGATGTGCTGGCGCGCTCGTGAGACTGGCGTAGGAGAGAAGCGAGACCTGTGAGTGCTGCGACGACGCGAAGCCGTACGGCCCGTACCCCTGTCCCCGACCGTCTGTGCGCCGAGGCGGTAGACCTGGCCCGCGCGGCGGCCGAGGAGGCAGCCGCGCCGGGGGTCGTCGGTGAGCATGTGGCCGTGGTCTCCGAGGGTGACCGGGTCGTCACCCACTTCTTCGAGTGCAAGGAGCCCGGCTACCGGGGCTGGCGCTGGGCGGTGACGGTCGCCCGGGCCTCCCGCGCGAAGAACGTCACCCTCGACGAAACGGTGCTGCTGCCCGGCAGCGACGCGCTCCTCGCCCCGGAGTGGGTGCCGTGGAGCGAGCGGCTGCGCCCCGGCGACATGGGGCCGGGCGATCTGCTGCCCACCGAGGCGGACGACATCCGCCTGGAGCCCGGCTACACCGGCGAGGACGAGCCGCCGCCGAATTCCGCGGTCTCCGAGGTCTCGCAGGAGCTGGCCGACCTCGTCGATGCGGAGGACGCCGAGCTGACGACCCGCCCCGCGACGACGAGCCGGGGCTCGATCGCGGCGGTCGCGGACGAGCTCGGCATGCGGCGGGCGCGGGTGCTGTCCCGGTACGGGCTGCATGCGGCGGCCGACCGGTGGGACGAGGCGTTCGGCGCGAAGACACCGATGGCCCAGGCGGCCCCGGCCTCGTGCGTGACCTGTGCGTTCCTGGTGCCGTTGGCGGGCTCGCTGCGGCAGGCGTTCGGGGTGTGCGCGAACGAGTTCGGTCCGGCGGACGGGCGGGTCGTGTCGCTGTCGTACGGGTGCGGTGGGCACTCGGAGGCGGCCGTGATGCCGAAGCCGCCCAAGCCGGCGCCGCATGCGCTGGACACGGTGCAGGTCGACGAGTATCCGTTGCGGCCCGCCCGGGACTCCGGCTCCGTCCCGGCGGAGGCGGACGCTCCCACGGAGGACCTCGGCCACTCGTAGGCGGTGGCCCGCGACGGTGCGGCTTCCCGCGGGGCGCGGGGGCGGGGTTGCGGGGTGCTACGGCGGTCCGGGTCCGTCCTCGATCGCCGGACGGGCTTGATCCTGTCGCTCGTCCGGGGACCGACTTCCTGCGGGCCCGGGGTTTTGCCGTCCGTCCGGGGATTCGCCGAGGGCTGGGATTTCGTCGTCCGGGAGTCTTCCGGCGGTGCGGGGGTCTTCCGCCGGTCCGGGAGTCTTACGTCGGTCCGGGAGTCTTCCGCCGGTGCGGGGGTCTTCCGCCGGTCCGGGAGTCTTACGTCGGTCCGGGAGTCTTCCGCCGGTGCGGGGGTCTTCCGCCGGTCCGAGAGGCTTACGTCGGTGCGGGGGTCTTCCGTACGCCCGAGGACCTTCCGCCCGAGGATCTTCCGTCCGTTCGGGCAATCCGCGTCGGCCCGGCAGACCCGGCCCGTCCGGCGATCGAGGACGGAACCCTTGCCGTGGAGGGCGGTGCGGCAACCTCCGGTCAGGGTGGGGGAGCCAAACGCGGAGCCCAGGGGCCCGAACCGGCCGAAGCGCTGTTCGGCGGGCCCCCTCCGGCGCGAGGACCCGGTACCTTCGGGCGCACACTTGGCGGCACGGGCAGTGCGCAACCGGAAAGAGCGGAGTCAGAGCGTGAGCATGAATGCGACCGAGGGGGCCGATCCGTTCGGGACCGCACGGCTGCGGCGCGGTGTGCTCGACGCCTGGGGGGCCGGCCCCGCCAGGTTCCGCGAGGACGCCAACGCCGAGGAGGACCTCGCGCTCGGTGGCTACCGCGACCGCCTCGTCGTCGAGCTGGCCCAGAACGCCGCCGACGCCGCCGCCCGCGCACAGGTCCCCGGCCGGCTCCGGCTCACCCTGCACCCGGCGGCCCCGGGCACCCCCGCCGTCCTCGCCGCCGCCAACACCGGCGCACCGCTCGACGCCACCGGCGTGGAGTCCCTCTCCACCCTGCGCGCCTCCGCCAAGCGCGAGGGCCACGAAGGAGCCGTCGGCAGGTTCGGCGTCGGGTTCGCCGCCGTGCTCGCGGTGAGTGACGAGCCCGCCGTCGTCGGCCGGCACGGCGGTGTCCGCTGGTCCCTCGCCGAGGCCCGCGACCTCGCCGCACGGACGGCCGTCGCCAGCCCCGGCCTCGGCGACGAACTGCGCCGCCGAGACGGCCACGTACCGCTGCTCCGGCTCCCGCTGCCCGCCGAGGGCACCGCACCCGACGGGTACGACACCGTCGTCGTCCTCCCGCTGCGCGACGGCGGCGCCGAGGACCTCGTGGCCCGGCTGCTCGGCGCGGTCGACGACGCCCTGCTGCTCACCCTGCGCGGCCTCGACGAGATCGTGATCGAGACCCCGGACACCGTACGGACGCTGCGCCGCTCCGAGCACGGCCCGTACACCCACGTCGAGGACTCCGCGCACGGTACGAACCGCTGGCGCACCATCACCCACCACGGCCCCGTCGAGCCCGCGCTGCTCGCCGACCGCCCCCGCGAGGAGCGGCTGCGCCCGCACTGGTCGGTCACCTGGGCGGTCCCGGTGGACGCCGAGGGCGCCCCGGTACGACCCCGTACCCTCCCCGTCGTCCACGCGCCCACCCCCACCGACGAACCCCTCGGCATCCCCGCGCTGCTCATCGCCTCGCTGCCGCTCGACACCGCCCGCCGCCACTTCGCGCCGGGACCGCTCACCGACTTCCTGGTGCAGCGCGCCGCCGACGCGTACGCCGAACTGCTCGCCGGCTGGCAGCCGGTGTCCGTCGACACCATCGACCTCGTACCGGGACCGCTCGGCAAGGGCGAACTGGACGGTGCGCTGCGCGGCGCGATCCTGGAGCGGCTGCCGCGCGTCGCGTTCCTGGCCCCCGCCGCCCCGCGCGACCCCGGCGCCGAGCCGGACCGGTGGGACACCTGGGACGCGGGGGCCGACGGCGCACCCGGGACGGCCACCGCGGCGCTGCGGCCCATCGAGGCCGAGGTGCTGGAAGGGGTCGGCGCCGAGACCGTACGGGTGCTCGCCGAGGTCCTGCCGTGTCTGCTGCCCGCCGGTCTGGAACGCCGCAGTGAGCTGCGCACGCTCCAGGTGGCCCGGGTTCCGCTGACCGAGGCGATCGACCGCCTCGCCGGTCTGGAACGCGACGCCGGCTGGTGGCGGCGGCTGTACGACAGCCTCTCCGGCATCGACCCGGACCGCCTCTCCGGCCTGCCCGTACCGCTGGCCGGAACGCCGCAGGACGCGGCCTCCGGCGCCCCGGCCATGCCCCGCACCACCATCGGGCCCCGCCAGGTGCTGCTGCCGCTGCCCGACGCGGCCGGCGGACCGGTGCTGGAACGCCTCGCCCGGCTCGGGCTGAAGGTCGCCCACCCGGACGCCGCCCATCCGCTGCTGGAGAAGCTGGGCGCCCTGCCCGCCACCCCGCGCGCCGTGCTGACGACCCCGCAGGTGCGGGCCGCCGTCGCCGGGTCGCTGGACGCGGGCGAGATCTGGGACGAGGACGCGCTGGACGGCGACGAGCTCGCCGAGACCGTGCTCACCCTCGTACGGGACGCCGATCTGGCACCCGGCGACGAGCCCTGGCTCGGCGCGCTCGCCCTTCCCGACGAGGACGGTGAACCGGCCCCCGCGGGCGAACTGGTGCTTCCCGCGAGCCCGTTCGCGGCCATCATGCGCGAGGGCGAACTGGCCCTCTGCGACCAGGAGCTGGCCGACCGCTGGGGCGAGCAGCCGCTCACCGCCTGCGGTGTGCTCGCCACCTTCGCCCTGGTACGGGCCACCGATGTGGTGCTGGACCCGGACGAACTGGAACCGCGCGAGGGCGACTTCGCCGAGCCCGACGACGCCGGGCTGCTGGACGCCGTGGACGTGTGGTGCGAGGACATCCTCGACCAGCTGCCCGACACCCCCGTGCCGCCGGTCGCCACCGAGATCGTCGCCGTCCGTGATCTGGACCTGGTCGACGACGACGCCTGGCCGCAGGCGCTCGCCATGCTCGCCCGGCCGCCGCTGCGCGACGCGCTGACCCAGCCGGTGCGGGTGCTGCTGCCGGACGGCACCACCCGGTCGGTGCGCCCGTACACGGCCTGGTGGCTGCGCGACCACCCGGTGCTCGACGGCCGCCGCCCCGCCGGTCTGCGGGCCGCGGGCGGTGACCCCCGGCTGGCCGGGCTGTACGACTCCGCCGACGCCACAGGCTTCGACGACGCCCAGGTGCTGCGCGCCCTCGGCGTACGGACCTCCGTGGCCGCCCTGCTGGACGAGCCGGGCGGCGCCGCCGAACTCCTCGGCCGGCTCGCGGACGAGGACCGCCCGGTCGGCCCCGTACAACTGCACTCCCTGTACACGGCGCTGGCCGATCTCGACCCGGAGCAGGTCACGCTGCCGGACGAGCTGCGGGCCGTGGTCGACGGCGAGGTGCGGGTCGTCGACGCGGCGGACGCCGTGATCGCGGACGCCCCCGATCTGCTGCCGCTCACCGGCGGGCTCCCGCTGCTCCCGGTCGCCCCGACGCGAGCGGCGGACCTGGCCGAGCTGTTCCAGGTGCGCCGGCTCGGCGAGAGCGTCGCGGCGGAGGTGTCGACGGAGGGCGAGGAGCACCGGGTACCGGACGCGGTGCGGGTGCTGCTCGGCGCCGGGACGCCGGACGCGTACGTCGAGCACGGCGAACTGCGCGCGGGCGGCGTCGAACTGGACTGGCGCCGCACCCCCGACGGCACGGTCCACGCCGCCACGCTGGAGGGCGTCGCGGCGGGCCTGGCCTGGGCGGCGGGGCAGTGGCCGCGCCGCTTCGAGGTCGCGGCGCTGCTGGAGGACCCGTCCCGGACCCAGGAGCTGGCCCGGGACCGCTGGTTCGACTGACGGACCCCGGGCCCGGTCCCGGGTGTACCGGGGCCGAACGCGTGGGGAATTCGCGAAAAAACCCCAATGGCCGCACAACCCTTCACGTTTGAGGATGGTCTCGTCTGTGAAGCCACCAGGCTTCACAGACGATCTTGGGTCTGCGGCGGTCAACCTCCGCGGGCCCCTTCTCCAACTTGGGGAATGAACATGCGCATTCGTGCCACCGTGGCCGCCGTCAGCGGCGCCCTGGCTCTCTCCGCCCTCGTCGTACCGTCGGCCGCCCAGGCCGGCGACGCGCACGGCGCGACCGGCTCCGTCGCCGATGTCGCACGTGCGGCCCAGTCCGGCTCCGCCGCGAAGTCCGGCGCGCGCTCCCTCGCGGCCGCGGACACCGCAGGCCCGCTCAACCTGGTCTTCTCCAAGTTCACGGTCAACGGCGGCAAGCCGATCGCCGTGGGCACCGCCGCCACGAAGATCGTGCCGACCACGTTCACCGTGACGCACGGCGCCGACGTCGACATCTTCGCCTCGGACTTCGAGCTCGGCGTCGGCCTCTACCGCGGCTCGTTCGACGCCCCGACCAACGAGCTGTACGGCGACACCGCCCCCACCTGCAAGAAGGTCTCCTCCACGGTCGCCACCTGCACCGGGCGGATCGCCGTCTCGCCCGTCTACGACCTGATCGGCAACGCCGACGCCACCACGTGGAAGGGACAGGGCTTCGCCGTCGACTACAACGGCGAGAACCGTAACGACCCCGACCCCTCCAAGCTCGGGTTCGCGCTCCAGGACAACCTGGGCAGCACCAGGGTCCAGCGCTTCTCGAAGCTGACCGTCAACGCCGCTCCGGAGCCCGTCAAGAAGGGCAGGACCATCACGGTCACCGGGAAGCTGTCGCGGGCCAACTTCGACGACCTGGCCTACCACGGCTACGCCACGCAGTCCGTGAAGCTCCAGTTCCGCAAGAAGACCAGCTCCACGTACTCCACGGTCAAGACGATCAAGACGAGCAGCACCGGCACCCTGAAGACCACGGTCACGGCCTCGGTCGACGGTTACTGGCGCTACAGCTTCGCCGGTACGGCCAGCACCCCGGCCGTCACCACCGCCGGTGACTTCGTCGACGTGAAGTAGTTCCACCCGGCACCGTCACGGCCACCCGTGGCCACCCGTGAGCGGCGGGATCCCTCCGCGAGGGATCCCGCCGCTCACGCATCCGTCCCGTGCATCCTCATCCGGCCCCCAAGGCCTTTCTCCACGGAGAAAACCATGCGCATTCGTGCCACCGTCGCCGCGGCCTCCGGCGCCCTGGTCCTGTCCGCCCTCGCCGTACCGGCGGCGCACGCGGCAACGGCCGATCCCGTCATCTCCAAGATCACCGTCAACGGTGGCAAGGACGTCGTCCTGGGCACCACCGCCAAGAAGACCATCACCGTCTCGGTGACCGCCTCGCACGCCTCCGGCATCGAGACCGGCTGGCTGCTCCTGTGGCACGGCAAGGACCAGGACGAGGGCATGGACGGCGCGCTGCTGCCCAACGAGGACGACGCGACCTGCAAGGCCGCGAGCGCGACCACCAGCACCTGCTCCCTCACCATCACCATCGACCCGAGGGTCGACCTGTACAAGAACGCGCTGGCCGGTTCCTGGCACGTGCTCGCGGGTGCGGAGGCCAAGGACGGCTCCAGCTACTACTCGGACTACGCCGCCACGGCGAAGATCCAGCGGCTGTCGAAGCTGACCGTCAACGCCTCGCCGGAGCCCGTCAAGAAGGGCGGAACCATCACGGTCACCGGGAAGCTCTCGCGGGCGAACTGGGAGGACCACGCGTACCACGGTTACGCCACCCAGTCGGTGAAGCTCCAGTTCCGCAAGAAGACCAGCTCCACGTACTCCACCGTCAAGACGATCAGGACGAACAGCACGGGGAACCTGAAGACCACGGCCAAGGCCTCGGTCGACGGCTACTGGCGCTACAGCTTCGCCGGTACGTCCACCACCCCGGCCGTCACCACCGCCGGCGACTTCGTCGACGTGAAGTAACGGCCGGGACCGCGCGCTACACCGGGAAGCGTCGGCCGACCAGCCGCCAGGCGTACTCCAGGCCGGCCGACGCCACCACCGCGATGCCCACCGCCGCCCACGGCATCGTCGTCCCCACCAGCTTCAGCGCGAAGAATTCCTGCAGCCACGGCACCACCAGCACGATCAGGAACGCCAGCCCCATCGCCGCCACCAGTGCGATCCGCCACCAGGTGTACGGGCGGGCGATGATCGCCAGCACCCACATCGAGACCAGGAACAGCGTGAGCGTGGCCGCGCTGGTCTCCGCGTCGAGGGCGCCCGGACCGGAGTAGTGGTTCCGGGCGATCAGATACGTCGCGAAGGTGGCCGCCGCCGCGATGACGCCCGACGGGATCGCGTACCGCATGACCCGGCGCACGAAGTGCGGATGGGCCCTTTCCTTGTTGGGGGCGAGGGCCAGGAAGAAGGCCGGGACGCCGATCGTCAGCGTCGACAGCAGGGTCAGATGGCGCGGCAGGAACGGGTAGTCGACCTGTGTGCAGACCACCAGGACCGCCAGCAGCACCGAGTAGACGGTCTTGGTCAGGAACAGGGTGGCGACCCGGGTGATGTTGCCGATCACCCGGCGGCCCTCGGCGACCACGGACGGCAGCGTCGCGAAGCTGTTGTTCAGCAGCACGATCTGGGCGACGGCCCGGGTCGCCTCGGAACCCGATCCCATGGAGACGCCGATGTCGGCGTCCTTCAGCGCCAGTACGTCGTTGACTCCGTCGCCGGTCATGGCGACGGTGTGGCCGCGGGACTGGAGGGCGGCGACCATGTCCCGCTTCTGCTGCGGGGTGACCCGGCCGAAGACCGCGTTCTCCTCCATGGCCGTGGCCATCTTGTCCGGGTCGGTGGGCATCCGGCGGGCGTCCAGGGTGTGCTCGGCGCCCGGCAGGCCCAGCTTTCCGGCGACCGCGCCGACCGAGACCGCGTTGTCGCCGGAGATGACCTTCGTGGCGACCCGCTGGTCGGCGAAGTAGGACAGGGTCTCCGCCGCGTCGGGCCGCAGCCGCTGCTCCAGCACGACCAGCGCGCTCGGTACGGCCCCGGCCGCGATGTCCGGCCCGTCGAGCGCGCCCTCGGCGCGGGCCAGCAGCAGCACCCGCAGGCCCTGCTCGTTGAGCTGCTCGATCTCGGTGAGCGCCGGGTCCTGCTCGGGCAGCAGCACATCGGGGGCGCCGAGCAGCCAGGACGACTCCCGGCCGCCGCCCTCGTCGAACGCGGCGCCGCTGTACTTGCGGGCCGAGGAGAACGGCAGCGTCTGGGTGCACAGCCACTTCTCGCCGTCCGGGTAGGCGTCCACGATGGCCTGGAGGCTGGCGTTGGGGCGGGGGTCGGACGAGCCGAGGGCGCCCAGCACGCTCCCTATGTACGTGTCGTCCGCCCCGCCCAGCGTCCGCACCTCGGTGACGTCCATGCCGCCCTCGGTGAGGGTGCCGGTCTTGTCCAGGCAGACGACGTCGACGCGGGCCAGCCCCTCGATGGCGGGGAGCTCCTGCACCAGGCACTGCTTGCGGCCGAGCCGTACGACGCCGATCGCGAACGCGACCGAGGTGAGCAGCACCAGGCCCTCGGGGATCATCGGGACGATGCCGCCGACGGTCCGGGCGATCGACCCCTTGAGGTTGTTGTCGTTGACGACGAGCTGGCTGATGACCAGGCCGATCGCGGTCGGCACCATCATCCAGGTGACGTACTTGAGGATGGTGGAGATGCCGGTGCGCAGCTCGGACTGGACGAGGGTGAAGCGGGACGCCTCCTCGGCGAGCTGGGCGGCGTAGGCCTCGCGGCCGACCTTGGTGGCGGTGAAGGCGCCGCCGCCGGCGACCACGAAGCTGCCGGACATCACGGGGTCGCCGGGCTGTTTCAGTACCGGGTCGGCCTCGCCGGTGAGCAGCGACTCGTCGATCTCCAGGCTGTCGGCCTCGGCGACCGTGCCGTCCACGACGGCCTTGTCGCCGGGGCCCAGCTCGATGAGGTCGCCGAGGACGATCTCGGAGGTGGAGATCTCGGCCGGGATCCCGTCGCGCCGCACCGTGGGTTTCGCCTCGCCGATGACCGCGAGGCTGTCCAGGGTCTTCTTCGCCCGCCACTCCTGGACGATGCCGATGCCGGTGTTGGCGATGATCACGAAGCCGAAGAGGCTGTCCTGGATCGGCGCGACGAACAGCATGACCAGCCAGAGCACGCCGATGATCAGGTTGAACCGGGTGAAGACATTGGCGCGGACGATCTCGCGCACGGATCGGGACGAACGGACGGGTACGTCGTTGACCTCGCCGCGGGCGATCCGCTCGGCGACCTCGGCGGCGGTCAGCCCGCGTGGATCCACGGCCGGGGCGGGCAGCTTGACCGGGTGGACCGGATCGAGTTCGGCCCCGGCGTCGATCATGGCCGAACTCGGACGGCCGGTGGAGCCGCCTGCTCCGGGTGTCTGCTCGCCGAAGGAATGGGATGCCCGCTGCGTCATGGTTCCGACGGTACGGGTGGATGGTCCGATTCACCCACTGAGGGGTCCGAAGATCAGACCGGGGGAGGAGGGCAATGGTCCTGTGGTGCTACGGGGCCGGTGCCGGACCCTTAGGGCCTCTCGTCCGGATCAGGCCGGATCCGGACGAAGGAACCTAGAGGCTGTCGGGTGCGGGCGACGCCTCGGCTTCGGCCGCGGCCCGCTTGATCGCCGCGTCGCGCCCCCGCACGTACCAGATGCCGATCAGGCCGAGACCCGCACCGGCCAGGCAGGTCCACACCCACCACAGATGTCCGTGGTCGTCGAACCAGCGGTAGAAGGGGATCTGGACCAGGAAGAGGACGAACCAGAGGATCGTGCCGCCGGTGATGGTGGCGACGACGGGCCCCTCCAGGGGCTCGGGTGCCTCGTGCTTCGGTGTCCACTTCGCCATGGCTTCAGTGTATGGGGCCCCCTGTACGAAGCCTGCTCGGGCCAGGTGGCCCAAGGGTCTACGCGCGGAGATAGCGATCTTCGCCTTATGTATTCATACTGAATCTGCTTAAGGCTGACTCGAATTATTCGTGTGAAAGTCCAAAGCTGACCACTTTCTTCCCCCTCTACGTACGACTGAGGTCATACATGTCCCCCTCGGCCACCGCTCCGGTCGATGCCCAGCAGCCCGCGGCTCCCCAGCCGCAAGGCGGTCTGGATCGTTTCTTCAAGATCTCCGAGCGGGGGTCGTCGGTCGCACGCGAGATCCGTGGCGGATTCGCCACGTTCTTCGCGATGGCGTACATCATCGTGCTGAACCCGATCATTCTCGGCAGCGCCAAGGACATGTACGGGCATCAGCTCGACGGTGGCCAGCTGGTCACCGCCACCGTGCTGACCGCCGCGTTCTCCACGCTCCTGATGGGCGTCATCGGCAATGTGCCGATCGCGCTGGCGGCCGGCCTCGGCGTCAACACCGTCGTGGCCCTCCAGCTCGCCCCCCGGATGAGCTGGCCGGACGCCATGGGCATGGTCGTCCTCGCGGGCATCGTGGTGATGCTGCTGGTCGCGACCGGGCTGCGGGAACGCGTGATGAACGCCGTGCCGATGTCGCTCCGCAAGGGCATCGCGATCGGCATCGGTCTCTTCATCCTGCTGATCGGCCTGGTCGACTCGGGCTTCGTCTCCCGCGTCCCGGACGCCGCGCACACCACCGTGCCGCTCCAGCTCGGCGGCGACGGCCACCTCAACGGCTGGCCGGTCCTGGTCTTCATCATCGGCGCGCTGCTCACCCTCGCGCTGATCGTCCGCAAGGTGCCGGGCGCGATCCTGATCTCGATCGTCGCGATGACGGTCGTCGCGCTGATCATCGACGCCGTCGCCGATCTGCCGGCCGGGGCGTGGGGTCTGACCGTCCCGCAGTGGCCGGGCAATCCGGTCGCCACCCCCGACTTCGGCCTGGTCGGTGACGTCAGTCTGTTCGGCGGCTTCAGCAAGGTGGGCGTGCTCACCGGCATCCTGTTCGTCTTCACCGTGCTGCTGTCCTGCTTCTTCGACGCGATGGGCACCATCCTCGGGGTCGGCGACGAGGCGAAGCTGACGGACAAGGACGGCAATTTCCCCGGCATCAACAAGGTGCTGTTCGTGGACGGCATCGCGGTCGCCGCCGGCGGTGCGACCTCCGCCTCCGCGGGCACCTGCTTCGTGGAGTCCACGGCGGGGGTCGGCGAGGGTGCCCGCACCGGCTTCGCGAGCATCGTGACGGGTCTGCTGTTCACGGTGGCGCTGTTCCTGACGCCGCTGGCGACCATGGTCCCCTCGCAGGCGGCCACCCCCGCGCTGCTGGCGGTGGGCTTCCTGATCATCTCGGGCTCGGTGCGGGACATCGACTGGAGCGACTACACGCTCGCCATCCCGGCCTTCCTCGCCATGGTGATGATGCCGTTCACGTACTCGATCACCAACGGCATCGGCATCGGCTTCATCGCCTTCTCCGCGCTGCGGGTGGCGGCCGGGCGCTGGCGCGAGGTGCCGGTGCCCATGTACGTGGTGTCGCTGGTCTTCGTCTTCTACTACGCGATGCCGGCCCTCGGCCTCACGTGACCTCTTCGGCCCTGATCCCCGCGGTCCCTTCCGGGCCGTAGAACCTCTCCGTCTCGTCGACGGCCGCCTTGAAGCGCTCGTCGAAATCATCGCGAATGAGCGTCCGGACCACATAGTCCTGGACGCTCATTCCGCGTTTGGCGGCATGCTGCCGGAGCCGGTCGAGCAGCTCACCGTCTATCCGCAGGCTGAGCACAGTCGATCCCATGGCAAGCAGGGTTACGGCCCAGTGCGTCGTTTCGCGTCACTTTCCGCATCCGACTCACTCGTTCGGGTGATCGATTGGGCGAAGCGCCACTTGCGCGTGTAACACGAATGGTCTTTAGGGTGGCTAATGAGTTACGCTAATAAACATGCCTGACCTGATCCACGACGGCGACAGTGCGGCCGCCGTGAGCTCCCTTCGCTCCGCCGTGATGCTGCTCAGCCGGCGCCTCAAGCACCAGCGCGTCGACGAGTCGCTGAGCCCCACCGAGATGTCGGTGCTCGGCACGCTCGCCAGGTGCGGTTCGGCCACGCCGGGCGAGCTGGCCCGCAAGGAGCATGTGCAGCCTCCGTCGATGACCCGCATCGTCGCGCTGCTGGAAGCGAAGGGGCTGGTCAGACTGGAACCGCACCCCGATGACCGTCGCCAGAAGGTGGTCAGCCAGACCGAGCAGGCCGAAGCCATGCTCGAAGAGAGCCGCTCCAAGCGGAACGCCTGGCTGACCGCCCTCGCCGAGGGCCTGGACGAGGACGAGTGGGAGACGCTGCGCAAGGCGGCACCCGTGCTGGAGAAGCTCGCCCACCTGTAGCGGGACGGGCCGCGCCGGACCGCGTCCGGCGCACCGCCCGCACCGCCGCGCCTCGTCAGTCAGCGAAACGTATACGCCCGAGGAGGCGAACCCTTTTGAGTACGGGATCCGGAGCAGACTCCGCCCCCGCACCGACTTCCACCCACGAGAGCAAGCCCGGCGGGACCTTCTCGTCGCTGAAGATCCGTAACTACCGCCTGTTCGCCACGGGCGCCGTGATCTCCAACACCGGTACCTGGATGTCCCGCATCACGCAGGACTGGCTCGTCCTGAGCCTCACCGGGTCCGCCGCCGCCGTCGGTATCACCACGGCGCTCCAGTTCCTCCCGATGCTTCTGTTCGGCCTCTACGGTGGTGTCATCGCGGACCGCCTCCCGAAGCGGAAGCTGCTGCTCTTCAGCCAGGCGGCGCTCGGCCTCTGCGGGATCGCCCTCGCGGTGCTCACGCTCTCCGGTGTCGTCCAGGTGTGGCACGTCTACCTCATCGCGTTCCTGCTCGGCATGGTGACGGTCGTCGACAACCCGGCCCGTCAGTCGTTCGTGTCCGAGATGGTCGGCCCCGCCCAGCTGCGCAACGCGGTCAGCCTCAACTCGGCGAACTTCCAGTCCGCCCGGCTCATCGGCCCGGCCGTCGCCGGTGTCCTGATCACCACGGTCGGCAGCGGCTGGGCCTTCATGTTCAACGGCCTGTCGTTCGCCGCCCCGCTCATCGGCCTGATGCTGATGCGTACGAGCGAGCTGCACAAGGCCACCGTCGTACCGCGTGCCAAGGGACAGCTGCGGGAGGGCCTGCGTTACGTCTCCGGCCGCCCCGAGCTGATCTGGCCGATCGTCCTGGTCGGCTTCGTCGGCACGTTCGGGTTCAACTTCCCGATCTGGCTGACCGCCTTCGCCGACGAGATCTTCCACGGCGGCGCCGGGATGTACTCCTTCTTCAACATCCTGATGGCGGCCGGCTCCCTGGCCGGCGCCCTGCTCGCCGCCCGCCGCCGCTCCTCCCGGCTGCGGATGCTGGTGGCCGCGGGCACGGCGTTCGGCGTGCTGGAGATCATCGCCTCGCTGTCGCCGTCCGTCTGGCTCTTCTCGATCCTGCTGGTCCCGATCGGCATGATCGGCCTGACGACCAACATCAGCGCGAACACCAGCGTCCAGATGGCCGCCGACCCGGCCATGCGCGGCCGGGTCATGAGCCTGTACATGATGGTCTTCGCCGGTGGTACGCCGGTGGGAGCCCCGATCGTCGGCTGGATCAGCGACGCCTACGGGGTCCGTACCGGCATGGCCGTGGGCGGCGCGTTCTCGCTGCTGGCCGCGCTCGGCGTCGGCCTGATGCTGGCCCGCGTCGGCGGCCTCCGTCTGCGCGTCGATCTCCGCCCGGGCCGCCCGCACCTCCGCTTCGTCCCGCGCGAGGAACTGGCCACGGCGGCGTGAGCACCACCCCGTGAAACACGGAGCACGGCCCCGACCGGGTGGGTGACGGTCGGGGCCGTGCCGCGTCCGGGGAGGGTGCGGAGCCGTCCCGGGACGGTGCGACACTCGGCGCATGAGCCGTCTCAGACTCTTCGTCGCCGTGCTGCCGCCCGCCCCCGCCGTCGAGGAACTGCGCCGTGCCGTCGCCCCGCTGCACGCGCTGCCCGAGGCCGAGGGGCTGCGCTGGACCGGGGTGCCCGGCTGGCACTTCACGCTCGCGTTCCTCGGGCCCGTGGACGAGGGACTGCTGCCCGAGCTGAAGGAGCGCCTCGCGCGGGCCGCCCGCCGCACCGAGCCCTTCCCGCTGCGCGTCCACGGGGCCGGCCGGTTCGGCGGGCGGGCGCTCTGGGCGGGGGCCGCGGGGGCGCTGGACACGTTGCGGCTGCTCGCCGAGCGCGCCGACGCCGCCGCCCGCCGCACCGGCATCCCGATGGACGAGCACCGCCGCTACAGCCCGCACCTCACCCTCGCCCGCAGCCGCCACGGCGAGACCGACCTGCGCCCCTGCGTGGAGGCGCTCGGAGGCTTCGAGGGCACCGGGTGGGAGGTCGGCGAGATTGCCCTCGTACGCAGCAATCTCCCGGACAGCGGGGTGCCGGGCGAGCGGCCCAGGTACGAGGTGGTCGCATCCTGGTCGCTGGGGCACTGAGGGCGGCGGTTACGCTCGGAGGGTGGACCCGAAGACCAGAAACCGCATCATGGCGGCCGTGCTTGTGCTGATGTTCGTCGTCGTCGCCGTGGCGGCCGCCGTCGGGGCGTGACCGGCGGGTGACCTGACCGGTCTCAGCGGCTGCGGCGCAGCCGGCCGAACCGGCGCCGCAGCGGCCTGCGCGCGGGCGGCCGGCCACGGCGTACGCCCTCCGCGCCCGGCACCACCGGCTGCCATGCGCCGTCCGGCGAGAGGACCGGCACCTGGCGTTCCGCCCGGGCCCGGATCTCGTGGTACGCCTGATGGGCGGTGCCCTGGTACGCCTCGTTGTACGAGGCCGGGGCGGCGCTCGGGGCCGAGCCCGCGACCCCGCGCCGACGGGCGCCGACCGCGAGCCAGGTGAAGCAGCCCATGACCGCGGCGAGGGCCGCGACGATGACCAGGAGCGGCACGACTTCGTCCGTACGGCGAGCCTGGGCGCCGCCGCGCTCCTCAGACAGTGAGCGCCGACGCCGTCTCCCGGGCGAACGCCTCCGGGTTGTCCAGCATGATGTTGTGCCCGCAGTCCGGGACGGCCACGACGCGCACCCCGTGCTCGACGAGCGCCGCCTCGCCGGGCAGCGGCCCGCCGGCCGCCGGGCGCAGGAACGTACGCGGGATCTTCAGGTCCAGCAGGAGTTCCCGCATCGTCGGCGTCGTCCCCCGGGCGAGGTGCACCGCGCTGCGGTACAGCGCCTCGTGGCCCGCCAGGCGCATGGTCGCCCACCAGTGCGGCCCGACCCGGTCGCGTACCTCGGACCGGCCGTGCGCCAGGAACTCCTCCTCCGAGTACGCCGCGATGCCGCTGCTTCCCGGCCGGGCGGGGCCGGGCGCGACCGGGTCCAGATTGGCGTCGACCAGGACCAGCCGGGCCACCAGGTGCGGATGGCGCGCCGCGAGCACGATGGCCACCGCGCCGCCCATGCTGTGCGCGATCACATCGGTGTCGTACGCCTCGGCCGCCTCCAGTGCCGCCGCCACCGCGTCGGCGTGCTCCTCCAGCGTGTAGCCGAACTGCGTGGGGCGGTCGCTGATTCCGAAGCCGAGCATGTCCATGAGCAGTGAGCGGCTCTCCGCCAGCAGCGGATGGGCGGCGCTCGCGGTGAAGTACGGGCCGGACGAGGCCCCGAGCCCGTGCAGATAGACCCGGGTCCGGGCTCCGCCGGGCCGGCCGGGAAGCTCCACCCATCTGATGCGCGCGCCATCCGCCGTCACCCGGGCGTTCCGCATGTCTCCTCCTCCGCTTCCGCCTGAACCATCGGTGAGACTATACATCGATGCCGAGGTATAGCTAGAGGCATCGGAGAGGATACGCACATGCTGGAACTGGCCATCCTTGGATTTCTGTACGAGCAACCGCTGCACGGCTACGAGCTGAAGCGCCGGGTCGCCCACCTCACCGGACACGTCCGCCCCATCGCGGACGGCACGCTCTACCCGGCGATCAAGCGCCTGGAGCGCGCCGGCTGGCTGGAGCGCCGCACCGAACCCGGCAGCAGGGCCGCCCCCCGCCACACCCTCACCCTGACCGGCCCGGGACGCGAGGAACTGCGGCGACGCCTGCGGGAGGCCGACGAGGTGGACATCAGCGACGAGAACCGCTGGTTCACCGTCCTCGCCTTCCTGCGCCACCTCTCGTCCCCGGCCGAACAGGCGGACGTACTGCGGCGCCGGCTCACCTTCCTGGAGGAGCCGAGCAGCTTCTTCTACGAGGGCGAACGGCCGTTGGGCGCCGAGTCGTTCGGCGACCCGTTCCGGCGCGGGCTGCTGAGGATCGCCCGCGCGACCGGCGAGGCGGAGCTGAGCTGGCTCGGGGAGACACTGAAGGAACTGGACGCGTCCTGAGCCGGGCGGCACCGCGGACAGGACGACGGGCCGCCGCCACCCCGCCGGAAGGCAGGGCGACAGCGGCCCGTTCGACGATGGGGCCTCGCAAGGAAACCCGGATCAGGCGGTCCTCACCAGGCGAACGCCTCCGGCGAAGGCCCGGGCCCCGGGAAGATCTCGTCCAGCGACGCCAGCAGCTCCGCCGAGAGGTCGAGCTCCAGCGCCCGCAGCGCCGAGTCCAGCTGCTCCCGGTTGCGCGGCCCGACGATCGGCCCCGTCACCCCCGGCCGGGTGAGCAGCCAGGCCAGGCCGACCTCGCCCGGCTCCAGGGCGTGCTCGTCGAGCAGGTCCTCGTACGCCTGGATCTTCTCGCGCTGCGCCGAGTCCTTCAGCGCGTCCGCGCTGCGGCCGGAGGCCGACCGCCCGGCCGTGCCCTCGCGCTCCTTCCTGAGCACACCGCCCAGCAGCCCGCCGTGCAGCGGGGACCACGGGATGACGCCGAGGCCGTAGTCCCGCGCGGCCGGGATGACCTCCATCTCGGCGCGGCGCTCGATCAGGTTGTAGATGCACTGCTCGCTGACCAGACCCGGCGAGCCGCGCCGGGCGGCCAGTTCATTGGCCTGGGCGATCTTGTAGCCGGGGAAGTTCGACGAACCCGCGTAGAGGATCTTGCCCTGCTGGACCAGGACGTCGATCGCCTGCCAGATCTCCTCGAAGGGGGTGTTCCGGTCGACGTGGTGGAACTGATAGAGGTCGATGCGGTCCGTCTGGAGCCGCTTGAGCGAGGCATCGACGGAGCGTCGGATGTTCACGGCCGAGAGCTTGTCGTGATTGGGCCAGGCCTCGCCGTCGGCGCCCATGTTCCCGTACATCTTGGTGGCCAGGACCACCTTGTCGCGGCGCTCGCCGCCCTTGGCGAACCAGGTGCCGATGATCTCCTCGGTGCGGCCCCTGTTCCCGGGCCCGCCGTACACGTTCGCGGTGTCGAAGAAGTTCAGCCCCGTGTCCAGCGCCGCGTCCATGATGGCGTGGCTGTCCACCTCATTGGTCTGCGGGCCGAAGTTCATGGTGCCGAGGACGAGTCGGCTGACCTTGAGTCCGGTGCGTCCGAGCTGTGTGTACTCCATGGCGATCAAGCCAACGCCTTCGAGCCCGCTCGAAGCAAGGGCACCGGAACGCGATTGCCCCCGGCGGAGTACCGGGGGCGGTGCGTCATGCGGTTGCCGTACGGCGGTCCGGGGCCTGCCCCTGCCCGCGCGTAGCCTGGGCGTCGTGAACTCCGTACCGCGCGTTCTTGCCGTACTCGACGAGCTGCTCCGCGGCGCGCCCCGCGAGGAGCGCGGGGCGCTGTGGCAACTGTCCGAGCAGGGCCGGGAGTTGGATGCCAACCTGGTACGTCTGCCGCCGGGCGGCGAGGTCGGTGCGCATCAGGAGGACGTGCTGGACGTGCTTCTGGTCGTCGTCGCGGGCGCCGGCCGGATCGAGGCGGGGGACGACTCGCTGGAGTTGACCCCCGGTACGGTCGCCTGGCTGCCCCGGACCTCCCGTCGCGCCCTCACGGCCGGCCCGGACGGCCTCGCCTGCCTGACCGTCCACCGCCGCCGCCCCGGCCTCACCATCAGGCCCCCGGCTTCGGCCCCGGCCGTGCCCGCGCCGGTGCGCGCTCCCTCGCGCGAGGGGGGCGAGCCGCCCTGCATGCTGGACCTGGTCTGCCCGGGGTGCGGCCGGCTCTCGCAGGACCCGGAGCCGGTGTTCTGCAGCCGGTGCGGGGAGCGGTTCGCGGAGGGGTGAGCGGAGGGGTGAGCGGAGGGCGCGCGGAGGGCGAGCCGACGGGGGAGCCGACGGGTGAGCGGGAAGGGGGAGCGGCGGCGGTTCGGACCGCCCGTGCGGCCCGCCGGAAGTGACCGAATCGCAAGTGCCTTGAACAGGCCCGCATATGACCGAGCGTCTAGTCTGTTGACTCCATGTAGTCCACAGGGGGTCGCATGCACAGCGAGGGTACGGCCGGTCGCGATTCGGACCACGGACAGGGCGACGACTCCCCCCGTGGGGCAGACGAGTTCCTCCGGAGCGACTCCACCGGACACGCGCAGCCGCGGCCCGAGACGCAGCCGACCCAGGAGTCGTCCGAGCCGTCCGAGCCGTCCGAGCTGTCCGGCCAGGAGGCCGCCCCCGCGCCGCACAAGGTGATCGACGGCCGTTACGAGCTGCTGCACAGCCTCGGGCGCGGTGGCATGGGCGAGGTCTGGGAGGCCCTGGACACCCGCCTGGACCGGCACGTCGCGGTGAAGGGTCTGCTCGGCCGGGACGCCATCGGGGTGGCCACGCAGGAGCAGAGGATGCAGCGGGCCCGGCGGGAGGCCGCGGCCATCGCCAAGATCAGGCACCAGAACGTGGTGGCGGTGCACGACAGGGTCGAGTCCGGCAACCAGGTCTGGATCGTGATGGACCTGCTCAACGCGCGCTCCCTGGCGGACCTGATGCGCGAGGAGCGGCGGCTCCCGGTGCGGCGGACGGCCGCGATCGGGCTCCAGGTGCTCGGCGGGCTGCGTGCGGTCCACGAGGCGCGGGTGGTCCACCGCGACGTGAAGCCGGCCAACATCCTGTTCGCCAAGGACGACTTCGCGATCCTGGCGGACTTCGGCATCGCGACCTTCGACGGCGCCGTCCCGCTCACCAGGGCCGGTGAACTCATCGGCACCTTCAAGTACCTGGCGCCCGAACTGCTCGGCCAGACGTCGCAGGAGAGCGCCGCGACCCCCGCGTCCGACCTGTGGTCGCTGGGCGTCACGCTGTACGAGATGGTCGAGGGCAGGCACCCCTTCGACCGGCCGAACGAGTACGAACTCCTGGTCGCCGTCTGCCAGTCCGACCCGCTTCCGATGGAACACGGCGAGGAACTGGCCGAGGTGGTCGGGCAGCTGATGCACAAGGATCCGCGCCGCCGGCTGAGTGCTGAGCGTGCGGAGGAAATGCTTCAGGAGATCCTCCGCACCACCACCGCGAAACCGGATCCGGTACGCCCGCCGTCCCCGGTGGAGGAGAAGGCGGCGCCCCCCGTCCCCATCCCGGCCCCCGTAGGGCCACAGTCCCCGCCCCCGTCCCTGCCGCAGGCAACGCGCAAGCGCGTCCCCGGCTGGCAGAAGCTCTCGGCGGTCGCGGTGTGCGCGACGCTGGTGGCCGGTCTCGGATGGTTCGCCGTGGAGCGGATGCGGGGGGACGGCGATCCGGGCGCGGGCAGCCCTCCGGGCCGGGGCCCCGTGTCGGAGCCGTACATCAAGACGCATCCGGTCCTGAAGGTGGGCGTCAAGGCCTACCAGCCCGGACTGAGCGAGAAGACCAAGAACGGCAAGTACCGCGGGTACGAGATCGACGTGGCCTACGCCATCGCGCAGGACATGGGCTACAGCCGCGACCGGGTCACCTTCGAGCCCGTGAGCAGCGAGAACCGGAGCACGATATTGCAGAAGGGCGATGTGGATCTGGTCATCGCCACCTACAGCATCACGGAGGAGCGCAAACACGCCAAGGCCCCCGACTACAGCGTCGCGTTCGCCGGTCCGTACTACGTGGCGAGCCGGAGCTTCATGGTCCGCAGGAAGGCGAAGGCGGTGTCGATCGACGACACCAGGGTGCTGGAGAAGCGGCAGCTCGAAGTGTGTACGGCGAGGAGTTCGACGTACGAGTCATGGCTGCCCAAGGCGGGCTACAACATGACGGAGTCGCTGCCGAGCGGCTACGACCGGTGCGTGCACGACCTGCTGGACCCGCTGTCGCCGGTCTACGCGGTGAGCACGGACGACGTCATCCTCGCCGGGTTCGTGAAGAACAACCCCACCGAGCTGAAGCGGCTGGACAGCGGCCCGGGTGCGGAGGGCTACGGCGTCGCGATGAATCCGGACGAGAAGGGGCTGAAGGCAGAGGTGTGTTCGTCGCTGAAGAAGATCATGACGGACGGCGTCTGGGAGAAGCTGTACGCCCACCACCTCGCCCCACTCCTGAACAGGGTGAGTCCGCCGAACAAGCCGAAACTGACGGAATGCCCGTCCTGACGGGCTGACGCTCCCCGGTCCCGGCCGGTACAGGGCGATCGGTAGCCTCGCGCCATGGGACTCGATGTCACGGTGATGATCGTCGACTGGTCGTGGTTGGGCGAACGCCCCGAGCGGGACCGGCTGCCGCGACTGAGGGACGCCTGGTACGCCGACGAGACGGGGCTGTGGGACCACGACGCCCCTGTGGTCAAGGGCGACTGGGAGTGGCCGCAGGGGCCGAACGGCGACTGCTTCGCCATCTACGAGTTCCGGCACACCCTCGGCTCGTACAAGCCGCACTTCTGGGCCACGCATCACTGGGAGCGCGTCCGTGACCACGCCGAACCGCTGTTGCGGTCCGAGTTGGACACCCTGCTGCTCGGGTTGATCTGGGGCGGCATGGACGGCGAGTCGGGGCGGACGGACCGGGGCTTCTTCTCCGACGACCCGGAAGTCTCGTACGGCCTGCTGGTCGCCCGGTCGCCGGACAGCGTCCGGGAACTGGCCTCGACCTGGGAGGGCGTACGGCTGCGGCTCGGCGGGTTGCGCGAGGCCTTCACCGTGTATTCCGCTGTCCCCGACGGCCGGGGCGGCGACTTCGACGGGTTCGCCCTCCTGCTGGAGGAGTGGGGACGCATCCTCACCGAAGCCGCCCGGCGGGGGTGGGGCGTCGTGGGGCTGAGCGAGTAGGGCCGCTTTCCGGTCCTCGGCGGGCACCAGCACTTCGTCAGGACAGCACGTCCACGCCCAGCTTCCGGAGCAGGAGCCGGCAGACCTCGCACGGCTCGGTGGCCCTGCCGTGATCGGGGTGCCCTTGGCCGCGGATCATCCTGGAGATGATGGCGGATCCCGCGAAGTGCGGTGCGGCTTCGTCGAGGGTGGTCGTGCGGCCGTCGCCGCGTGCGGAGTCGAGTGCCCACAACTGGTCCGACACCAGGGCGGATTCGGCGCAGTGCCCGGTGAACGGCTTTTGTGCGTCGGCCGGAAGCGTTTCGACGAACTGCCGGAGGGCCGGATGGAGATCGGCGGTGCCTTCCCCGACCAGGCTGGTGTGGCTGACCACCTGGCCGCCGATCAGCAGGGAGGAGGCGACGGCAGGGAATTGCTCGGACAAGGAAGTCCTCCGCGTCGGGGTCGGGGTGGGCCGGTCGGGAACCGGTGCGGGAGACCGAATGCGTGGATCACGTCGGAGCTCATCCTTCGGCCCGTTTCCTCAACCGGGATTCTACGAGGGCTCTGTCATGAGCGGGGGCACCCTCCTCTGCTGCAAAACATGTGGAGGCGCACCGGGGCCGACGGACATGATGGCGGCATGAGTGATCGCGCACTTCCCGTACAGGCACTGCTCGTTGTGGACGTCCAGGCGGACGCGGTCGTCGGTGAGCGGGCGGTTCCCGATGCGGGCCGGCTTCTCGACCGGACGGCGGATCTGATCGCGCGGGCGCGCAGGGGCGGGGCGCTCGTCGTCCATGTGCAGAACGACGGACAGCCCGGGACGGGGGACGAGCCGGGTACGCCCGGGTGGGAGCTCCACCATCGCGTCGATGCCTCGGATACGGAGGTCGTGGTCCGCAAGACCCGGGACGACGGTTTCCACGGGACGCTCCTGGGTGGCCTGTTGGCCGATTCGGGGGTGCGGGCGCTCGCCATCTGCGGGGTGATGTCGGAGATGTGCGTACAGGCGACGGCCCGTACCGCCCTGGAGCTGGGGTACCGGGTCGTCATGCCGCACGACGCCCACGCCACGCACGACATCCCGGCCGCGCCCGGAATCAGCGACCGGATCCCGGCCGCCGCGGTCTCGCGGGTCGCCGAGTGGGCCCTCGGCAGCGAGGTCGAAATCGTCGCGCGCGCCTCGGACGTGGCCTTCACCGCACTGCCGGCGCGAGCCGGCTGAACCGGTCGGTGCGGTCCGGGAACCGCGGTGCCCGCTCCTGTCGTCATCACGCCCGCGCCACCATGCGCGGACCCGCACCGAGTGCCGTGCGGGCCGTGCCCCACACACGGACCAAGGAGCAGCATGAGCGTTGACGGCAGCACGCGACCCCTCAGCGGCAGCCGAAGAAGCACCGGTTCCTCGCCGCGCCGGGGCTCCCGTGCGACTCTCCTGAACGGCTCGAAGGCGGTGCTGGCCCTCGCACTCGTCCTGGCGGCCGCCACCGCGTGCAGCAAGTCGTCCGGCGACGGAACCCACGAGGCCAAGGACTGGAAGGTCGGCGACTGCGCCGGGCCCGACAGCAGCAAGAAGGACGCTTACCAGCCGCTGGACTGCGGCGACTCCAAGGCGACGCTCAAGGCCCTGGAGATCAAGGACGGTTCCATGTTCGCCGACTCCATCCAGTGCCCGGCCGGCACGGACGCGATCATCTCGGTGAAGGTCTCCTTCGGTTCCGGCGACGCCGGCGCCGGCATACCCAGCAAGACCATCTGCGGCCGCAACCTGAGCGGCGACCACCCCGGTGACGCCGGTGCGGGCGGCGGGCAGCTGGTGAAGGGCGACTGCGTGGACGACCAGGCCAAGGAGGTCGCCTGTGGGAGCGGTGGCAGCGGTGTGAGCAAGGTGCTCGACCTGACGAAGACCGCGGAGCAGTGCCCGGCCGGAAGCAAGCCCCTGGAGCTGTTCCCGAGCCCGGGACGGCCCTACGACGCGATCTGCACCGGCAAGGCGTGACGGACCCGGTGACGTACAGGACTTGACGCACATACCCCGGCCGGTGGCGCGTGCGGTGCTTCACCGGCCGAGGTGTGTCCGCCGGACGAGCGGTGTTTCACCGGAGCCGGGGACGTGAACCGTACGTCCGTCAGCCGTTCCGACAGCTCCCACAGGCGGCGGCCGGCGTCGGCGTCCGCCGCCCCGGGGACAGCCGCACCCCGGCCGGCCTTCGTCGGACGGGCTTTGCGGCAGGCGGGCTCCCGTCAGGCGGGCTTTCGGCAGGCGGCCTTTTCGGCGGGCCGGCGAAACAGGGCCGTCCAGAGGAAGGGTTCGCCGAAGAGCCGGGAGCCGGGCGGTTCGTCGTGCATCCGGCGGAGTTCGATCTCCGTCAGGCCGGAGAAGATCCGGCGCAACGACTGCGGCGTGTAGGCGAGGCCGCCCTGTAGCCCGCCCTGGAGCCCGCCCTCCTCGTAGAAGGCCGCGTCGGGGAGTTCGGAACCCATACCGCCCTCGCCGGCCGCGAAGCAGGTGAGGGCGAAGCCGCCGCCGGGGGCGAGGACCTCGTCGAGCAGGGCGAGATAGCTGATGCGCCGGTGCGGCGGCAGGTGGTGGAAGCAGCCGGAGTCGTACACGAGGTCGTACGGGCCGGTCAGCTCCGTCGCCGTGAGGTCGAAGATGTCGCCGCGATGGAACCGGACGTCGGCCCCCGCCTCGCGGGCCCGGTCCTCGGCCCAGGCGAGGGCGGACGGCGACAGGTCCACCGCGTCGACCTCGAAGCCCAGGGACGCCAGATGGACGGCGTTGCGGCCCGGCCCGCAGCCGAGTTCCAGGGCGCGGCCCGGCGCGATCAGACCACGGTCCGCGTACGAGGCGAGGTGCTCGTCCGGCTTCGCCACGAAGAACGGCACGGGCCGCTCCCGGTCCGCGTAGAAACCGTCCCACCAGGAGCCCGCTTCGGCCGTCCACCGATCGCTGTCCCGTGCGAACAGGCCGTCCATGAGACGCAGTACGTCATCCGTCGTGCATATGTTCCGGTCCACGCGGACCTCCTTTCCACAAGGTCGAATCGTAGATTCGCAGGGCCTCCGGACCCAGCTGGCCGGAGGTCCGCGAAACCTCCCGGCGGCAGCCTGCCGGGCGGGAGCGACCGGGGTCGGCAACCCCGGTCGCACCGGCCCGAATCGGGGGCGGGGGCGCCTGCGCCGAGGCGTGAAGGGGCAGGTCTCGCGCCCCCCGAGGGTTGTTTCTTGGGGAGTTCCGGAGGCGGGGGAGCCCGGGAAGTGATGGAGTCCGGAGTGCGTGGCGGACCCACCACCGACCTGGCGGAGCGGGAAGAGTGGCGGCAGCGGTAAGGACGACGAAGGAGGACCGATGGCGGGTGTCGTGGCGAGCCGGCGGAAGAAGGCGGTGCGGCAGCCCATGGAGCTGCTGGGAGCGCGGGAGCGACTCCTGAGGGCGGGGCGCGAGTTGTTCGGCGCGTACGGGTACGCGCACACCGGGGTCGAGGAGTTGTGCGCCCGCGCGAAGGTGCCCGGCCATGTCTTCCAGCAGGAGTTCGTCTCCCGGGAGGTGCTGCTGATGGCGCTCTACGACGAGGTGGCGACCCACGGGCTGCGCGCGGCCGAGAACGCCCTGATGGCGGAGGGCATGGAGGACTGCTCGACGGCGGACCGGGTCCGGCTCCTGTTCGCCGCCTATGTGAAGGCGGTCACCGAGGACCCGTGCGCGGCCCGGGTCGCCTTCGTCGAGGTGCTCGGGGTGAGCCGGGAGGTGGACAACCACCTCGCGACCTGGCGGGCGATGTGGATCGAGTTCCTGACGTCCGAGGCCGAGCGGGCCGTGCGCCGGGGCGAGGCGGTGCCGAGCGACCACAAGGTGACCGTCACGGTACTGAACCACGCGGTGGACGAGCTCATGGCCCACCACGGCCGCCGCCCCCGCCAGGTCGACGCCCAGTGGCTGACCGACGAGCTGACCCGGCTCTCGCTGGCCATGATCCTGTCGTCCTGACGCGTCCGCTTGCCGGGACGGCAAATAATGGGGAGATGGACGACGGCGCGCAGCACGCGGAACAACCGGACGACGAGATCACGACCGTCCTGACAGGCGTCGGCCCGCGCCTGCGGGCCCTGCGCCAGGAGCGCGGCACGACCCTGGCCCAGCTCAGCGAGACGACCGGGATCTCGCTGAGCACCCTCTCCCGCCTGGAGTCGGGCGGTCGCAAGCCCACGCTCGAACTGCTGCTGCCGCTCGCCAAGGCGTACGGGGTCCAGCTGGACGAACTGGTCGGCGCCCCGGCCACGGGCGACCCGCGCATCCACTTCCGCCCCTTCACCCGCGACGGCATGACGTTCGTACCCCTCACCCGGCACCTCGGCGGGCTGCACGCGTACAAGCAGATCCTGCCCGGCGGCCGTGGGGCCACCGGGCCGCTGGAGCAGCGGGTGCACGAGGGGTACGAGTGGCTGTACGTGCTGGCGGGGCGGTTGCGGCTGCTGCTGGGCGAGCACGATCTGGTGCTCACGGCCGGCGAGGTCGCCGAGTTCGACACGCGTACGCCGCACGCGTGGGCCAGTGCCGGGCCCGAGCCGGTCGAATTCCTCAGCCTGTTCGGGCAGCAGGGCGAGCGGATGCACGTACGGGCCCGGCCTTCTTCGGACCGCCGGTAGCCCCGGCCCTCAGGCGCCGGGCAGCCGTTCCCGCCAGGCGGGTTGTCCGGCGGCCGGTCACGGCCGGGGCGTGTACGGGCCGCCCAGCCCCCACGCCTGATGCATCGCGTCGGCGAACGCCGCCGCCAGCGCGTGCTCGCCGGTCGGGCCGGGATGCGTACCGTCGTACGTGTCCTCGTGGATGTCGTACCCCGGCGGCCGGGAGGCCAGCAGGACCGGGGACATCGGGTCGTCCAGATCGGCGACGGCCTTCGCCAGCAGCTCGTTGAAGCGGTCGCACTCCGCGGCGAACGGGGCGTCCGACTCGGCCCGGATGTTCGGTATCACGGGCATCAGGACCATCTTCACGCGCGGGTTCGCGGTGCGCGCCGCCGCGATGAACGCCCTTGCGTTCAGAGCGGTCTGACCGCTGTCCGTGTAGAACCCGAGGTCTATCAGCCCGAGCGAGACGAGCAGCACGTCCGTGCCGTGCGCGGCCACCGTCCCGGCGATCACGGGGGCCATGTGCAGCCAGCCCTCGCCCCAGCCGGCCAGGTGGGTGCGGGCCCCGGCGGGGAAGTCCGGCGCGCCGTACTCGTACGAGACGGGCCCGCCCGCCACGGTGTCGTACAGCTCGCTGCGCGGTCCCACGATCGCGAACGGAGCACCGAGAGTGGCATCGAGGTGCTGCCACATCCGGTAGCGCCAGGTGAAGTCGCCGGCGCAGCCGATGGTCATGGAATCGCCGACAAACGTGAACCGCATGGCGTCATCATCGCGGATCACTCCCGCCGCCTGCGACGTGACGATGGACACTTGTGCCATGCGTTCGTACCTGACTGTGTCCGGAGCCGCCGCGCTGCTCCTGTTCGCCGGGCCGGCTCCGGCCGTGGCCGACGACGGAGCCGACCGGAGCTTCACGATCGAGGACCCCCGGATCACCGAGTCCAGCGGCCTCGCCGCGAGCCGTGCCCATCCCGGCATCTACTGGACGCACAACGACAGCGACGACGGGCCGTACGTCTACGCCGTCGACTCCCGGACCGGGAAGACCGTCGCGACGATCACCATGCGCGGGGTGGGGCAGCCGCGCGACGTGGAGGCCATCTCGCTGGGGCCGGACGGCGATCTGTACGTCGGTGACATCGGCGACAACCTGAACGGGAGCTGGGACCACGTCTGGATCTACCGCTTCCCGGAGCCGAAGGAGCTGAAGGACGCGACGGTCCGGGCCACCCAGTTCGACGTGAAGTACGCGGACGGCCCGCGCAACGCCGAGGCGCTGATGGTCCACCCGAAGACCGGACGCGTCTACATCGCCTCGAAGAACGAGGACGGCGGCGGGCTGTACGAGGGCCCCGCGAAGCTGACCACCGGCGCCGCCAATGTCTTCCGGCGGGTGGGCGAGGTGCCGTGGGTGACGGACGGGGCGTTCTCGCCGGACGGCAAGGAGCTGGTGCTGCGCTCCTACTTCAGCGCCCGCGGCTACGTCTTCGAGAACGGCAGGCTCGGCGCCGATACCGCGGTCCGGGCGCCGATCCAGCGGCAGGCGGAGTCCGTGACGTACACGGCGGACGGCTCGGCGCTGATGTTCGGCTCGGAGGGGGAGCAGAGCGATGTGGAGCGCGTGGACGTGGAGGGCGGCAGCGGGAGCGGCGGCCGGTCGCCGTCCCGGGGCGGTGACTCGTCGGCCTCCTCCGCCGGAGCGGGAAGCGGCGGCGGGGACGTGAAGGGGACGACCCTGACCGGGGTGCTCGTTCTCGCCGGGATCGGCTTCCTGGTGGTCATGGGGCGGCGGCGGAAAGGAAACTGAGCGAATGATTCCTGAGCCCGAACCCTTCACCACCGCACGGCTGGACGCGCTGCCGCTGCGGGTCGCGTACGCGGACGAGATGGCGGCGGTCCTCGGCGATCCCGCCCTGCACACGTACACCGGGGGCGCCCCGGAGACCGCCGACGGGCTGAGGGCCCGCTACGGACGCCAGACCGCCGGTTCGCCGGATCCCCGGGTGCGGTGGTGGAACTGGGTGCTGCGGGTACGGGACGAGGGCTGCCTGGCCGGATACGTCCAGGCGACGGTGGACGTGCCGGGCGCGGAGGCGGAGATCGCCTGGGTGGTCGGGACGCGGTGGCAGGGGCGCGGATACGCGAAGGAGGCCGCGGCGGGGCTGGTGGCACACCTGCTGGCGGCGGGCCCGGGGACGGGGGCGGTAGGTACGGTCCTCGCCCACATCCATCCGGACCACGACGCCTCCGCCGCCGTGGCCGGTGCGGCGGGGCTGGCACCCACGGAGCGGTGGTGCGAGGGCGAACGGCGCTGGGAGCGGGGTGCGGTGGAGGGCTGACCCGCCGTTGTCAGTGGCCGGTGCGAGAGTGGGCCACCTACGGACAGCACTTGCGGAGGGGACCTCATGGGCACCTGGGACACCGGACATTTCGACAACGACACCGCTGCGGACTTCTCGGGACGGATCGACGACACGCCGGAGGCCGGACGGGAAGCGGTGATTCGCGAGGCCCTGGAGGCTGCGATCGCCCCCACGGACTACCTGGACAGCGACGAGGCCGTGATCGCCGTCGCATCGGCCGCCCTGGTCGCCTCCCAGTGCCCGGGCGGCGAGCCGGTGACCACCGCGTACGGACCCGACAAGCCGCTGCCCGTCCTCGCGACGGACCTGCGCCCCCTCGCGGTGAAGGCCCTGGACGCGGTGCTGGGCGAGGACTCGGAGCTGCGCGAGCTGTGGGACGACGCGGGGGACAAGGAGTGGGCCCCGGGCATAGCCCGGCTCCGGGAGGTGCTGGTGGCGGGCTGCGCCGGGTGATCAGGCGCGGGGCCGGCCGGCCTGGATGAGCTTGTCGACGTCGAGGGCCACCGGGGCGCCGATCGACTCGGGGAGGGTGACGGTCTGCCCGGGGGCGTACACCTGGTGGCTGTCGTAACCGCCGCCCATGGGCTCGGTCAGGACATGTGCCCGCCCATTCCGGCTCACCGTCACAGGGGTGCTCGACCGCTGCCGCAGACATTGCGGGCCTCCCGAAGGGGTGATGTCGAGGTCATCGGCGTAGGCCGATCCGGTCGCCAGTGCCCGAAAGCCGTTCCGCCACTCGACCGAGTGAACGCCGAAGGGCCCCGCGCACCGGCGCGGGGCCCTTCGGCATGTGGGTACGTGTTACAGCTTCTCGATCACGTGGTCGATGCAGGCGGTCAGCGCCTGGACGTCCGACGGGTCGATCGCCGGGAACATCGCCACGCGGAGCTGGTTGCGGCCCAGCTTGCGGTACGGCTCGGTGTCGACGATGCCGTTGGCACGCAGCACCTTGGCGACGGCGGCGGCGTCGATCTCGTCCGCGAAGTCGATCGTGCCGATGACCTGCGAGCGCTTCGCCGGGTCGGTGACGAACGGGGTCGCGTACTTCGACTCCTCGGCCCACCCGTACAGGTTCTGCGCCGAGGCGGCCGTGCGGCCGGTGGTGAAGTCCAGGCCGCCCTGGGTGTTCATCCAGGTCAGCTGCTCGTTCAGGAGGAACAGCGTGGCCAGGGCGGGGGTGTTGTACGTCTGGTTCTTCAGGGAGTTGTCGATCGCCGTCGGCAGCGAGAAGAACTCCGGGATGTGCCGGCCCGAGGCGTGGACGCGCGCGGCGCGTTCCAGGGCCGCCGGGGAGAAGACACCGATCCACAGGCCGCCGTCGGAGGCGAAGGACTTCTGCGGGGCGAAGTAGTAGACGTCCGTCTCGGTGATGTCGACGGGCAGGCCGCCCGCGCCGGAGGTGGCGTCCACCAGGACCAGGGAACCCTCGTCGGCACCCGCGACGCGCTTGACGGGCGCGGCGACACCGGTCGAGGTCTCGTTGTGTGTGAAGGCGTACACGTCGATGCCCGCCTCGGCCTGCGGGTCCGGGTGGGTGCCCGGGTCGGAGGCGATCACGGTCGGGTCGGCCAGCCACGGGGCGAGCTTGGCGGCCTTCGCGAACTTCGACGAGAACTCACCGAAGTTGAGGTGCTGGGACTTCGTCTCGATGAGCCCGTGCGTCGCGATGTCCCAGAAGGCGGTGGAGCCGCCGTTGCCCAGGATCACCTCGTAGCCCTCGGGGAGGGAGAAGAGGTCGCGCACGCCCTGACGCACCGCGCCGACCAGGTTCTTGACCGGGGCCTGGCGGTGGGACGTACCGAGAAGAGACGTGCCGGTGGCGGCGAGCGCGTCGAGCGCCTCCGTCCGCACCTTGGAAGGACCGGCGCCGAAGCGTCCGTCGGCGGGCTTGATGTCAGCGGGAATCTGGATATCGGCCACGAACCGGAGCGTAGTGCCTCCCGGACACGGCCGAGCACCGTGTCCGTCGGATGAGACACCCGCTCCGGTCCGTGGACCGCGTACGGGAGTGCCGCTCAGCCCAGCTCCACCGGCAGGTCGTGCAGGTCGTTCTGGGTGACGATGGGCTTGTTCCGCAGCTCGGACGCGGGTACGGCGAGCTCCAGCTCCGGGAACCGCTCGTACAGCGCGGGCAGTGCCACGCCCGCCTCCAGCCGGGAGAGCGCCGCACCCGGACAGACGTGCGGGCCGTGACCGAACGCGATGTGGCGGTTGGGGGAGCGGGTGATGTCGAAGTCACCGGCCGTCGGACCGTGCTGCGCCTCGTCGCGGCCGAGCGCGCCGAAGGACACGATCAGCGCCTCGCCCTTCGGCAGGACCTTGTCGCCGACCTCGATGTCCTCGGTGGCGAACCGGATCAGGACGTGCGACGTGGGGGTGTTCCAGCGCAGGGTCTCCTCGATCACGTTCTCCCACGGCACCGCCCCGTTCAGCACCTGCTCGCGCTGCTCGGGGTGGGTCTGGAGCGCGACGACCGCGTTCACGATCAGGCTGATCGTGGTCTCGTGGCCGGCCGCGATGATCAGCTGGAGGGTGTTGACGATCTCCTCGTCGGTGAGCTGGTCACCGTTCTCGGACGCCGCGATCAGGGCGCTGGTGAGGTCGTCGCCCGGGTTCTTCCGCTTGCCGTCGACGATCTTCGTGAAGAGCTCTCCGAGGTCCGCCATCATCTGCGGGACCTCCGCCGGCGGCGTCTGCGTCGAGAAGAACTTCTCGAACAGCTCCTTCAGCCGCGGGTGGTCCGCGCTGTCCACGCCCATCAGCTCGCTGATCACGTTCATCGGCAGCGGGTAGGCGAACTCCGCCTTCAGGTCGACCGGCTCGCCCTTCGGCAGCGCGGCCAGCCGGTCCAGGCTCGCCGTGGTCAGCGCCTCGATGCCGGCCCGCAGCCGCTCCACCCGCTTCACGGTCAGCGCCTGGGCGACCAGGGTGCGCAGCCGGCGGTGGTCCGCGCCGTCGACCGTCAGCATGGAGCGGCCCGGGTTGGCGAGGCCGATCAGCGGCCAGTCCATCGGTATCTCGCCGCGCTGCCAGGCGTTCCAGACGTCGATGTCCTTCACGATCCGGCTGTCGGTGAGCAGTTGCCGCGCCTCGGCGTGGTGGGTGACCGCGTAGCAGTGCACCCCGCCCGGCAGCTCCACCTCGGCGAGCGGGCCCGCGGCCCGCAGCCGGGCGCTCTCGCCGTCGAGGTCGGTGACGAAGGGGTCGAGCGCGATCCGGGTCATCTCTGGCCTCCGGTGGTGGTTCCCGCGGTGGGTCCAAGGGCGAGGGTGGGAGTGAAGGTCAACGGCAGATCGGTCAGCCCACGCAGCCACGGGGACGGGCGCCGGGTGAGCTGTTCGGCGGGGACGGCGAGGTCGATGTCCGGGAGCCGGTCGAGCAGTACCTCGATGCCGGTACGGGCGATGACCTCGGCGGTCTCCTGGGCCGTGAACGGGCAGCGGTGCTCGCCGTGGCCGAAGGAGAGGAACGCGTTGTTGCCGCCGGTCAGGGTGGAGCCGTCGGTGCGGACCTGCGGGTCGGCGTTGGCGGCGGCGATACCCAGCAGCAGCAGGTCGCCCGCCTGGATGTGGCGGCCGCCGAGACGGGTGTCGCGCGAGGCCCAGCGGCCCGCGACGTTCTGCGTCGGGGTGTCCTCCCACAGGACCTCGTTCATGGCCTCGGCGACACTGTGCCGGCCGCCCGAGAGGGAGGCGGCGAACCGGTCGTCGGTGAGCATCAGCCGCAGCGAGTTGCCGATCCAGTCGGCGGTCGGCTGGTGGCCGGCGGCCATCATGACCATCAGGTCCTGGGCGACCTCCTCGTCCGTGAAGCCGCCGCGGTCCGCGAGCATCCGCGTCGCGACGTCGTCGCCGGGCTCGGTGTGCTTGTCGGCCAGCAGCTGGAACATGGACGAGGCGAGGTGCTGCTGACCGGCCAGTGCCCGCTCCCGGCCGTCGATCATGTCGTTGAGCGAGCCGACGAGCGCATGGCCGACGGTGTCGCTGAAGCCGTAGATCTTCGCCAGGACGAGGGCGGGCAGCAGCATCGCGTACTCGGCGATGACCTCGGTGCTTCCGGTGGCGCAGAACCGGTCGATGAGACCGTCGGCGAACTCCTCCGCGTACCGCTTCAGCGCGAACGGGTCGACGGCCTCCAGCGCGTTGCTGATCATCGCGGCGCGCTCGGTGTGCCGGGGGCCGACCGTGTACAGGATCGACGGCTGCTTGCGGCCGATCATCGGCAGCAGCGGCCAGTCGCCGGGGATCCGGTCCCACTGGTTCCACAGCTCCGAGTCGCGGCTGAACAGCACCGGGTCGGCGGTGACCTGGTGCAGTTCGCGGTAGCCGAGCACGAGCCAGGCGGGGATGTCGCCGTCGAGGACGACCGGTGCCACGGCCCCGTGGTCGCGGCGCATCTCCCGGTAGAGCCGGGTCGGTTCGGTCTGGAACCGGGGGCCGGAGAGCGGCACGCGGCCCTGGGAGACGGGGCAGCCGGAGGGCGGCACCAGAGGCTGGGTCACGGGGTGGGCTCCGGGGTCTTCGCCGGCGCGAGCCCCGGACGGGCGGCGGCGGACGGGTCGGTGTCGGGAGCGCCGGACCGGGCACCGGCCCCGCGCTGCGAGAGGGCGTGGAGGTACTCGACCAGCGTGATCAGTACGTACTTGCTGGACGAACGGTCCCGGGCGTCGCACTCCACCAGCGGTACGTCGTCCGACAGGGCGAGCGCCTCGCGTATCTGCTGCTCGGTGTGGAGCGGGCCGCCGAAGTCGTTGCACGCCACGATGAACGGCGTGCCGTGGTGCTCCAGCCGGTCGATCGCGTACCAGGAGTCGGCGAGCCGGCGGGTGTCGACGAGCACGACGGCGCCGAGCGTGCCGGAGAACAGCCGGTCCCACAGGAACCAGAAGCGCTCCTGGCCGGGGGCGCCGAAGAGGTACAGCACCGAGCGTTCGTCGAGCGATATCCGGCCGAAGTCGAAGGCGACCGTGGTGGACGTCTTCGACTGCACACCGTCGAGGTGGTCGACTGCCTCGCCCGCGCGGGTCATGGTCTCTTCGGTGTTCAGCGGACGGATCTCGCTGACGGAGCGGACCATGGTGGTCTTGCCGACCCCGAAGCCGCCGACGACGACGATCTTCAGTCCGTTGTCGGCCGTCGCCCGCAGGGCGGCACGGTCAGAGGTTGCGGAGTCCAACGAGCACCTGTTCCAGGATGTCGGGGTCGGGGAGCCGGTCCGCGACACGGGCAGTACGGGGGTGACGGGCGCTGATCCGGCCGGTGTCCAGCAGGTCGGACAACATGATCCGGACGATGCTGACGGGCAGGCCGAGGGCCGCCGAGATCTCCACGACCGCGGTGGGCAGTTGGCACATCCGCAGGATCGTGGCGTGCTCCGACTGCATGCCGGGGGTCGGCTCGCACTCGGAGACCACCAGCGTCACCAGGTCGAACGCGTCCGAGTCGGACCGGCTGCGCCCTCCGGTGAGGGTGTACAGCCGGTCCGGATCGTCGTCCCGGCCGGGGCGGCGGGGGCGGGTCATACGGCCGCGTTCGCGTCGGCAGTGGTGACCTCGGAGGCCGAGGGGGAGCGCGGCGGGGCACTGAGGTGCTCGCCGAGCTGCTCGACCAGCTCGCTCATGTTGTGGCCGATGAGGCCGACGTCGGAGTCCTCGGAGGCGACGACCGCGAGATGGGCGCCCGCGCCCGCCTCGACGATGAACAGCACGCCGCCGTAGAACTCGGCCATCGCGGACCGTACGCCGCCGGTGCCGTCACCGAACTCGACGGACGCGCCGTGCGACAGGCTCTGGATGCCGGCCGAGATCGCGGCCAGCTGGTCTGCCTGGTCGACGGAGAGCTCGGGGGTGCGGCACAGCTTGAGCCCGTCCCTGGACAGGACGAGGGCATGACGAGTGCCGGGGGTGCGCTCCAGGAGCCCCTCCAGCAGCCAGTTGAGCTTCTCGTCGGTGGTCGCGGTCATCGGGTGTTGCCTTCTTCCGGGTGCGGGGAGTTGGCCCGAACAGCCTGGCGGAAGCTGCTGAAGCGGGCTGCCTGTTCCTTGGGGTCGGAGGTGCGGGGCCGGGGGGCCGCGGCGCCGTCGGTGTGGGCGTTGGCGCGGGCCTCGGCGGCGGCGAGGGTACGGCCGCGGGGGCGCTTGGGCAGCCCGCTCTCGCCGAACCGGGGCAGGTTGCCCGTGGTGTCGGAGGCGGGGGAGTCCTCGGCGGGGTCTGCGGAGGGGTTTGCCGGGGCGGGGCCGGCCGGCTCGGTGGCGGCCGGGGCGTGCTGGGAGTGCTGCTGCTGTGCGCCGGCCGGGGCGGTCGGCGTCGCAGCCGGCGCCGCCGTGGCCTTGGCCGTCGGGACAGCCGTCCGGGCCGTCGACGCGCTGTCGTGCGCGGGCTCCGGCTCGGGGACCGGCCGGGGCGCCGGGACCGGGGTCGGTGCGGAGGCCCGGGTGAGGAGCTCCTGCGGGAGCATCATCAGGGCGCCCGTACCGCCGCGCGCGGACGGCCGGAACGAGACGGTCAGACCGTGCTTGCGGGCCAGCCGGCCGACGACGGCGAGGCCGAGCCGGGTGCCGGACAGGCCCGTCAGGTCCTGGAGGTCGGCCGATACGGCGCGCTCGGCGCGGCGCAGCTGCACATCGCTCATGACCAGGCCGCTGTCCTCGACGGTCAGGACGATGCCGGCCGGCACCTCCTCGACGTACACATGGACCTCGGCCGTGGGCGGCGAGAAGTTGGCGGCGTTGTCGAGGAGTTCGGCGAGCGCGTGCATGACGCCCTCGGCGGCGTGCCCGGCGACCGCGACATCACTGGTCGAGTGGAGCCGCACCCGCTGGTAGCCGCTGATCCGGCCCATCGCGCCGCGCAGGATCGACTCCATCACGATCGGCTTCGCCCAGCGCCGCCCGGAGCGGGCGCCGGTCAGCACGGCGATGGAGTCGGCGAGCCGGCCCGCCTGGGCGGTGCGGTGGTCCAGGTGGAGCAGATCGCCGAGCACGTCCTCGGCGGAGTGCCGGTGCTCCATCTCGCGCAGGTCGGCGAGCATGCTGGTGGCCAGGGCCTGCATCCGGCCCGCGGCGTTGGCGCAGGCGGCGACCGCGGCGGAGCGCTCGGTCTCGCTGCGGGTCGCGCGGGCGGTGAGCCGCTTGTTGTCGGTGGTGAGCCGTTCGGTCTCGGCGGCGGCCCGGGCGGTGATCCGTGCCGTCTCGGCCTCGGCCGCGGACCTGAGCCGTGCCGTCTCGGTCGCCGCGGCGGACTTGATCCGGGCGGTCTCGGCGGTGAACCGCTGGCCTTCGGCCGCGGAGGCGGAGACGAGGCGGCTGATCTCGCCGGTGAACCGCTGGGTCTCCGAGGCGAGCCGGGCGCGCAGCCGGTTCGCCTCGGCGCGGGCACGGACGGCGACGGCCACGGCGGCGGACAGCAGTACGGCGCCGGCGCCCGCCCCCCAGGCCAGCTCGGGCCGGGCCGAGGCGGGGGCCGCGGCGACCGCCCACAGACACAGGGATCCGGTGACGGCCAGCGATATCAGCAGGGCCACTGCGGTCGGCCGAGATGAGGGGCTCAAAGGGAGTCCTTGGGGGCGGACGGGAACGGACGGATCGGGCAAGCGGGGCGAACCGAATGGCCCAGATCAGGACAGTTCGGAACAGTGGGACTGAACATGGCAACTGGAGCTGACAATTCCAAGGTAAGTCCTGGTCACTATATGAGAATTGACGCTCTCTTTGGGAAGATCTTGTAGCGTTCTCTGTTACGTATGTGACTACGCGTCCGACGTATGCCGACGTATTGACGTATTCAGGGGAAACGTGCGGCGCCGGACGGCCGAGTGGCCCGATCAACGGCATCCTGGGCCGCATGGCCGCACCCCAGAATCCGACGGAACGCGCCGAACTCGCACAGGCCCTGCGTACCGCGGTCCGCGGCGAGGCCGACTTCGGTGCCACCGCACGGGCGTTGACGACGATGGACGCCTCCAACTACCGCCGCGTACCGCTCGGCGTCGTCTCCCCGCGCGACGCCGACGACGTGGCCGCCGCACTCGCGGTCTGCCGCGCGCACGGGGTGCCCGTGGTGCCGCGCGGCGGCGGCACCTCCATCGCGGGCCAGGCCACCGGCACCGGCGTCGTGCTCGATCTCACCCGACACCTGCGGAAGATCGTCGAGCTGGACCCGGTCTCCCGCACCGCCGTCGTCCAGCCCGGCGTGATCCTCGACGACCTGCGCACCGCCGCCGCCCCGCACGGCCTCACCTTCGGCCCCGACCCGTCCACGCACAGCCGCTGCACGCTGGGCGGCATGATCGGCAACAACTCCTGCGGCGCGCATTCGGTCGCCTGGGGCACCACCGCCGACAACGTGCACGATCTGACCGTGGCCCGCTACGGCGGCGACACCCTGCGACTGGCCCGGGGACCGGTCCCCGCGTCCCTGCCCGGCCTCCCCGAACTCATCCGCACGAACCTCGCCCTGCTCCGTACCCGCTTCCCGGAACTCCCGCGCCGCATCTCCGGATACGCCCTGGATGCCCTCCTGCCCGAACGCGGCACCGACCTCGCCCGCGCCTTCTGCGGCAGCGAGGGAACGCTCGGCGTGGTGACGGAGGCGACCGTACGACTGGTCGAGGCCCCGGCGGCCCGCGCGCTCGCCGTACTCGGATACGCCGACGAGGCCGCGGCCGCCGAGGCCGCCCCCGGCCTGCTCCCGCACCACCCGCTCACCGTCGAGGGCATGGCCGCCGACCTCGTACGGGAACCGGCCGGGCTGCCGCGCGGCGGCGCCTGGCTCTTCGCCGAGACGGGCGGCGCCACCCCCGCCGAAGCGCGGGCGCACGCCGAGCGCATCCTCCGGTCGGCCGGCGCCCTGGACGGCACCGTCGTCACCGACCCCGCCGGGCAACGGGCCCTGTGGCGCATCCGCGAGGACGCCGCGGGCACCGCGACCCGGATGCCCGACGGCACCGAGGCCTGGCCCGGCTGGGAGGACTGCGCCGTACCGCCCGCCCGCCTCGGCCCCTACCTCCGCGACTTCCGCGCCCTGCTCGCCGAGCACGGATTGCGCGGCACCCCGTACGGGCACTTCGGCGACGGCTGCATCCATGTCCGGATCGACTTCGACCTGCTGAGCCCGCCGGGCGTCGCCCGCTTCCGCCGCTTCTCCGAGGAGCTCGCGGACCTGGTCGTCGCGCACGGCGGATCACTGAGCGGCGAACACGGCGACGGCCAGGCCCGCGCCGAACTGCTCCCGCGCATGTACGGGGACGAACCGGTCGCCCTCTTCTCCCGGTTCAAGGACATCTGGGATCCGGACGGCGGCATGAACCCCGGCATCCTCGCCCGCCCCGCCCGGCTCGACGAGAACCTCCGCTTCGAGGTGCTGCCGAAGCGCCCGGTGGACGTCGCTTTCGGCTACCCGCACGACGGCGGCGACTTCTCGGCGGCGGTACGCCGCTGCGTGGGCGTCGCCAAGTGCCGTACGGCCGAGCCTGCGGGCACCGGCGTGATGTGCCCCTCCTTCCGGGCGACCGGCGAGGAGGCCCACTCCACGCGCGGCCGGGCGAGGCTGCTGCACGAGATGCTCGCGGGCGGCGCGGGCGGCGCGGGCGGCGTGGGCGGCGTGGGCGGCGTGGGCGGCGTGGGCAGTGCGAGCGGTGCGGGCGGTGCGGGTGGGGTGATCACGGACGGCTGGCGGTCGACGGAGGTACGGGACGCGCTCGACCTCTGCCTGTCCTGCAAGGGCTGCCGCAGCGACTGCCCGGTGGGCGTCGACATGGCCACGTACAAGGCCGAGTTCCTGCACCACCACTACCGGCGGCGGCTGCGCCCGGCCGCCCACTACTCGATGGGCCGGCTGCCGGTGTGGCTGCGCCTGGCGTCCCGTTTCGCGGGCCCGCTGAACGCCCTGGCCAGGGTCCGCCTCCTCGCCGCCCTCGCCAAACGACTGGCGGGCGTCGCACCGGAGCGCGGCATTCCGGTCCTGGCGCGGGGGACGTTCACCCGGTGGCTGAACCGGCGCTGGGGCAAGGGCACGTTCATCTTCTCGAACGACGAGGTGGCCATGGTCTGGCCCGACACCTTCACCGAACACCTCTCGCCCGAGGTGGGCCGGGCGGCGGTACGGGTCCTGGAGGCGGCGGGCCGCAAGGCGATCCCCGCCGGCCGCGGCCTGTGCTGCGGCCTCACCTACGTATCGACGGGCCAGCTGGACCAGGCCCGGAAGGTCATGCGCCGCACCCTGGACCGGCTGGGCGGCATGCTCGGCGACCCCCTGGTCGTCCTCGAACCGAGCTGCGCCGCCACCCTCCGCACGGACCTGCCCGAACTCCTCCCCGACGACCCGAGGTCCGCCGAACTGGCCGCGTCGGTGAGAACACTGGCCCAGTACCTGGAGGAGTACGCCCCCGACTGGCAGCCACCGCGCCTGGACCGCCCGGTCACCGGCCAGACGCACTGCCACCAGCACGCGGTCCTGGGCGACGCGGCGGAACGACGACTGCGCGAACGGGCCGGACTGACCGGCGAGTTGAGCGGCGGCTGCTGCGGCCTGGCCGGAAACTTCGGCTTCGAACGCGGCCACTGGGACGTGTCGGCGGCCTGCGCGGAGGAGCAACTGCTGCCGGCGGTAAGAGCCGCCGAGCCGGGCACGGCCATCCTGGCGGACGGCTTCTCCTGCCGGACCCAGCTGGAACAACTGGGCGGCGTACGGGCCCGGCACCTGGCAGAGGTTCTGGCCGAGGGCCTGTCCGAGGGCCTGGCGGAAGGACCGGCCCAGGGGCGTGAAGCGGGGTAGTGCCGGAGCCGGCGGATCTCACCGGCTCATGTCGCGCCCCGACGCGTGCGGTGCGCGGGGTCGGGGCTGCACAGCCAGCCGTTGACGGCGAAGCGGCTGTCCGCGTGCTGCTTGCTCGGGCAGCCGACCGGCCGTACCTCGTGCCAGGCGGCGGGCGGGAAGAACACGATGCTGTCGTGCTCGGGCTCCCAGTCCCGCCAGGTGCGCTCCTCCCACCTCCCGGTCGTGTCGGTGTGCAGCGGCAGGGCGGCGTCGTACACACGCAGTTCGCCCCCGTCGAAAGGCCGGGGCGTGCGATGCAGGTAGTACACGAAGGTGAGCAGGCGCCGGGGGGAGAAGTCGCCGCTGGTGTCCTGATGCGGCCGGTAGTAGTCGCCGTCGTTGTGCACATTGAGGCCGTAGTCGGGTTCGGTGTACCGGCAGGAGATGCCCAGCGTGTGCTCGACCGCCTCCAGTACGTCGTCGACGGCCGCCAGCAGTTCGGGCGCGGCGAAGTCCTGGCACGACCGGGACCGGCGGACGTCGGGAACCACCTCCCGGTCCCGGATCATGGAGGGCTTCAACGCGTCGCCGGTGGCGGCGATGGCCCGCTCCAGCAGGGCGTCGGCGGTCCGCTCACCCAGGAACCCGGTGATGCGGCAGACCGTCACCGGAAGCCGCCAGATCGCGTCCGTGGACACCGGTGACGGCTCGTCCACCGCCCCGGACGGCTCCGCCATGGTCCCGTGCCCTGCCGAGGTGTCCTGTTCTGTCTCTGTCATGCCGTCCTGCTTGTCACGGTGTCCTGATCCTCCGGTCCGAATCCCGGCGTCGTCACGCGGCCTCGGGCGGATCCATGCGCACGGCCGCGCGCAGACGGTCCACTTCGGCCGTGAGTTCTTCCACCCGGCGGTTGAGCGCCTGGACGCACACCAGGGCGACGCCGAGGCCGTCGACGACGGGGATGGTGGTGTCGTCCCGGTTGAACCCGAAGGCGGCGTGCCAGTCCTGGGCCATCGGCCCGAGGTGTCGTACGTCCTCGGGCTCCCAGAGGTAGCGCCAGGTGCTGATGGGCAGCGCGGCCACGGTGTCCAGGACCGCATGGCCGTTGACCGCGCCGACCGGGGCCACGGCCCCGGCCCCGCTCTCCCGCGCCCCGGCCGGACGAGGGCCCGGGGCGCCCGGACCGGCCGCCCGGGACCGTCGGCGGAGGAACCGCATCCTCACCGGCTCCAGTCGACCGGGACCACGTCCCGCTTGAGCCCGCGGTCGCTGCAGATGCCGCACGGGGCGTTCGGGACACCAGGGGCCTGGTCGGTGCCGACGGTGATCGCTCCATGGGCCCCGACCGGGGCGTGGACGCCGTCGCCGACCAACGCGGCTTCGTAGCCGCCCAGCAGCTCCTGGAGGGTTCCCGGCCCAAGGTTCTCCGGGGCGGTGATCGCGGCCACGCCGTCGTAATCGGTGTAGGCGGCTCCCAGCGTCCGGCCGCCGACGGTGGCGAACACGACCTTCGCACCGCGGATGGGCTCCCCGGTCACCGCGTCGGACGCCATCGCCTGGATGTTCTCCAGTTGCATCTGCGTGATGTTCAGGGTGGCCTGACTGGCCGCGAGCCTGACCGGCTTCAGGCTGGAGCATTCCGCCCCGCTGCACGATGTGGCCGACGGGGTGGCCGCGGAGGCGGCGACACCGCTTCCCGCGCCCAGCGACGCCAGAGCCGCGGCCATCACCGCGACGGTCTTACGGCCTACAGAACTCATGTCCACTCCCCATGGGAACCGCCCTGGCGTGAGCCCCGTACCGGCGCATGACGGAGGGGACGGCCGGGCGCGTGCGGTACGTGACGGGTGCCGGCCTCTCCGGACGGCGCGGACGACGCTATCCACGCGCATCCGGCCCGACCAGCCGCTAAACGCGAGTTCGCGCTATCTGATGAACCGCCGGTAGAACAGTGACGAACACCATCAACGCGCAAAAACCGCCGAACGACTGCCGAAGCCCGCGTTTGGGGCACACCCGAGACCCGAGTCCCGGGAGCCGGGTTTCGAGCTTCGGGAAGGTCTCGTTCACTCTTTCGTGGGTACGCGGAGAAGGCCGGGTCCGGATCTTGAGCTTCGGGCTTCGGGAGCCGGGATCCGGATGTCGGGATTCGAGCGATGCCTTACAACCGGTAGGAAAAAGAGGGTGGTTGGGAAAACCTCCCCGCCCGACCCGACCCGTCACGGCCAGCAAGTATGACTAGTCGTGACCAACTTGCGGCGGCGAGTCGCGGCTGCTTACGGTGCCCAACGCAACGACCCCGACGCGGTGTTCACAGCACCGGCCGGGGTCTGACCCCAAGATCGAATCAGAGGCGATCCCGTGGCTGTCCCAAACCTTAGCCCTGCCCTGCGTGCGCCCGCATCCTCGCGCGCCCACCCGAAGGCCAAGCCCGGTTACGGAAAGCGATCCGTCTCGGATCAACGTCCGCCCTGCAAAGGCGATTTCGCACTGCTGCCCGAGCGCGAGCGGCACATCGCCGGTTACGTCGACACGCTGCCCGACGGCGCCGCGATGGACATCAAGTCGCTGGCCAGAAGCCAACCGCTGTACGGACAGATGGCCGTCGGCAGCGCTCTGCGGGCCCTTGGTGTGGCGGGCCATCTGCGACATGTGCGATGCCTGAGCGGCGAGGGCGGCCAGGTCCGCTGGGTGACCCGCACCTTCTGGTCCCGCACCGCCCGTGACAACGAGTGGTGGGACGCCTTCCTGGCCGTCGAGGAGAGCCCTTCCGCGCCGCCCTGCGCATCGCAGGAGCCCGCCGGGGCCGCCGGGGCAGACGTCCCGGACGAAGCACCCGAACCCGCACCCGTACCGGCGCAGCCTCCCGTCATGGTGGTACCGCAGCAGCGCACCGTGAGGCAGGTGTCGGCGCCGGTCCACACGGTGGGGGACTCCTCTCCCGCCTTCGCCGCCCTGGCCCGCCTCGGCCGTACCGACTCCCGCCTGGCCCTCTCGGCAGCGGACTGCACGGCGCTGGAGCGGGCGGCCGCCGAGTGGTTCGCGCGCGGCGTGGACGCCGACTACCTGACACAGGCCCTCACCGCCGGGCTCCCCGCGTCCGTCGACTCACCCTTCGGCTTCGTCCGCCGCCGCCTCCACGACAAGCTCCCGCCCCGCCTGCCCGCCGCGACCCCGGCCGCGGCGGGAACTCCCGTACGCCGCCTGATGGTCGAGTGCACCGAGTGCGGCGTCCCGGGCAAGCCCGAAGCATTCCGCGACGGCCTGTGCAGGCCCTGCCGCGAACCCGACCGGGCCTGACGACATGACACCGGCCCTCGCCACGCGGCGAGGGCCGGTCATCCGGGGCCGGTCGTCCGTGGCGCTCGGCGAACTCCACGGGAGAACGGCTGCGGCTCGGACCCCGAGGCCGGCCGTACAGCCATGGCCCTGACCACGGCTGCGATCCGTTCGGCCGGGTTCGGCATCGACGCCGGGTTCCGGCCGGACGAGGGTGCGGCGGACTGCTCGCAGTGCCACGCCGGCTGCACCGACAGCCCCGTCGGCGGGAAGTGGCTCCGCACAGTCGGCCGGCCGCCCGGCTCCCCATGCCGGGCGGCTGTGCCGAGCGTGTCCCGCAGTGGCAGGCGGGCGGATGCCTGCCCGCCGGCCGTATGCGGCCGCACGTGGGCCCCGACGGGCAGCGCCTCACCTGGGCGTGACCGCAGGCCGACAGCCTCCGGGCCACGCGGCTCAGCCGCCACCGCCGTCCCGCCACACCACCTCGCGCGCCAGCGTGACCAGGTTCGGCAGTGCCGGGTGCCCCGGGGCGTCCCGCCGGGCGAGGAGTACGGGGACGGGTGGGGCGTCGGTCAGGGGGCGGTAGGCGACGCCGGTGTGCGGGTGCATGCCGGCGGTGGACGCGGCCGAGACGCCGACGCCGCGTCCCGCCGCGATGGCGGTCAGCCAGTCGTCGGTGTTGGCGACGGTGAGCGTCGCGGCGGGCCGGGCGGACGGTGGCCACAGGTCCACGGTGGTGGTGCCCGAGACGGTGTTGAGGACGACGGTCTCGGCTGTCAGGTCGGTGAGGCGGAGCGCCGCGTGGTCCGCGAGCGGGCCGTCCGCCGCGACCGCCGCCACCCGGTCCTCCTCGAACAGCACCTCGGTGACGAGGCCGGGCGCCTCGACGGGCCCCCGCAGCAGCGCGGCGTCGACCTCGCCGCGGGTCAGACCGGCGGTGCGGTCGTCGATCCGCAGCAGTTCGAGCGGGGTCTGCGGGTACAGCTCCTGCCAGCGGCGCAGCAGCGGTGTGGTGTACGGGCCGAACGCCGACCAGGCGTGCCCGAGCCGCAGTGGCCAGTGGCGCAGCCCGCCGGGGTCGAGCGCCGCATCGAAGGCGGCGACCGCGGCGGCGGCCTTGTCCCGGAAGACGACGCCTTCGGGGGTGAGGGCGAGATGGTGGGTGGACCGGTCGACGAGCCGGATGCCGAGATGCTGCTCCAGCGCGGCGAGGGTGCGCGAGACCGCGGGCTGGGTGAGGCGGAGACGGGCGGCGGCGCGGGTGACATTGCCCTCGTCGGCCACGGCGAGAAAGGCGCGCAGATGCCGCACTTCGATGCCGCGACCAGTGCTTTGTCCGGAACGCCCGATGCTCATGCGTGGGGAGCATAACCGGAGCTCGCTCGACATTTCACGTGCCACGCGGAGGTACCTACCGTAAGAGGACGTACCGCACGAGTGGAGTGCAGTATGTTCAATCGAGCGGTGCATTTTATTGCACTGTTGGATCCGGGAGGAACACCGCAAGTGAACGACCAGCACAGTGCAGCAGGGGTGGCGGCCGCCGAGCAGGCCGTGGCCGTCGCCGTACCCGAGGCGGCTCCCGCCCCGGGTGACGGGGCAGGCCCCGCACGCCGCCGGGGCGCGGCGCTCGCCCCGGTCGCGCTGGTGGTCGCAGGTGGCCTTTCCGTGCAGTTCGGCTCCGCCGTCGCGGTGCTGCTGATGCCACGGGCCGGCGCGCTCGGCGTCGTCACCCTGCGCCTCGCGGTGGCCGCGCTCGTCCTGCTGGTGGTCTGCCGCCCGAAGCTGCGCGGCCACTCGCGCGCCGACTGGGGCACGGTCCTCGCCTTCGGGCTGGCCATGGGCGGCATGAACACGCTCATCTACCAGGCCGTCGACCGCATCCCGCTGGGCGCCGCCGTCACCCTGGAGGTGCTGGGCCCGCTCGCCCTCTCGGTGTTCGCCTCCCGCCGGCTGATCAACGTGGTCTGGGCCGGGCTCGCGCTGGGCGGCGTCGTGCTGCTCAGCGGCGGCGGTCTCGACCGCCTTGATCCGGTCGGCGCCGCGTACGCCCTGGGCGCCGGTGCCATGTGGGCGACGTACATCGTCTTCAGCGCCCGCACCGGCCGCCGCTTCCCCCAGGCGGACGGCCTGGCCCTCGCCATGGTCGTGGCCGCGCTGCTCTCGCTGCCCCTCGGCATCGTCGAGTCGGGCTCGAAGCTGCTGGTCCCCTCCACGCTGGGGCTGGGCGCGGCGGTCGCACTGCTCAGCTCGGTGCTTCCGTACACCCTCGAACTCATGGCGCTGCGCCGCCTGCCCGCGCCCACCTTCGCGATCCTGATGAGCCTGGAACCGGCGATCGCGGCCACGGCCGGCTTCCTGATCCTGGACCAGGCCCTGACGACCACCGACGCGCTGGCGATCGCGCTCGTCATCGGGGCGAGCATGGGCGCGGTACGCAGCCAGACCCGGCGCGTGAAACCCCGCGAACGCGCCTGACGTCCGAGGGCCGGGCCCTTGTCGGCCCGGCCCGCGCGCAGGATCATGTCTGCCCTCGCACGGGATCACGCAGGGGGACCCCCATGGTTGTTGTCGCCGCCGTCTATTTCGTCGTCGCCGCAGGGGCGGCCGTGATCTCCGGAAGAAGCCTGGACCGCAGCCTCCAGGGCCCCCGGCTCCGGGCCGCCTGGGCCGAGGGGCTCACCGCCGAGGCCCGGTGCGTCTCCCTGCGCACCGAAGAGGTCCAGAACCCCGAGGGCGGCCCCGCCGTGCACACCCACCCCACCCTGGAGTTCCGCACGGACGACGGGCGCACCGTCAGCTTCGAGGAGCGCCGGTCTCGCCTGACGCCGGCCAAGGGTGACTTCGTGACCGTCCACTACAGCGCCGCCAACCCGGAGGGTGCGACAACCCGGGCACCGTCCTTCGGCATGCGCCACGCCAGGACCGTGATCACCGCGGCGGGCTGCTTCTTCGCCCTGGTCTCGGCGGTCGTCATCGCCGTGGTCGGCTGAGCGCGGCGCTTGCCGGTTTCCTGGGGCACTCGCCCCACAACAGCGCCTGAGAAAGGCGCCACTGGGGCGCGCGGAAAATCGAGCACGCGCGCTCAACCCGCGCCCACTGCTCCGTTGCCGTGCTCCTGGGGGCACCGCCCTGCCCCGAGGGGGCGCACCGTGACGTCGAGCCCCTGCCGCGGATCTTCCCGTTGAACTTCTCGTTCCCGCCGTTCCCGCCGTTCCTGTCGACCCCGTCGATCAGGTCGTTCTTGCCTCCGGCCGAGTGGGCGCGCCCTCGCAGGCCGTAGAGCTGCTGCCTGCGGTCGTTCATGGATTCAGTGGTCCGGTCCTCGGAAGGGAGCGCGACGCGCACTCTGAACGGGTTCATTACGGACATTCGCACCATGGTCCGCCGGGGTGGACGCCCCGAGTGGTTTGACAGCGCCTCTCGCACAAGATCTTGATTCCATTAATGGATTAGTGGAATTGAGGCGAAGCGCACGGCAGACGCATCCACTCCGGCAGGCGCCTCCGGCGCCTGGGTGCTGGAGGCCCGTGGACTCGGTAAGCAGTACCGGCGCGGATGGGCACTGCGTGACTGTTCCTTCCGGCTTCCGGCCGGACGGATCTGTGGACTCGTGGGCCCCGACGGGGCGATCTTCGACAACGCCGGTCCGGTACTTCCGGCGCTCTCCCTCTTCCTGGCCGCGGCCGGCATCGCCATCGGGCTGCTGCTGCTGCTGCGTCGCGTCCTGCTGTCCATGGTGGTCACGTTCGGCTTCACCGTCTTCGTGGAAGTCGCCTGGGGCCTGGTGTGCTAATCCCTCGCCTCGCCGCGGATGATCAACTACCCGTTGAACGCGAATCCCCCGCCAAGCTCGACGGCATGTACGAAATGGATCGTTGGTCAGCAGCTCCGATGGCACGCTCCCAGGGCCTCGGCGGCCAGGAGGTCCTCGCTCTCTTCGAGTCGGTCCACGCGGCGGTGCATCCGGGCGGGACGGACGGCTGAGCCTCGATCCGTCGAGCGACTTGGCTGCCTGGCAACCCGGCAGCCCGGCAGCCCGGCAGCCCGGCAGCCCGGCAGCCCGGCAGCCCGGCAGCCCGGCAGTCCGGCAGCCCGGCAACCCGGCAGTCCGGCAGCCCGGCAGCCCGGCGGGCGGCGGGCGGCGGATAGGGGATGGCGGGCAGTGGGCAGCGGGCGGCGGGCGGCGGGCGGCAGAAAATAATGCAAGCATGCTTGCTTGTTTATTGGTCCGCTGTCATGCTCCTGGGCACACCGCCACGCCCCGAGGGGAGCGCACCGTGCCCGATGTCGCAGCCGTGATCGATGATCTGCGCGACGAGAGCAATGAACTCGACGCGCTGGTACGGGAGTTGGGCGCCGAGCAATGGGCCTCCGCGACCCCCGCCCCCGGCTGGAGCGTCGCGCATCAGATCGCCCATCTCACCTGGACCGACGAAGTCGCGGTGCTCGCCGCCACCGACGCCGAGGCCTTCGCGGGGGAGGTGGCCAGAGCCATGGAGGCGCCCGACTCCTTCGTCGACCGGGGCGCCGAGGAGATCGCCGTACTGGCCCCGGAGGCGCTGCTCGCGCGGTGGCGCACCGGGCGCAAGCGGCTGGAAGCGGTGCTGCGGGAGGCCCCGGCCGGTACCCGCATCCCCTGGTACGGGCCGCCGATGAGCGTCGCGTCCATGGCGACCGCCCGGATCATGGAGAGCTGGGCGCACGGCCAGGACATCGCCGACGCCCTCGGGGTCACCAGGACCCCCACCGCCCGGCTGCGGCACGTCGCCCGGATCGGGGTGCGGGCCCGCGACTACGCCTACCTGGTACGGGGGATCAAGGCACCCGAGGAGGAGTTCCGGGTCGAACTCCTGACCCCGGACGGAGAGTTGATCACCTTCGGTGCGCCGTACGCACCCCAGCGCGTCACCGGGCCGCTCGTGGACTTCTGCCTCCTCGTCACCCAGCGCGCACACCGCGACGATCTCGCCGTCCGGGCCACCGGCCCCGACGCCGACCAGTGGCTCGGCATCGCCCAGGCCTTCGCCGGGCCCGCCGGACCGGGCCGCGCACCCCGGGGCGGCGCCGAGTGACCGGGCAGGACGCACCGCTGCGGATCGGCAACGCCTCCGGGTTCTACGGCGACCGCTTCGACGCGATGCGCGAGATGCTCACCGGCGGCCCCCTCGACATCCTCACCGGGGACTACCTGGCCGAGCTGACCATGCTCATCCTCGGCCGGAGCAGGCTCAAGGACCCGACGCGCGGCTACGCCACGACCTTCCTGCGGCAGCTCGAAGAGGAACTAGGGCTCGCCCACGAACGCGGGGTGAAGATCGTCGCCAACGCGGGCGGCCTCAACCCGGCCGGACTGGCCGATGCGGTGAGGGAGTTGGCGCGGAAGGTCGGCGTCCCGGTGCGCGTCGCCCATGTGGAGGGCGACAGCCTGCCCGTGCCCGAGGGATTCCTCACCGCCAACGCCTACCTCGGCGGCGCCGGGATCGCCGCCTGCCTCACCGCGGGCGCGGACATCGTCGTCACCGGACGGGTCACCGACGCGGCCCTCGTCACCGGTCCCGCCGCCGCCCACTTCGGCTGGGGGCCGGGCGACCACGACGCGCTCGCCGGAGCCGTCGTCGCCGGACACGTCCTGGAGTGCGGCACCCAGGCCACCGGGGGCAACTACTCGTTCTTCCGGGGCCACGACCTGCGCCGGCCCGGCTTCCCCGTCGCCGAGATCCACGCCGACGGCTCGTCCGTCATCACCAAGCACGACGGCACCGGCGGCGTCGTCGACCTCGGCACCGTCACCGCGCAACTGCTGTACGAGACCGGCGGCGCCCGGTACGCCGGACCGGACGTCACCGCCCGGCTCGACACCGTACGGCTGACCCAGGACGGACCCGACCGGGTCAGGATCACCGGAGTGCGCGGCGAGGCCCCGCCGCCCACCCTCAAGGTCGGGCTGAACCGGCTCGGCGGCTGGCGCAACGAGGTCGTCTTCGTGCTCACCGGCCTCGACATCGAGGCCAAGGCCCAACTGGTGCGGGAACAGTTCGCGGACGCGCTCGCCCGCTCCGGCGCCGAACCCGACGAGGTGCGGTGGGAGCTGTCCCGGACCGACCGGGCCGACGCCGCCACCGAGGAGAGCGCGAGCGCCCTGCTCCGGCTCGTCGTCCGCGACCGGGACCAGGAAACGGTCGGGCGCGCGGTCTCCGGCGCCGCGATCGAGCTGGCCCTCGGCAGCTACCCCGGCTTCCACGTCACCGCCCCGCCCGGCAGGGGCGCCCCGTACGGGGTGTTCGAGGCCCGGTACGTACCCGCCGGTGAGGTCCCGCACCTCGCCGTGCTCCCCGACGGACGGCGACAGAGCCTGGCGCCTCCCGCGACGACACAGCCGCTCCGGGACGCCGACGAGCCGCCGCTGCCCGAACCCCTGCCGGACCCCGGGCCCACCCGGTCCGCCCCGCTCGGCCGGATCGCGGGCGCCCGCAGCGGCGACAAGGGCGGCGACGCCAATGTGGGGGTGTGGGCCGCCGACGACGACGCCTGGCGGTGGCTGGCCCACGAACTGACCGTCGAACGGTTCCGGGAACTGCTCCCGGAGACCGCCGCCCTCACCGTCGTGCGCCACCTCCTGCCGAACCTGCGCGCCCTGAACTTCACCGTCCACGGGCTGCTCGGCGAGGGCGTCGCCGCCCAGCACCGGTTCGACCCGCAGGCCAAGGCGGTGGGGGAGTGGCTGCGCTCCCGGCACCTGCCCATACCCGTAGCGCTGCTGGAGACCGTCCACGCACCGGAGGCGCACGCATGAGCATGACCGTCCACGCACCGGAGGCGCACGCATGAGCATGACCGTCCACGCACCGGAGGCGCACGCATGACCGTCCTGCCCACCGCGCTCGACACCGCGAGCCCCGAATACGCCGCCAACCGCACGGCCATGCTCGCCAAGCTCGACGAACTGGCCGGCGAGCACACCCGGGCGCAGGCGGGCGGCGGCGAGAAGTACGTGGCGCGGCACCGCTCGCGCGGCAAGCTCCTGGCCCGCGAGCGGATCGAGCTGCTGATCGACGAGGACACCCCGTTCCTGGAGCTGTCGCCGCTCGCCGCCTGGGGAAGCGAGTACACGGTCGGCGCCTCGATCGTCACCGGGATCGGAGTGATCGAGGGCGTCGAGTGCCTGATCACCGCGAACGACCCGACCGTGCGCGGCGGCGCCTCCAACCCCTGGACCCTGAAGAAGGCACTGCGGGCCAACGAGATCGCCTTCGCCAACCGGCTGCCCTGCGTCAGCCTCGTCGAGTCGGGCGGCGCCGACCTCCCCTCGCAGAAGGAGATCTTCATACCCGGCGGGGCACTGTTCCGCGACATCACCCGGCTCTCGGCGGCCGGCATCCCGACCGTCGCCGTGGTCTTCGGGAACTCCACGGCGGGCGGGGCGTACGTACCCGGCATGTCCGACCACACCGTCATGATCAAGGAACGGTCCAAGGTCTTCCTCGGCGGACCGCCCCTGGTCAAGATGGCGACCGGCGAGGAGAGCGACGACGAATCGCTCGGCGGCGCCGAGATGCACGCCCGCACCTCCGGGCTCGCCGACCACTTCGCCGTGGACGAGCAGGACGCGCTGCGCCAGGCCCGCCGGATCGTCGCCCGCCTCAACTGGCGCAAGGCACACACCGATCCGGGCCCCGCGCAGCCGCCGAAGTACGACGAGGACGAGCTGATCGGCATCGTGCCCGGCGACCTCAAGGTGCCCTTCGACCCGCGCGAGGTCATCGCCCGGCTCGTCGACGGCTCCGACTTCGACGCGTTCAAACCGCTGTACGGGACCAGCCTGGTCACCGGCTGGGCGACCCTGCACGGCTACCCGGTCGGCATCCTCGCCAACGCGCAAGGGGTGCTGTTCAGCGAGGAGTCGCAGAAGGCCGCCCAGTTCATCCAGCTCGCCAACCAGCGCGACACCCCACTGCTCTTCCTCCACAACACCACCGGCTACATGGTCGGCAAGGAGTACGAACAGGGCGGCATCATCAAACACGGCGCGATGATGATCAACGCCGTGTCCAACTCGAAGGTCCCGCACCTGTCCGTGCTGATGGGCGCCTCGTACGGGGCCGGGCACTACGGCATGTGCGGCCGGGCCTACGACCCGCGCTTCCTCTTCGCCTGGCCCAGCAGCAAGTCCGCCGTCATGGGACCGCAGCAGCTCGCCGGGGTGCTCTCCATCGTCGCCCGCGCCTCCGCCGCCGCGAAGGGGCAGCCCTACGACGACGAGGCGGACGCCGGACTGCGCGCCATGGTCGAGCAGCAGATCGAGTCCGAGTCGCTGCCGATGTTCCTCTCCGGGCGGCTGTACGACGACGGGGTCATCGACCCGCGCGACACCAGGACCGTCCTCGGGATGTGCCTGTCCGCGATCCACACCGCCCCGGTCGAAGGCGCCCGCGGCGGCTTCGGCATCTTCCGGATGTGAGGAAGACATGATCAGCACCCTGCTCGTCGCCAACCGGGGCGAGATCGCCTGCCGGATCTTCCGCACCTGCCGGGAACTCGGCATCGCCACCGTCGCCGTGTACTCCGACGCGGACGCCGACGCCCTCCACGTACGGGAGGCCGACACCGCCGTACGGCTGCCGGGCGCCGCCCCGTCCGACACCTACCTCCGCGCCGGCCTCGTGGTGCGCGCCGCGCTCGCGGCCGGCGCCGACGCCGTCCACCCCGGCTACGGCTTCCTCTCCGAGAACGCCGGATTCGCCCGCGCCGTGCAGGACGCCGGACTCGTCTGGGTGGGCCCGCCCGTCAAGGCCATCGAGCTGATGGCGTCCAAGACCCGCGCCAAGGAACTGATGGCCGCCGCCGGGGTGCCGCTGCTCGCCCCCGTCGACCCGGCGAAGGCCACCGCCGACGACCTGCCGCTGCTGCTCAAGGCAGCGGCGGGCGGCGGCGGGCGCGGAATGCGGATCGTCCGTGAACTCGCCGAACTGCCAGCCGAGTTGACGGCGGCGTCCGCCGAGGCGGCATCCGCGTTCGGGGACGGCGAGGTCTTCGCGGAACCGTACGTGGAGCGCGGCCGGCACGTCGAGGTCCAGGTCATGGCCGACGGGCACGGCGGGGTCTGGGCACTCGGCACCCGCGACTGCTCGCTCCAGCGACGCCACCAGAAGGTCATCGAGGAAGCCCCGGCCCCCGGCCTCGACGACGCGCTGCGCACCCGGCTGCACGACGCCGCCGTCGCCGCCGCGCACGCCGTCGGCTACCGGGGCGCGGGCACCGTCGAATTTCTGCTCGCCGCCGACGGACGCCCGTACTTCCTGGAGATGAACACCCGCCTCCAGGTCGAACACCCCGTCACCGAAGCCGTCTTCGGCCTCGACCTCGTCGCCCTCCAACTACGCATCGCCGAAGGCGAACCCCTGCCCGCCACCGCACCCCCCGCACCGAACGGCCACGCCGTCGAGGCCCGCCTCTACGCCGAGGACCCCGCCCGCGACTGGCAGCCCCAGACCGGAGCACTGCACACGCTCCACGTACCCGGGGAACCCGGACTCCGCCTCGACACCGGGTACACCGACGGCGACACCATCGGCGTCCACTACGACCCGATGCTCGCCAAGGTCATCGCCCACGCCCCCACCCGCACCGAAGCCGTACGCCTGCTCGCCCGCGCCCTGGAACGCACCCGCATCCACGGCCCGGTCACCAACCGCGACCTGCTCGTACGGTCCCTGCGCCACCCCGACTTCCTCGCCGCCCGCCCCGACACCGGCTTCTACGACCGCCACCTGGACGCCCTCACCACGGCCCCGGACGGAGCCGGGCCGCGCCTCGCCGCCCTGGCCGCCGCCCTCGCCGACGCCGCCGCCCGGCAGCAGGCACCCGGCCCCGGACCGGCCCGCTTCGGAGCCTGGCGCAACATCTCCTCCCAGCCCCGGACCAAGCGCTACCGCGCCGAACCCGACGGCACCGAACACGAGGCCGCCTACCGCACCACCCGCACCGGCCCCGCCCCCGAGACCGGGGAACGCGTCATCGCCGCCCGGCCCGACCGCGTCACCCTCGAAACCGGCGGCATCACCCGCCACTTCGACATCGCCGTCCACGGCGACAAGGCGTACGTGGACACCGCCACCGGCTCGTACACCTTCACCGCCCTGCCCCGCTTCACCGACCCCACCGACCGCACCGAACCCGGCTCGCTGCTCGCCCCCATGCCCGGCACCGTCGTCCGCCTCGCGGACGGGCTCACCGAAGGGTCGGTGGTCGAGGCCGGGCAGCCACTGATCTGGCTGGAGGCGATGAAGATGGAACACCGCATCCTCGCCCCCGCCACCGGCACCCTCACCGCACTCCACGCCGCCCCCGGCCTCCAGGTGGAGGTCGGCGCCCTGCTCGCCGTCGTGCAAGACGCACAGGAGGAACCGAAGCAATGAGCACCGTCCTCGAAACCGAAGAGCACCAGGCACTGCGCGCCGCCGTCGCCGCCCTCGGAAAGCGCTACGGACGCGACTACATGACCTCCGTCGTACGCGACGGCGCCCACCCGCGCGAACTGTGGGCCGAGGCCGCCAAGCTCGGCTACCTCGGCGTGAACCTCCCCGAGGAGTACGGCGGCGGAGGCAGCGGAATGGCCGAACTCTCCATCGTCCTGGAGGAATTGGGAGCGGCCGGCAGCCCGCTGCTGATGATGGTGGTCTCCCCGGCGATCTGCGGCACCGTCATAGCCCGCTTCGGCACCGACGCCCAGAAACAGCAGTGGCTCCCCGGCCTCGCCGACGGCAGCCTCACCATGGCCTTCGGCATCACCGAACCCGACGCCGGATCCAACTCCCACCGCATCACCACCACCGCCCGCAGGGACGGCGAGGACTGGCTGCTCACCGGGCGCAAGGTCTTCGTCTCCGGCGTCGACATCGCCGACGCCACCCTCGTCGTCGGCCGCACCGAGGACGCCAGGACCGGCAAGCTCAAGGCCTGCCTCTTCATCGTCCCGCGCGACGCCCCCGGCTTCGGCCGCTCACAGATCGACATGGAACTCCAGGCCCCGGAGAAGCAGTTCGAGCTGGTCCTCGACGACGTACGCCTCCCCGCCGACGCCCTCGTCGGCGACGAGGACGCCGGACTCCTCCAGCTCTTCGCCGGGCTCAACCCCGAACGCATCATGACCGCCGCGTTCGGCATCGGCATGGGCCGTTACGCCCTCGCCCGCGCCGTCGAGTACGCCAGGACCCGCCAGGTGTGGAAGGACCCCATCGGCTCCCACCAGGCCATCGCCCACCCCCTCGCCCAGGCCCACATCGAACTCGAACTGGCCCGGCTGATGATGCAGAAGGCCGCCCGGCTCTACGACGTCGGCGACGACATCGGCGCCGGCGAGGCCGCCAACATGGCGAAGTACGCGGCCGGCGAAGCCTGTGTCAAGGCCGTCGACCAGGCCGTGCACACCCTCGGCGGCAACGGCCTCACCCGCGAATACGGCCTCGCCTCCCTCATCACGGCGGCCCGCGTCGCCCGGATCGCCCCCGTCAGCCGGGAAATGATCCTGAACTACGTCTCCCACCAGTCCCTGGGCCTGCCCAAGTCGTACTGAGACACGGCAGTCCGGGAGAAGTCCCGCACGACGACCACCGGCCGAGGACACCAGAAGGAGACGACCGACCCATGACGGCGCTCGCCGGCCCCACCCACGACCGGGGCATCACCACCCTCACCCTCGACTCGCCCGCCAACCGCAACGCACTCTCCGCGGCCCTGGTCGGCGAGCTCACCACCGCCCTGGCCGACTGCGCGGCCGACGACACCGTACGAGCCGTCGTCCTCACCCACACCGGCAACACCTTCTGCGCAGGCGCCGACCTGACCGGACCGCCCGACCCGGCGGCCTTCGTCGCCCTGATGCGGCGGATCGTCGCCCTGCCCAAACCCGTCGTCGCCCGGGTCACCGGGCACGTACGGGCGGGCGGCCTCGGCCTGCTCGGCGCCTGCGACATCTCCGCGGCCGGCCCCGGAGCCACCTTCGCCCTCACCGAATCCCGGCTCGGCCTCGCCCCCGCCGTCATCTCCCTGCCCCTGCTGCCCCGCACCGACCCCCGAGCCGCCGCCCGCTACTACCTCACCGGCGAACGCTTCGACGCCGCCGAAGCCGCCCGCATCGGCCTGATCACACTCGCCACCGGACCGGCCGAGGACATCGACACGGCCCTCGCCCCCGTCCTGGACGGCCTGCGCAAGGCGTCCCCCCAGGGGCTGACGGCATCGAAGAAGCTGGTCACAGCTACTGTGCTGAGCAACTTCGACCAGCACGCCGAAGACCTCATCGCCCGCTCGGCGGCCCTCTTCGCCTCCGCCGAGGCACGGGAAGGAATGACGGCCTTCCTCGAACGACGGGAGCCCGCATGGGTGTTGTGACGCCCCCCACCGACCGGACCCCCAAACAGGACCGCAGTCGGGCCACCCGTCGCCGCCTGCTCGAAGCGGCCGTCGCCTGCCTCGCCGAACACGGCTGGGCAGGCTCCACGGTCTCCGTCGTCGCCGAACGCGCCGGCGTCTCGCGGGGCGCCGCCCAGCACCACTTCCCCACCCGTGAGGACCTGTTCACCGCAGCCGTCGAATACGTCGCCGAGGAACGCTCCGCCGCCCTGCGCGCCCTGCCCGTCCAGGGCCGCACGGACGTCGTCGCCGCCCTCGTCGACCTCTACACAGGCCCGCTCTTCCGCGCCGCCCTCCAGCTCTGGGTGGCCGCCTCCAACGAGGCACAGCTGCGCCCCCGGGTCACCGAACTCGAAGCCCGCGTCGGACGCGAGACCCACCGCATCGCCGTCGAACTCCTGGCCGCCGACGAAACCCGCCCCGGAGTACGCGAAACCGTCCAGGGCCTCCTCGACATGGCCCGCGGCCTGGGCCTGGCCAACGTCCTCACCGACGACACGGCCCGGCGGCGGAGGGTCGTGGCGCAGTGGGCCGCGCTGGTGGAGGACGCGCTGGGGTGAGGGCTTGCGCTGCGCCGGACCACCGATGGCGAGCGCCGGTTTCCACATGCCGGCGGCGGGGCTCACTTCCGTCTTGGAGCAGCCGCCCGGTGTGTGCTTGTTCAGGATCGGAACGAGCTGGTTGCAGGAGCGCGCGTACCTGCGGTGATCGGTGGCCCGTCCGTACCCAGCGGGCGGTCCGCGTCGTGGGCGGGGTGGAGCTGGAGTTCTTGCTCCTCGCGGATCGAACGATGATCGGCTACCCGGAAATCCAGCAGCACATGTATGCGATGCTGCCAGCTCAGGCCCTCAGCTCCGAAGACACCTCGGGCCTGTCGGACCGTCTGCCGGGAGAACGATGAGCACTGCACGCCCGTGGTTCGAGTACAGCTGCGGCGGTGACGAGGGCAGCGCCTGCGCCGAGGTCGCCGTGCACCCCGCCGCCGTACACGTCCGCGACTCCAGGAACCCCGAGGGCCCGGCCCTCGCGCTCCCGCCCGCCGCCTGGGCCGCTTTCACCGCACGCGTGGGCCGCTGAGGAACCGGGGGAATCATGGGGGACCACTTCCAGACGATCGTCGACCTCGACGCCACCGAGCGGGACGCACAGGAGCTCGGGGCCCGGGTCCTGGACTGGCTGATCGCGGACGGGATCGTGGCGGCCGAGCGCACCGACTGCGTCCTGGGCGGCGACGGATACGGTCACGCCCCCGGCCCGCACTTCACCAAGGCCGTCGATGACCCGGACCCGGTCGACCTGTGGACCAACGGGTTTCACGTCCAGACCGGCCGTACGGTCTTCGACAGTGGCCAGGGAGACGCGGGCGCGGCCACCTGCCCGCTCTGCCGGACCGAGATCCGGCTGGTCGACGAGGTGTGGGAGCCCATCGAGTCCGCCTGGGATCCCTTCGAGGGGCGGTTCCAGGACTGGGCCGAGGACGGTGGCGAAGGGATCGTGCACTGCCCGTCCTGCGCCCGGCCGTCCGGGATCGACCGGTGGAGCTGGGAGGACGACTACTACGCGTGCGGGCACCTCGGGTTCACGTTCTGGGGCTGGGCGGAGCTCACGTCCGACTTCACCCGGGAGATCGGCCGCAGACTGGGCGGCCATCGCACCGTGCTCCTCGCCGGGAAGCTGTAGAGCGTGGGCCGCGGGCCGGGCGCGCCGTCAGGGACGGGATGCCCGGTCCGCGGACCGGGACGGCTGATCAGCTGGTCCAGAGGACCGGGCTGTCGCTGTACGCGTCACCCTCCTCGAACGAGGCAACCGCGATGGGATCGGTCTTCGTGGCGCTGAGCGAGCAGGTCTCGTACGACGCGCCCTTGGTGGTGAAGTCGCGGGGTGCCGTCTCGCTGTCGCACTTGCCCGGGAGGTCGCCGACCAGAATGACGCCTGTGGGGCCGCCGCCTTCCAGCTTGCCGCGCAGCCTCAGCGACGCGTACGACAGGTCGGTACCGCCGACGTTCTCCACCTTCATCCGGATGTAGTAGGGCGTCATGCCCTTCGCCTTCTCACCGAATGGGGCCATGTCGGCCTCGGCGCCCTTCTCGATCGCCGTGACGGTCACGGCGACGGTGCCCTTCTTTTCGGTCCCGTACTTGAACGGCAGGACCGCTCGGTCACCGATCTTGAACTTTGTGCCCGGTGCGGCGACGTCACCACCGGCCGGAGCGGCAGCGTCGTCGCTGGGGTCCGCGGACGGGCTCTTGCTGCCCGGGTCGGACGACGCCGGGGCGGAGGCCGACGGAGAGTCCTGCCTGGATGCCGAGTCCTCGCCGTCGTTGCAGGCCGTGAGCCCGAGCGTCAGGGTGGTGAGGGCAACTGCGGAGACGATACGTACCTTGTGTTTCATTTTGACCTAACTGGCAGTGAGGGGTGCCCGTACGGCAGCCGGAACGTTCAACTGGGCGAAGCGCCCGGCCATGTGACCGGACGCGCCGGCGCGGCACGACGACGGCGGTGCGTCAACGAGGCGCGCCACGGCGCCATCTCAGGCTGAGGCGGGAATGACACAGACTTGCCACAGGCACGGCACAGGCACGGCACAGGGCGCGCGGCGGGTGCGGCACAGGGCGCGCGCGAGGGATGCGGCACAGGACGCGCGGCGGGTGCGGCACAGGGCGCGCGCGAGGGATGCGGCACAGGACGCGCGGCGGGTGCGGCACAGGACGCGGCGAAGGGTGCGGCACAGGGCGCGGCGAAGGGTGCGGCACAGGTGCGTGACGGGCGCGGCACGGCTCGGAGGGCCGGGCTCCTGCGGCCTGCCTCGCCGAACACGGCACGGACGGGGGCGCCGCGGCGTCTCCCGTCCGGCCGGGCCCGGACTCAGTTGCCCAGATCCGCCAGCTGGTCGTACCCCTCGATCTCCCGCGGATCGCGCGAGCCCGGACCCACGTACCGCGCCGAAGGACGCACCAGCCGCCCCGTCCGCTTCTGCTCCAGGATGTGCGCCGACCAGCCGGCCGTACGCGCACACGTGAACATCGACGTGAACATGTGCGCCGGAACCTCCGCGAAGTCCAGCATGATCGCCGCCCAGAACTCCACGTTCGTCGCCAGCACCCGGTCCGGGCGCCGCGCATGCAGCTCCTCCAGGGCGGCCTTCTCCAGCGCCTGCGCCACCTCGAAGCGCGGCGCGCCCAGCTCCTCGGCGGTGCGCCGCAGCACCCGCGCCCGCGGGTCCTCCGCCCGGTAGACCCGGTGGCCGAAGCCCATCAGCCGCTCGCCCTTGTCCAGGGCCTTCTTCACATACGCGGTGGCGTCGCCGGTCCGCTCGATCTCCTCGATCATCCCGAGCACCCGGGACGGCGCACCACCGTGCAGCGGCCCCGACATCGCGCCCACCGCGCCCGACAGCGCCGCCGCCACATCGGCGCCGGTCGACGCGATGACCCGGGCGGTGAACGTCGAGGCGTTCATGCCGTGCTCGGCGGCCGACGTCCAGTACGCGTCGACGGCCTTCACGTGCTTGGGGTCCGGCTCGCCCCGCCAGCGGATCATGAACCGCTCGACCACGGAATTCGCCTTGTCGATCTCGCTCTGCGGGACCATCGGCAGCCCCTGTCCGCGCGCCGACTGGGCGACGTACGACAGCGCCATCACGGCGGCCCGCGCCAGGTTGTTGCGCGCCGTCTCCTCGTCGATGTCGAGCAGCGGCTTCAGACCCCACACGGGGGCGAGCATCGCCAGCGCGGACTGCACATCGACCCGGATGTCCCCGGAGTGCACCGGGATCGGGAACGGTTCGGCCGGCGGCAGACCGGGGTTGAACGCCCCGTCGACCAGCAGGCCCCAGACGTTGCCGAACGACACATGGCCGACGAGATCCTCGATGTCGACACCCCGGTAACGGAGCGAACCGCCTTCCTTGTCCGGTTCGGCGATCTCCGTCTCGAACGCGACGACTCCCTCTAGTCCCGGTACGAAGTCGGACATGGCGGCTCCCTCGGTCGGCGGCTCTGCGGAGGCCACAGTGGCCTGCCCCAAGATATTGGCGGGTCACCCGGGACGCGGGGAAGCGTGACATCCGGCACAGCACCCCGAATCGGCCCCGCCCCACGACACCCCTCCTTGCCGGGCCGGTCCTGCCGCTGCGGCAGGATGACCCCGTGCCCACCGCAGATTCCCCCTCCGATTCCACCACCGATCCGGCCGCGATGCGCGAGCAGTACCGCTCCGAGGGCTTCACCGAGGACACGCTGGCCGCCGACCCGATGCAGCAGTTCGCCCACTGGTTCCGGCAGGTCGCCGTCGGCGGGCTGCTCCACGAGCCCAACGCGATGGTGGTCTCCACCGCCACCCCCGAGGGCCGGCCGTCCTCGCGCACGGTGCTGCTGAAGAAGTACGACGAGCGCGGCTTCGTGTTCTTCACCAACTACGAATCCCGCAAGGGCCGCGAACTGACCGCCAACCCGTACGTCTCGCTGCTCTTCCCCTGGCATCCGATGGCCCGCCAGGTCATCGTCACCGGCAAGGCGGACCGGACCGGCCGCGACGAGACGGTCGCCTACTTCCGCACCCGCCCGCACGGCTCCCAGCTCGGCGCCTGGGCGAGCCCCCAGTCCACGGTGATCGCCTCCCGCGACGAACTGCTCGCCCGCTACGAGGAACTCGCGGCCCGCTACCCCGAGGGCGAACAGGTCCCCGCGCCCCCGCACTGGGGCGGCTTCCGCGTCGTCCCCGACACGATCGAGTTCTGGCAGGGCCACGAGAACCGCTTGCACGACCGCCTGCGGTACGTACGCGAGGGCGACCGGTGGCGCGTCGAGCGCCTGTGCCCGTAGCGGCCCCGCCCGGACATGCAGAGACCCGCAGGCTCTGGTCCCTCCTTGCGGAGGAGCCGGCCGGACTTACCGGCGAGCCTGCGGGTCGGTGACTGCTTGGGATTGGCCGACGACCGGCCTGCACTGCAAAGTGCGACAACGGGCGTCAGCCCGCAGCCACCTCACGAGTCCGAGAAGAAATCACTTCCGGAACACCTCCTTTCGCGTGTAGCAGCAGCCTAGGAACGCCTCCGGCACCGCACAAGCGAATTAATGCGACGGCCGATTTCCGGGAAGTCGACGTGGGCCGGGTCACCTTCGAGTTCAATGGTCTGACGTGCGGAAATGCCGGATGCGTCCTGCGGGAGGTACGGGGTGAGTGCGTCCACGAGCAGTGGAACGGCCGAGGCGCTCGGGCCCGACGAGGGGCCGAAGGGCGGGTCCGGGGCCGAATTGCTCGCCGCGCTGCTCGACGGGATGGACGCCGCGCTCTGCGCCTTCGACGCGCACGGCACGATCACCCACTGGAACCGCGAGGCCGAGCGGATTCTGGGCTGGTCCGCCGAGGAGGCCGTGGGGCGGGCCGGGTTCGCCGGGTGGGCGGTGCGGCGGGCGGACGCCGAGGAGGTGCAGGGGCGGCTGATGGCGGTCATGGGGGCGCCGGGGCGTCAGGTGCATGAATTCGCGCTGCTGCGGAAGGACGGCGGGCGGGTGCTGGTGCGGACCCAGTCGGCCGGTGTGCGGGGCGCGGACGGCGGGCCGGCCGGGGTGTACTGCGCGTTCGGCGAGGTGCACGCGCAGATCGATCTGGAGCGGTCGATCGCGCTGAGCGAGGCGCTGTTCGAGGACGCGTCCTGGGGTGTGGTGCTGGTCGACGCGGATCTGCGGCCGACGGTCGTCAACGCGCATGCGGCGCGGGCGCTGGGCGGTGGCCGTAAGACGCTGCTGGGGCGCCCGCTGGGGGAGCTGATCGGGCAGGGCGTGGAGGACCTGGAGGGCGCGTTGCAGCATGTGCTCGCCGAGGGCGCGCCACCGGCGCCCGCCGAGCTGTGGGTGACGCTGCGGACGGCGGAGGGGGAGCGGCGGCGGTGCTGGCGCAGCGGTTTTCTGCAATTGGCTTCGCCGCTGGCCCAGGAGCCGGTTCCGCTGGGGGTGGGCTGGCTGTTCCAGGACGTGACGGACCAGAAGCTGGCGGCGCAGGAGGCGGACCGGATGCGGTTCCGGTCGAACCAGTTGCACCGGGCCTCGCGGTCGGCGTCCGAGTGCGAGGACCCGATGGAGGCGGCGACGTCCTATCTGGACTACGCGCTCGCGGGCTTCGCGGACCATGCGCTGGTCGATGTGGTGGCGGGGGAGCGGCTGGTGCGGGTGGCGGCGACGCCGTCGGGTGAGCCGGGTCCTTGCCTGCCGGTGGCCGGCGGTTCCATTCCGCTGCGGTACGCGGCGGGGCACCCGGCCCTCCAGGCGGTGGACCGCAGGGGGGCGGTGCGGGCCAGTGCGGGTGCCGGGTCCGGGGCCGGGGTGTGGGCGGCCGAGCGGCAGTGGCCGGGCGACGCCGTGCACGCGCTGTGCGCGGTGCTGCGGAGCCGGGGGCGCACGCTGGGCGTGGTGACGTTCCTGCGTTCCGCCCACCGCGCCGCCTTCGAGCGCCCGGACGCGGCGTACGCGGAGAGCGTGGCGGTGCGGGTGGCGGCGGCGGTGGACCTGGCGCAGGTGCTGGCCACGACGAGGTGACGGGAGCTGTCCGGTCCGTCACCTCGTCGCTTTCACCGGCGGTAGAAGATCCGGTCCCGGTACTCCGTCATGACGCGGCCGTTCCACTCGTGGCCGCCGTCGACGTTCCCCGACCGCAGCAGCGGCGGCTCGATCCCCCGGGCGACCAGCTGCTCCGCCGCGGCGGCCATCATGGCCTGCATCAACGCGCTGGTGACGACGGTCGACGCGGGGGCGAACGGCGCCTCGACCCCGTCGAGGGTCAGCTCCGCGTCGCCGATGGCGATCTTGCTGTCGAGCACGATGTCGCAGTGGTCCCGCAGGAAGCCGCCCGAGGCGTGCCGGGAGCGGGTGCCGTCCGCGTACGCCACCGAGGTCACGCCGATGACCTTCAGGCCGAGCGCCCGTGCGTTCTGCGCCATCTCCACCGGCAGCGCGTTGCGGCCGGAGAGCGAGATGATCACGAGGACGTCGCCGGCGGTGGCGGGGCTGGAGTCCAGCACGGCGCCCGCCAGTCCGTCGACCCGCTCCAGCGCGGAGCCGAGTGTCGCGGGCATGACGTCGACGCCGACCACCCCCGGTACGGCCAGCAGATTCATCAGGGCGAGTCCGCCGGCCCGGTAGACGACGTCCTGCGCGGCGAGCGAGGAGTGTCCGGCGCCGAAGGCGAAGAGCCTGCCGCCCGCCTCGACGGTGTCGGCGATCGCGGCACCGGCGGCCGCGATGTTGCCGGACTCCTCGTCGCGTACTCGTTCCAGCAGGCTGATCGCTGCGTCGAAGAACTGACCGGCCAGCTTGCTGTCGCTCATCGAGGAGGCCCTTTCCGGCGGGAAGAGGTGTTCATGGGTGTCCGTGCCGCGGATCACGTTGCGGTCTGGACCAGTGACATGTCAATACCGCCTGCGGGGCTCCGCCGCCCGGTGTTCGACCGGCCCGGCACGGTTGTCGGCGGTATGCGTCAGAATTGGGGGAGGGCCAGCGCGCAGCGCTTACGACGTTTTCCTGTCACAGCATCGAGGGGCACGAATGTCCGGACTGATCGACACTACGGAGATGTATCTCCGCACCATCCTCGAACTCGAAGAGGAAGGCGTGGTCCCCATGCGCGCCCGGATCGCGGAACGGCTGGACCAGAGCGGTCCGACGGTCAGCCAGACGGTGGCGCGGATGGAGCGTGACGGCTTGGTGCAGGTCGCGGGCGACCGGCACCTGGAGCTGACCGACGAGGGGCGCCGCCTGGCGACGCGGGTGATGCGCAAGCACCGGCTCGCCGAGTGCCTGCTGGTCGACGTGATCGGCCTGGAGTGGGAGCAGGTCCACGCCGAGGCGTGCCGCTGGGAGCATGTGATGAGCGAGGCGGTGGAGCGGCGGGTGCTGGAGCTGCTGCGTCACCCGACGGAGTCCCCGTACGGCAACCCGATCCCGGGCCTGGAGGAGCTGGGCGAGAAGGCCGAGGCCGACCCGTTCCTCGACGAGGGCATGGTGAGCCTGTCGGAGCTCGACCCGGGCGCGGACGGCAAGACGGTGGTCGTGCGCCGGATCGGGGAGCCGATCCAGACGGACGCCCAGCTGATGTACACGCTGCGGCGTGCGGGTGTGCAGCCCGGTTCCGTGGTCAGCGTGACGCAGTCGCCCGGTGGTGTGCTGGTCGGCAGCAGCGGTGAGGCGGCGGAGCTGGACACCGAGGTCGCCTCGCACGTGTTCGTGGCCAAGCGCTGAGTGCTCCGCCGCTGAGGTCCACCGTCGGCCGGGCTCCCCGGGCGGATGCCGCCGTGGGGGCGCCGGTCGGCGGGTGCGGCTGAGCGGACGCTCTTCGGCCGGAATCCCGCCTCCGGGGCGCCGCTTGGCCGGATGTCGTTGCCGGGGCGCCGCCGGAGCGTTGGCGAGGGGCGTCCGCTTACCGATTTCCGTCCGGAATTGCAGCGCCCGGACGGATCGCATGCCAGGCTGTGGCTGAGGCATACCTGAGAGTGTCGGCCATCTGGTCGCGCGGTCGGGGAGGGAGCAGGTGCATGCGCCCGTCGTACTGGCGTGTCCGGCATGTCCGGCACGCGCACCAAAAGGTGGCTGCTGCGGTCCCGGCCGCCCGCGCATCGCGCACCCATGCCCATGAATCGCACACCGCCGCCCGGGGGACCGGCGCCGGCGTCCGTCGATGCGCGTCGCCGCCGGCGGCTCCCCGGAAGACAGAGGGCCCCGGCGCCTCGCGGCGCCGGGGCCTGTCCTCCCCTGCTTCGACCTGGAGCCCCGAGCTCTCAAGGTCGGTCCCCACGGGCCCTCATCCCCGAGTGGCCCGTCTCCCGGAGAAGATCTCCCCGCCGCCGCCGCGGTCAATCCTTGGGGCCGGTCACTCGAACGAGCGGTGTTGGGTGGCAGAAGCCGGTTTTCGAATACAAGTTCGATAGTCTGGCGTGACGCGACCACGCGGTGATCGAGGCAGTGATCAAGCGGTGATCGAGGACCAGAAGGGGGTGCCAGGACATATGGTGCGGCGCATCGATGTGACCGGGACCGACGGCGTACGCCTCGCGGCCTGGGAGTTCGCCGACCCGCCCAAGGGGCGCACGGAGGGCGAGCGCGCCCCCGGGGTCTTATTGCTCCATGGCTTGATGGGCCGGGCCGCGCACTGGGCCTCGACCGCCCGCTGGCTCGCGGAGCGGTACCGGGCCGTCGGCCTCGACCAGCGCGGGCACGGCCGCAGCGACAAGCCGGCCGAAGGCCCGTACACCCGTGACGCGTACGTCGCCGACGCCGAGGCCGCGATCGAACAGCTCGGCCTCGCCCCCGTCACCCTCGTCGGGCATTCGATGGGGGCGCTGACGGCCTGGCAGCTCGCCGCGAAGCGCCCCGATCTGGTGCGGGCCCTGGTCATCTGCGACATGCGGGCCTCCGCGCTCGGCGCGGCCTCGCAGCGCGAGTGGGAGGACTGGTTCAAGACCTGGCCGGTGCCGTTCGCGACGCTCTCCGACGTACGGAAGTGGTTCGGCGAGGACGACCCCTGGGTGGAGCGGCCCAACCCGGCCCGCGGCGAGTTCTTCGCCGAGGTGATGGCCGAGCGGGCCGACGGCTGGCGCCCCGTCTTCTCCCGCCGCCAGATGCTCCGGTCCCGCGCGACCTGGGTGTTCGACGCGCACTGGGAGGAGCTGGCGCAAGTACGCTGCCCGGCCCTGGTGCTCCGCGGGCTCGACGGCGAGCTGGGCCGGGCCGAGGCCCAGGAGATGGTCCGCGTACTGCCGCGCGGGCAGTACGCGGAAGTGGCCGACGCCGGCCACCTCGTCCACTACGACCAGCCCGAGGGCTGGCGCGCCGCGGTCGAACCCTTCCTGGAGCAGTTCGCCGAGGACCCCCGGGAGGAGCGCGAACCCGTCCCGTCCTGACCGGGTGGCACGACGGAGCGGCGCAGCCGGGCCCGAGGGTCCGGCTACGGCCGCCCTCAGCCCTTGCTGACCGCCGCCAGGATCTCCGGGAGCCGGTCCGCCGTGCGCGGGGCGGCCACCCGCAGCCCCGCCCAGGAGATCAGCACCCCGTACACCGCCCCCACCGGCAGCAGCAGCCACAGCCACTGCTCGTGGTCCGCGACGTGCAGCCAGATCGTCGCCGCGACCACCGGCGCGCAGAGCAGCCCCGCCGAGACCATGCCGCCGAAGATGGAGATCCAGGCGAGCCCGGCCTGCCCCGGCGCCACGTTCTTGAACGCCCCGTCCTGCGGGATCGAGTACGGGAAGTTCGCCGACGCCACCGCGCCGGTCGCCAGCATCCCGCCCAGCAGCGCGAACGACAGCCCCATGACCTCCGGCAGCGCGGCCCAGTCGTCGAGCACCGCGGACGTCACCACCGTCACCACGATCGTGTAGGGCAGCGTGATCAGCAGCAACGCCAGTGCCCGCGCCCGCAGTTCCAGATAGGCGTCACGGGTGGAGGAGATCGTCAGCGCCACCATCCAGAACGCCGAGGTGTCCTGGCCGAACTGGTTGTACATCTGGATGCCGAGCATCCAGGCGGCGAAACAGGCGAAGTAGACCGAGCCGGTGCCCTGGAGCGCGTTGAGGACCGGCACGATCAGCCCGACCGCCAGCGCCGTCGTCCAGGCGGCCTTGGTCTTCGGGTCACGCGCGATGTACCGCAGGCTGCGCTCCATCACCGTCCCGGTTCGCCCCTGCGGCAGCAGCGCGGCGAGCCCCGAGCCGCCCTTGCCGGCCTTCTCGCGGCCCGGCCCGGCGGCCGCCAGGGTCGAGCCGTCCGGGGCTGTCATCAGCTTCACCAGGCTCCGCTGCCACAGCCACAGCAGCGCGCCCAGCGCCGCGACGGAGAGCAGCAGCTGCACGGACGCCTGCCCGTACGAGCCCCGCGACGCCGAGTCCACCGCTCCGATCGCCGAGGCGGGCGGCAGCCAGCGCACCACGTCCGTGACCGGGTCGAGCGCGGACAGCCCGCCCGCCCGGCCGAGCCGCTGGGCGCCGAAGTTGACGACCTGGAAGCCGACCGCGATCACCAGCCCGCTGAGCACCGCGAGATCACGGCCCTTGCGGGAGGTCAGCAGCCGGGTGTTGGCCGTGGCCACCGCCCGTGCCAGCGCCACGCACACCAGCAGCGCGAGCGGCGCGGCCACCACGGCGAACACCGCGCCGGCCGCCCCGTGCGCCACCGCGAACACCGAGCCGGCCGTCAGACAGAGCGTGAAGAGCGGACCGATCCCGACCAGCGAGGACGCCAGCAGCGCCGAGATCAGCGGGCGCGGCCGCAGCGGCAGCATCACCAGCCGGCTCGGGTCCAGGGTCTCGTCACCGCTGGGGAAGAACAGCGGCATCACGGCCCAGCCGACCGCCAGCACCGCGGCCAGCAGCACCACGAGGGAGTCCGTGTGGGCATATCCGCGCAGTGCGATCAGCCCGATCAGCTGGCCCGCGGCGAACAGCAGGGTGACGACGACGGAGGCGATGTACGCGGCCCGCCGGCCGGCCGACTGCCGCAGCCCGTTGCGCAGCAGGGTCAGCTTCAGCCGTACGAAGACGGGGACGAGGTTCTCGTTCGCGGCCCGGCCGGGGGCGGTCCCCACGGGGGCGTCGAGCACGCTCATCGCTTGCCGCCCAGCCAGTCGAGGGAGCCGTCGGCGGCGCGGGGGCCGGCGCCGACGAGTTCGAGGAAGGCGTTCTGCAGCGAGGGCGCGTCGCCGCGCACCTGGGCCAGGGGGCCCTGGGCCCGGATCCTGCCCGCCGCCATCACGGCCACCCAGTCGCAGAGGGACTCCACGAGCTCCATCACATGGCTGGAGAAGACGACGGTCGCCCCCGAGCGGGTGTAGCGCTCCAGGACCTCACGGATGGTCTGCGCCGAGACCGGGTCGACGCCCTCGAACGGCTCGTCCAGGAACAGCACTTCGGGGTTGTGCAGCAGTGCGGCGGCGAGCCCGATCTTCTTCCGCATGCCGGTCGAGTAGTCGACGACCAGTTTGTGCTGGGCACCCGCCAGACCGAGAACGTCCAGGAGCTGGGTGGCCCGCTTGTCCACCTCGGCGCCCGGCAGCCCGCGCAATCTGCCGGTGTACGCGAGGAGTTCGCGCCCCGAGAGCCGCTCGAAGAGCCGCAGCCCCTCCGGGAGCACGCCGATCCTGGACTTCACCTCGACCGGGTCGCGCCACACGTCGTGGCCGGCCACCTCGACCTTGCCCTGGTCGGGCCGGAGCAGTCCGGTGACCATCGACAGCGTGGTGGTCTTGCCCGCGCCGTTGGGCCCGACCAGACCGATGAACCTGCCTGCGGGCAGCTCCAGATCGATCCCGGCCACCGCGGTCTGTTCCCCGAACCGCTTCCACAGCCCCTGTACGCGAACGGCGGGCGTCGCCTCATCGCCGCCGCCCGCCTCGCCCGCCTCGTCCGCCCGTACCGCTCTGTCGGTCTCTGCGCGGTCACGCATGATTCCTCTGCCTTTCGGTGGCCCCGTGTTCCGGGACCAGCCTACGAAAGGGCGTTCCGTCAGAGGCGGGTCCGGGCGTCGGCCGCTTCCCTGGCGCAGGCGTAGGCGAGCGGGCTGATGAGCTCCTCCGCGTCCGGCAGCCAGCGGTTGGCGGGGGTGGGGCGGCGGGCCCACTGCACCGCTCCGCGTTCGCCGACCCGGGTCGGCGGCCCCGTGACGTAGTGGCCCTCGCCGCGGGCGACCAGATCGATGGCGGCGGCCCGCCAGCCCAGCTTCCTCACGAGGCCGTCCGACTTGGCCGCCGCGCCCGGCAGCACGAAGAAGAACATCCGGCGGTCGGGGCTGCAGGTGACGGGGCCCAGCGGCAGGCCCATCCGCTCCATCCGGGCCAGCGCCAGGAAGCCGGCGGACTCCGGTACGTCGATCGCGTCGAAGCTGCGACCGGTGGGCAGCAGGATCGACGCCTTCGGGTGCCTGGACCACATCCGGCGGGCCGCGGCCCCGCTCCCGGTCGCCTGGCCCGCCCAGTCGGGGCCGGCGGGATGGGCGCCGGGGGCGGCGCAGCCGGTGTCGCCGCAGGAGCACCGCTCGGTCCCCTCCGCCGCCTCCAGCCAGGTGCCCGGGCACACGTCCCAGTGCCGCTCCTCCGCGTACCGCACCGCCGCGTCGAGCAGTTGCTCGCCCCGCTGTTGGGGGACCTTCGCGGCTTTCATGACTCCGACGGGCTCTTCGACTGCGATGGGCTCTTCCACGCTCAGCACAACTACGGCCAACACCCGGGGTTACGGGCGTGACGGGTGCGGTCCCGGCGTATCGATCCGGCACACGGGGCGCATGGATGCATGGGCGGGGGCGCGCGTGAGGCGGTGCCCGGCAGGGCGGGTAGCCACATACGGGCAACCGCCGGACCGCCTCTGTGCGGGTCCGGAACCGGTCGGCCTCTGTCATATGCCGACATGAATGACAAGGAACAAGACGCACGTGACGAACACGATGAATCTGTGCATTTTCCGCGTAATCGCCGGGCAGTGATCGGCTCAATGATCACTGCGGCCTCAGGGGGAAACATGGCAGCCAGGCCTCTCGTCGCACGCCAGCCGAACGAACGGCTCCAGGCGCTCATCCAGGAAGCCGGATGCTCCAACGCCGGACTCGCCCGCCGCGTCAACATGGTCGGCGCGGAACGCGGGCTCGACCTGCGCTACGACAAGACGTCCGTGGCCCGTTGGCTACGCGGACAGCAACCACGCGGCAGGGCACCGGGAATCATCGCCGAGGCGCTCGGCCGCAAGCTCGGCCGTACGGTCACGATCGACGAGATCGGGATGGCCAACGGCAAGAATCTGGCGTCCGGCGTCGGCCTCCAGTTCGCCCCGACCGTGATCGGCGCGATCGAGCAGGTCTGCGAGCTGTGGCGCAGCGATGTCGGCCGCCGGGACTTCCTGTCCGGTTCGGCGGTCGCCTCCTCCGCGCTCGTCGAACCCAGCCGCGACTGGCTGATCACCGGCTCCGACCCACAGGTGGCACGCTCCTCCGGGGCCCGCGTCGGGATGCCGGACGTGGAGGCGGTGCGGGCGATGACGACCGCGCTGGTCGATCTCGACCACCGGTTCGGCAGCGGACATGTCCGGCCGGTGCTGGTGCACTACCTGAACAGCGTGGTCTCCGGGCTGCTCTCCGGGGCGTACCGGGAGGCGGTCGGCCGGCAGCTGTTCGCGGCGGTCGCCCGGCTCACCGAGCTCGCCGGGTACATGGCGGTCGACACCGGTCAGCCGGGGCTCGCCCAGCGCTACTACATCCAGGCGCTGCGGCTGGCCCAGGCGGCGGGCGACCGGGCGTACGGCGGCTATGTGCTGGCCGCCTCGATGAGCCATCTCGCCGCTCAGCTCGGCAACCCCCGGGAGATCGCCCAGCTGGCCCGGGCCGCCCAGGAGGGCGCGCGCGGACGCGTCACCCCGCGGGCGGAGGCGATGTTCTACGCGGCGGAGGCGCGCGGACACGCCCTGCTCGGCGACGCCCGCACCTGCCAGGCGGTGACGGGCCGCGCGCTGGGCGCCATGGAGCGGGCCGAACCGGGCACGGGCGACGACCCCGACTGGATCGCCCACTTCGACCGCGCCTATCTCGCGGACGAGCTGGCGCACTGCCACCGCGACCTCGGCCAGGCGGAGGCCGCCGCGCGCCGCGCCAAGGAGTCGCTGGCCGGCCACCCGGAGTCCCGGACCCGCCGCCGCGGCATCGGGCTGGTGCTGCTGGCCACGGCCCAGGTCCAGATGCGCGAGGTGGAGCAGGCCTGCCACACGGGCACGCGGGCGATGGAGCTGCTGGGGTCGGTGCGCTCCAGCCGGGGAGCGGAGTACCTGGACGATCTCCAGCAGCGGCTGATCCCGTACGGGGACGAGTCGGCGGTGCGCGAGTTCGGCGCCCGGCTGGAGCTCCAGGCGGCCTGACCGGGGCCCGGGAACGGGGGCCCGGCCGGCGGGCGCGTCCGGGCGTTCCATTAACTGCGTCTTAAGAGCGCTGAGTGTTACAACACCTGTGAAGGGCTGGTGAGTGACAACACACGCTTGGCGAACGGCGGCAACCACCCGATAGCGTGAGCCGACGATTCCGTAGGTTTACACGTAGGAGTCCCGGTGACGCAGAGCGGACAGGGTGACGAGCAGCAGCTCCCTGCTGTACGGCCCACGCACGAAGGTGTCGTGCTGCCCGCGGGTGGCGGCGAGCCCTGGATACCCGGGGGCCCCGCGGATCAGGCCGCCCCGGCGGGCGGCCGGCCGTGGGGGCAGCCCTGGGGGCCGCAGGCGGCGCACCAGGACCCCGCGCAACAGTCCCAGCCGCAGCACCAGCCCCAGGGGCACGCCCAGGGCCAGGGTGCGTATGGGCAGGGGCAGTACGGCCAGGTGCAGCAGGGGGAGTACGGGCAGCCGCCCGCCCCGCAGCACGCCCAGATGCCGCAGGCCCAGCCGCTGCCCCCCGTACAGCATCAGCAGCCGCAGCAGATGCATCAGCCGCAGCCGCCCCAGCAGATGCAGCAACAGCCGCAGCCGCCGCAGTCGTTCGCGCAGCCGTTGCCGCCCGAGGCCGTGCCCGGGATGAGCATGGGCGGGGACGCGGAGGCCACGCAGTACATCGCGCCGGTGCCCGGTGGGCCCGTGCCGGGCGGGCTGCCGCCGGAGAACCCCGCGGAGTCGACGACGTTCCTCGGCCACGGGGCGCCGCAGCAGCAGGCGTACCCGCAGCAGCCCGGCAACGGAGGCGACGCCGAGGCGACCCAGTACATCCCGCCGGTCCCCGGCGGCACCCCCTACGGCATCAGGCCCGGCGCCCCGGGCGACCGGCAGCCGCCCGCCGAGTTCGACAACCTGTTCCGCAGCGACGAACCGGCGGGCGCCACCCAGCAGATGCCCCGGCTCGACCCCGGTCAGCACCCCGGTCAGCAGTACCAGGGCGCCCCGCAGTACCAGGGTGGCGGGCAGCCTCCGCAGGCCCCGTACCAGCCGGTGGCCGAGGAGCCGCAGCCGCCGCGCAAGAAGCGGCCCCATGTCACGCTGATCGCGGCGGTCGTGGTCGGCTGCGCGGTGGTCGGGCTCGGCGCCGGTGCGCTGCTGAGCGGTGGCGACGACAAGGGCAAGGACGACAAGCAGCCGGTGGCCGCGGCGAGTTCACCGGCCGGGGAGCCCTCCACGCAGGCCGCCGCAGATCCGGCCAAGCCGCAGGCCGAGGAGCTCGACAAGCTGCTCGCGGACAGCAACAACAGCCGTGCCGCGGTCATCGGGGCCGTCGAGAAGATCAAGAGCTGCACGGATCTGGACCAGGCCGTGACCGATCTGAAGGGCGCCGCCCAGCAGCGCCGCGATCTGGTGACCCGGCTGGAGGGGCTGTCCGTCGACAAGCTGCCGAACCACGCCCAGTTGACCTCCTCGCTCACCAAGGCATGGCAGGCTTCCGCCGCCGCCGACGAGCACTACGCCGCGTGGGCCGCGCAGGCCAAGAACGGCAAGAAGGTGTGCAAGCACGGGAAGGCGCGTACGACCTCCGAGACGCAGGCGGCCACCCAGCAGAGCGAAGAGGCGAGCAAGCAGAAGCGGCAGGCGTCCGGGCTGTGGGACTCGATCGCGTCGAAGTACGGACTGACCCGGCGGGCGGCCACACAGCTGTGACGGTCCGTCCCGCGGCGCCCGTCCCGCGAATCCGGGCGGGTGCCGCGGGTCAGCCCTTCGCGCTGGCGTCCGACAGGGTCTTCGAGACGTCCATGAAGCCCTTCCGGTCCGCGACGAGCCGGCCGTTGCGCACCACCTGATACGTCACCCTGGTGTTGACGATCCGGGGGTACGAGGACGAGCCCAGCACGTCCTTGAAGCTCCAGCGCAGCACCGGGGTGAGGCCGCCGGTCTCCGCCGGGGTGCCCTGGTTGAGGGCGGAGGTCAGCTTCCAGGAAGTGATCTGCGCGGAGCCGACCGACTCCACGATCTCCTTCAGCACGGTGTACGCGATCCAGGTGGTCTGCACGCCCGTGTCGTCCGGGTCGATCCGGTTGTCGCCGAAGGCGTGCTTGCGGATCACGTTCCGCATCGCGTCCCAGCGGGCGTCGCCCGCGTCCGGGTACCAGCCGGTGATGTACGCCCCCTCGAACGGGCTGTTCCGGCCGCCGGTGCTGTCGATCAACGGCTGGTCGACGCTGCCCAGCACGGAGGAGATCCGGACGTTCCCGTACGACGGTTCGAGCCGCCGGAAGGAGTCGAAGAAGGTTTCCGTGCGCTTCCCGAGCACCGCCGTCACACAGCCGTCGGACGCCCCGGCGGCCTGGAGCGCGGGGGTGGCCGCCTCGTCGTACGAAGTGGCCGACTCGGGTGCCCGGATGTCGGCGGGCGCGGGCCGGCCGGCCTCGGTGAGGCCGGTCTTGAGGAGCCAGGCCTGGCCGTCGCCGGCCAGGGTGTCGGGCCGGACCACGGACACCCGCTCGCAACTGCGGGCCAGCTGACGGGCGTTGCCCGCGAGCAGGGCGGGCTGGCCGCCGTTGACCGGGAAGGAGGTGAAGCTGCTGAACTCCTCGTCGGAGGCGCCGTAGCCACCGATGTAGGGGATTCCGGCGGCCTCCAGCGGCGGCATGAACGCCGTGCCGTGCCGGCTGTACGAGCCGACCACCGCCACCGCCTTCTGCTTGATGGCCTGCCGGGCGCAGTTCGCCGCCCCGATCGAGGTGTCCTGTTCGTCGCAGGTGACGACGCGCAGCTTGTGACCGTCCAGCCCGCCGTTGTCGTTGGCCCAGCGGGCGTAGGCGCGGGCCATGGCGGTCATGCCCGCCATGTTCGCCGCGTCCGGCCCCGCGACCCCGCTGGGGGCCCACGTCATGACGGTGACGGGCTCCCTGGAGCCCCCCGTGGCCCCAGGGAGTGCGCCGCAACCGGTGACCAGCAACGCCCCGGCCGCCGCCGTACTTGTGAGGAGCTTGTAGGGGCGGGGGGAGGTGAGGCGTCGCCGTCCGGTCATGGACACGTACATTTCCGGCCGTGGGGTAACGCCGCAGTGTGCCCCGCTCAACACTCGGTGACATCCGGGTGAATTGCAGGGGCCGGTGTGGGCGACGGAAAAGGGAACGTACGATCGATGACCGTGCAGCAAGGTTCGGAGAACTCTTCCCGTCGCGGCCGTCGCTCCTCCACCATGGGCGGCATGCCGCTGAATGACATGCCTTGGTGGCGCTGGCGCAGCAACGTGCGCTCGGCGCTGCACATGCTCTCCGACCCCGTCTTCCACCACGAGTGCTGGCTGGCCGGCCGGGAGGGGTACGGCGACGTCACCGACGCCGTGTACCGCCTGGTCGAGGACACCTGGCTGGACAACTGGTCCGCCGAGAAGTACATCGGAACGATCTTCCGCGACACCGACGAGGCCGCGCTCGTCGACGTCGCCGTGCTCCGGGTGCTGCGCATCATGCACCAGGTCGGCGCGGACGCCCCCGTCTCGGCGTATCTGGAGCACCACGGCTGGCAGGAGGCCGTACGGGCCGCCCGCGAGGCCCATGTGCTGCTCGCCGGCAACGACGGCGAGGACCCCGACACGCCGCCGCGCTCCCTCGACGTGCTCCGCATCATGACCAGGTCGGCCTGATTCCGGGCCGGTGTGGCACGCTACGGGGATGACCGTGCCACAGCCTGCCGACACCGCCCCCGAGCAGTACGTCCTCACTCTCTCCTGCCCCGACAAGCAGGGCATCGTGCACGCCGTGTCGAGCTATCTCTTCATGACCGGCTGCAACATCGAGGACAGCCAGCAGTTCGGCGACCACGACACGGGTCTGTTCTTCATGCGGGTCCACTTCGCGGCGAACGCCCCGGTGACCGTGGAGAAGCTGCGGGCCAGTTTCGCCGCGGTCGGCGACTCCTTCCGGATGGACTGGCAGATCCACCGCTCCTCGGACCGGATGCGGGTCGTGCTGATGGTCAGCAAGTTCGGGCACTGCCTCAACGACCTGCTGTTCCGCTCCCGGATCGGGGCGCTGCCGATCGACATCGCCGCCGTCGTCTCCAACCACACCGACTTCGCCGAGCTGGTCGCCTCGTACAACGTCCCCTTCCGGCACATCCCGGTGACCAGGGAGAACAAGACGGCGGCGGAGGCGGAGCTGCTGGAGCTGGTGCGCGAGGAGAACGTCGAGCTGGTCGTCCTCGCCCGCTACATGCAGGTCCTCTCGGACGACCTCTGCAAGCAGCTGAGCGGCCGGATCATCAACATCCACCACTCCTTCCTGCCGAGCTTCAAGGGCGCGAAGCCGTACCACCAGGCGCACGCCCGAGGTGTGAAACTGATCGGTGCGACGGCGCACTACGTGACCGCGGACCTCGACGAGGGGCCGATCATCGAGCAGGAGGTCGAGCGGGTGGGCCACGGCGTCACGCCGGACCAGCTGGTCGCCATCGGGCGCGATGTGGAGTGCCAGGCGCTGGCGCGGGCCGTGAAGTGGCACGCGGAGCGCCGCATCCTGCTCAACGGCCGCCGCACGGTGGTCTTCGCGTAGTCACTACAGGCGGCTCAGCGAGGCCGCGGCGCAGAGCACGTCGCGGATCGCCTCGCGGTCGCCCTCCTGACCGGCCGCCGCTTCGACCGGCGATACGTGCCCGGCCACCAGCTGGCAGAACTCCACGCCGTCCAGCGCGACCTGCGCCACGGTGTGCGCGGGGGAGCCGAGCGCGGCCGGGGAGTCCAGCGGGATGTACCAGTCGCCGCCACCCGAACCCTCGACCTCCAGATGCAGCGAACGGCCCGGCGAACCGGCCGTCACCAGATGGCGGGCGGGCCCGGCGAGTCCGGTCCTGCGGCGCTCGGCGAGGACGGCGGGCAGCAGCCGGGCCGCCAGGTCGATCATCCGGTTGAGATGGGCGGCGGACGGCGCCTCGTACGGATAGTCCACCGCCTCCGCGATGTCGCCGCCGTGCACCCAGCACTCGAACGCCCGGTCCAGCAGGGCGTCGTGCATCGGGAGGGCGAAGTCCCCGTACGAGACGGAGAGTTCGGAGACCCCGCGGCCGGCGAAGGACACCGTGCGGATGAGGGCGTGGCTCTGTGCCCGCCACGGCTCGTGGACCGCGCGGGTGGGCGGCCGCAGCGCGGCGGACCAGTACCTCTCGGTGCGTGCGGTGGGCGAGAGCGGCCAGTCGGCGCCCCGGCCGAGGACTCCGTCGCCGAGCGGCACGTCGATGTCGAGGGCGGCGCCGATCAGTCCGTCGACGGCCATGAGATGGCCGATGACGCCCGCGACCGTGGTCTTGCGGCCGGCCTCCTGCTCGCCCTCGAACCACTTCAGCCGCACCGGGGCGTGCCACTCCGAGCTGCCGATGTCCCGGAGCAGCGCGTCCAGCCGCGCGGTCTCCGCGTCGTACGGAGCGGCCCAGTCCGGCACCGGGATGTCGGCCGGGCGGCGGCTCAGACAGGCGTCGATCACCCGGGTCCGTAGCGTCGGGTCGAGATCCAGGCTGCGGTCGGTGTGCAGCAGTCCGACCGCGTCGCGCAGCCGCAGGGCCTCGTCCGCACAGGCGGCGCACTCGGTCAGATGCGCCTCGACGGCCTCGGTCTCCTCCGCCGAGCAGGCCGCCAGGGCCCACGCGCCGAGGAGCGCCTTGAGTACGCGGTGGGTCAGCACCGGCGGATCCGGCGGTGCTGATGGGGCCGGTGGTGCCACGGCGGTTTCCGGTTCCGGTGCTGTCGGCCGCGGGGGCCTGCGCGGCTCCTCGGGCGGGGGCGCGGGGACGGGCGGCGGCAGGGGTACGGCGGAGAGATCGAAGTCGTCCGCGGCGGCCCGGGGGCCCGGTATGCGCCGCGCGCCCCGCACCTCGTCGTCGCGTCCGCCGTCACCGTGCCCGTCCGCCTCGTCGCCGGTCACAGGGGCCGTCCGTATCCGGGCGGCGACATCCCTTCGAGCGGGCGGGTGTGCGCGGTGGAGAGCAGTTGCAGTCCGAGCCGGAGCCGGCGGCGGGCCTCGTCGTCGGTGACCCCGAGGTCGGCCGCGGTCTGCCGGTAGTCCCGGCGCTGGATGTACGCGAGTTCCAGGGCGGCCCGCAGCGGGGCGGGCATGGACGCGACGATGTAGTCGGCGCGGGCCGCGACCGTGGCCCGGTGCACCCGATCCGCCAGACCGCTCCCGTCCTCGTCCGGGTCGTCGCGCAGGCCGTCCTCCTTGCGCAGCCGCCGCACGGACTGGCGGTGCGTGAGCCGGGCCACCCAGGAGCGCATCGAGCCCTCCTTGGGGTCGTACGCGTCCGGGTTCTCCCACACGTAGCCGAAGACTTCGCGGGTCACCAGGTCGGCGGCGGTCTCGTCGTCCAGCATCCGGTGGGCCTGGCTGTGCACGAGCGAGGCGAACCGGTCGTAGAGCTCACCGAGAGCCGCCGCCTCACCGCGTGCCAGCCGCTGCTGCATCTTGCGGTCCCAGCGGGGTGGTGCGTTTTTGGCCATGCGACCCCCGACCCTGTTCCCTCTGCTCTGTTCCCCTCGTCACATCGAATGTAGTCGGCGGTACCGGCCATGCACCTCTCTTTACGGCAAGTACGCCCGCCAAGAGGCCCGGGATGATAGGGAATGCGCCGGCCGGTGCCGACGGATTCGGACCCGAATCGATCAATTCTGTTCGAATCCGGCTGCGTCCTGCCGGGCCGCTCGGTGTTTCATGGGGGTGCGGCTGGGGCAGCCGCGAGAAGGAACGGAAACTTCCGGATCGTCGGAAGCCCCGGAACGAGAGGCCCAGTGGCGTGACACTCGAAGTGGCCGAGACCGTGCAGGGTGAATGGACCGTACTTCACATGCACGGCGAGCTGGATCTGCTGACATCGCCCGCGGTGCGCCAGTCCGTGCATGACGCGGTCGCCGTCGGCCGCCACGATGTGGTGCTCGACCTCTCCGGGGTGCTGTTCTGCGACTCCAGCGGGGTCGGCGTGCTGATCGCCTCCCGCAAGCTGATGCGTTCCTGCGGGGGCCGGCTGCGGCTGATCCTGCCGGCCCGGGGCGCGGAGGAGGGCTCGCACGTCAACCGGGTGCTCGCCGCGCTCGGCGTACGCCGGCTCTTCGAGGTCTACCCCGACTGGGGCACGGCCGTCGACGACCGGGCCCGGCCGCTCTCGGCGTGAAGCCGCCGGGGCCTTTCGTCCGGATCATGCCGGGCTCGCGTGCCCCGGTGCCGCGCCTCGCCGCGTTGTCGTCGCCGGCGCTCTGCCTCGACTCCCTCCTCCGCCTTGTGATGCACGACACCGGACCCCGCTCCCTGATCCGGCCCGATCCAGACGAAAGCCCCCCGGGTGCGCCGTCGGCGGGGGTGGCGGCGGGCGGCGATGACCGGGTCGTAACACCGGTGGGGCGCGTAAGTGACACGTGACGCCTTCCGGCGTCGTACGCTCCCCGCATGGACAGCGCAGAGTATGAGCGCAAGATCGCTTTCCGTTTCGCCGCCTTCGACCAGGACGGCAACGGATACATCGATCGCGCGGATTTCAATGCCGCCGCGGCCCGGCTGCTCGCCGAATTCGGTACGACGGCGCGTTGCGACAAGGGCCAGGCGCTCTACACCGGGGCCGAGGCGTTCTGGCAGGGCATGGCGGGCATCGCCGATGTCGACGGGGACCAGCGCGTCACCCGTGAGGAGTTCGTGGGCGGGGCCGTGAAGCGGCTGCGCGACAACCCGGAGCGCTTCGCGGAGATCGCCCGCCCCTTCCTGCGCGCGGCGATCGCCGTGGCGGACCCGGACGACCGGGGCACGGCGGCCGTACCCGCCGTGGAGCGGGCGCTCCAGGTGCTCGGCGCGGACGCCGGGACGGCGCGGCTCGCCGCCCGGAGCCTGGACACGGACCAGGACGGCAGGATCGCGGAGGACGAGGCGGTGTCGGCGCTCGCCGACTACTTCACGGTGATCGCCCCGGACGCGTAGGCCCCGTCGCCCGACGGGCGGTGCGGCGCCCGCCCGCCCCGCCCGTCAGGTGAACTGCTCCCGCAGCCGGTACTTCAGCACCTTGCGCAGGGTGTCGTTGCGCGGCAGCGCGGCCACCACCTCCAGCCGCTCCGGCAGCTTGTGCACGGAGAGCCCCTCGGCCCGCAGATACCCCGTGAGCCGCGTCAGCGTCAGCGGCGCCGCACCCGCCGGCTGTTCCACGACCGCGCAGACCAGCTCGCCCCGCTCCGGGTCCGGCAGCCCGATCACCGCCGCGTCCCCGACGTCCGGGTGCCGGTGCAGCAGGTCCTCTATCTCCTTCGCGGAGATGTTCTCGCCCTTGCGGATGATGATGTCCTTCAGCCGCCCGGTGAGCACCAGGTGCCCGCTCGCCCTGACGTGGCCGACGTCGCCGGTGATCAGGAACCCCTCCGCGTCGAAGACCGACGCGGACGCCGCCGGGTCCAGATAGCCCTCGCAGACGGCTTCCCCGCGCAGCCGCACCTCGCCGTCCGTGCCGTGCGGCAGCGGCTTGCCGTCCTCGTCGGTGATCCGGATCTCCATGCCCGCCGGCGGCCGCCCCTCCGTCTCGGCGAGGTGTTCCACCGTGTCGTCGGGGGCGCCCATCGTGATCATGGGGACCTCGGTCATGCCGTACCCGTGGGTGAGCTGGACGCCCATCTCCCGGACCACCGCGTGGTAGATCTCCGGCGGCTTGGGGGCCCCGCCGCCCGCCAGCAGCCGCAGGGTGGGGATCAGCTTCCGGTCCGGCGCCCTGCGCTGCTCGGCCAGGAACATCGAGTAGAACGCCGTGGAACCGCCCGCGACCGTCACCCCGTGGCGCCGGTAGTCCGCCAGCGCGTCCGGCATCGCGAAGTGTTCGAAGAGGACCGCCGGGAAGCCGTACAGGAGCAGCATCACCGAGTAGTCGGGCCCGGCGACATGGGCGAAGGGGAAGGCCATCGAGCCGATGTCGTCGGCCGACAGATGCAGCGCGTGGGCCAGGCAGGAGCCGCCCGCGATCAGGCTGCGGTCGGTGTGCAGCACCCCCTTCGGGTCGGAGGTGGTGCCCGACGTCCAGTAGATCCAGCGCACCTGCGTACCGTCGCCCGGCGGCGGCGGGAGCACCGACGGGTCACCGTCCGGCAGCGACGCGTACGCCTCGAACACCGTCACCGGCCGGTCCGCCGTCAGCCGTCCGGCCATCGCCGTGTGGTCGAAGCCGCGCCAGGTGCCCGGTACGGCGAAGAACTCCGCCTCGGACTCGCGCAGCGCGTACCCCACCTCGCGGTCCCGGTAGAACGGGATGACGGGCGACTGGACGGCCCCGATCCGGGTCAGCGCGAACGACAGCAGCACCGTCTCGATCCGGGTCGGCAGCTGCCAGGCGACGACGCTGCCGGGACGCACGCCCATCTCCCACAGCCCGGCCGCGACCCGCTCGCCGCGGCCGCGCAGCTCGCCGAAGGTCAGGGTGCGGTCGTCCTGGATCAGGAACGGACGGTCCGGGGTCAGGCCGGCCCGGCGTTCGACGAGTTCCCAGAAGGTGCCCGATGCACCCAGGGCGTGCGCGGTCTCGGTCACGGCGAACCCCTCACAGCTGACGGACAGTCAGATAGTGCGGAGAGCGTAGAGCGCTGCGCCTTGTCGGTCCAGGGGTGCGGGGCTAGCCTGAGTGCGACATAAATCTGACGGGTCATCAGAAAATCGCGCGCCGGAGGGGACACCATGACGGAACTGCCTCGGATCGTCAGCGTCGACGACCATGTGATCGAGCCGCCGCACCTCTTCTCCACCTGGCTGCCCGCCAAGTACCGCGAGCGCGGCCCGCAGCCGCTCACCGCGGGCATCGGCGAGCTGGCGTACACGGGCGGCAAGTACGTCATCACGATGGACCCGGACGGCCCGCCCACCGACTGGTGGATCTACGAGGACCTGAAGTTCCCGTACAAGCGCAACATCGCCGCCGTCGGCTTCGACCGCGACGACATGACGCTGGAGGGCATCACCCGGGCGGAGATGCGGCCCGGCTGCTGGGATCCGGTCGAGCGGCTCAAGGACATGGACCTCAACCACGTCGAGGCGAGCCTCTGCTTCCCGACCTTCCCGCGCTTCTGCGGCCAGACCTTCGCCGAGGCCCACGACAAGGAGGTGGCGCTCGCCTGCGTGCGCGCCTACAACGACTGGATGGTGGAGGAGTGGTGCGGCGACAGCGGCGGCCGGCTCATCCCGCTCTGCATCATCCCGCTCTGGGACATCGACCTGGCGGTCGCCGAGATCCACCGGAACGCTGCGCGCGGGGTGCGCGCGGTGACCTTCTCCGAGATCCCCACCCACCTCGGACTGCCGTCGATCCACACCGGGTACTGGGATCCGTTCTTCGCGGCCTGCCAGGAGACCGGCACGGTCGTCAACATGCACATCGGATCCAGCTCGCAGATGCCCGCCGCCTCGCCCGACGCCCCGCCCGCCGTACAGGCCAGCCTCTCCTTCAACAACGCGATGGCCTCGATGATGGACTTCCTGTTCAGCGGGGTCCTGGTGAAGTACCCCCGGCTGAAGCTCGCCTACAGCGAGGGCCAGATGGGCTGGATCCCGTACGCCCTGGAGCGCGCCGACGACGTCTGGGAGGAGCACCGGGCATGGGGCGGGGTGCGCGATCTGATCCCCGAGCCGCCGTCCACGTACTACTACCGGCAGATCTTCTGCTGCTTCTTCCGGGACAAGCACGGCGTCGCCTCGCTCGACGTCGTCGGGCGGGACAACGCCACCTTCGAGACCGACTACCCGCACGTCGACTCGACCTTCCCGCACACCAAGGAGGTCGCCCTCGACCACGTCAAGGGACTGGACGACGAGACCGTCTACAAACTGATGCGCGGAAACGCGATCCGGATGCTCGATCTGGACCTCGACAAGTAGGCCCGCGATGGACCTCGCGTACACGGAGGAGGAGCGGGAGTTCCGGGCGCGGCTGCGCGAGTGGCTGGCCGCCGTGCTCCCCGGACTCCCCGCGAAGCCCCGCCCCGACGACTGGCCGGGGCGCCGCGCGTACGACACGGCCTGGCAGCGGATGCTCCACGACGCCGGCTACGCGGGCCTGCACTGGCCCGTCGACGCGGGCGGCCGGGGCGCGACCCCGACCCAGCACCTGATCTTCCTGGAGGAGACGGAGAAGGCCGGGGCCCCGTACGTCGGCGCGAACTTCGTCGGGCTGCTGCACGCCGGCCCGACGATCGCCGCCGAGGGCACCGCGGAGCAGCGGGCCCGCTGGCTGCCCCCGGTGCTGCGCGGCGACGAGATCTGGTGCCAGGGGTTCAGCGAGCCCGACGCCGGATCGGACCTCGCCGCGCTGCGGACCAGGGCGGTGCGCGACGGCGACCACTACCTGGTGAGCGGCAGCAAGATCTGGACCTCGCACGCGGAGGTCGCCGACTGGTGCGAACTCCTGGTGCGTACGGACCCGGCGGCGCCCAGGCACCGGGGGATCACCTGGCTCGCGATGGAGATGGACGCGCCCGGGGTCACCGTCCGCCCGCTGCGCACCCTCGCCGGGTCCACCGAGTTCGCCGAGATGTTCCTCGACGAGGTGCGGGTGCCCCTCTCGCACCGGGTCGGCGCGGAGAACGACGGCTGGCGGGTCACCATGGTCACCCTCTCCTTCGAGCGCGGTACGGCCTTCGTCGGCGAGGTCGTCGCCTGCCGCCGCACCCTGGACGCGCTGGCCGCCGAGGCCCGGCGCAGCGGGCGCTGGGACGATCCGGTCCTGCGCCGCAGGCTGGGCAGGCTGAACGCCGAATTCCGGGCGCTGTGGCGGCTCACCCAGTGGAACGTCAGCGAGGCCCAGCGAGCCGGCGGCGGAGGCGTGCCCGGCACCGGCGGCTCGGTCTTCAAGCTGCGCTACTCGCACGCCCGCCAGGAACTGTACGAGGCCGCCGCCGAGGTGCTCGGCGCGGACAGCGCGGACCTGGACCGGGAATGGGTCCTGGACCGGCTCTCCTCGCTCTCGTACACCATCGCCGCGGGCACCTCGCAGATCCAGCGGAACATCGTCGCCGAACGCATTCTCGGCCTGCCGAAGGGGCGCTGACGCACTCATGGACTTCCAGCTCTCGGACGACCAGCGGGCCCTGCGGGCGGGGGTGCGGGAACTCCTCGCCGGGCGTTTCGGCAGGGACCGGATGCGGGCGGCGCTCGACGACGGCACGGGCGTCGACAGGGCGCTGTGGCGGGAGCTCGGCGAGGCCGGGTTCTTCGCGCTGCGGCTGCCGGAGACGGAGGGGGGCGTCGGGCTAGGGCTGCCCGAATCGGTGCTGCTCTTCGAGGAGGCGGGGCGCTCGCTGCTGCCGGGGCCGCTGATCGCCACCCACCTCGCGGCCGGCCGGGTGAAGGGCGCGGCGCAGGGCGGGACGGTGGTCGCCGTGCTCGATCCGGGGCAGCCGGTGGCGCACCTGGGGGAGGCGGACGCGCTGCTGGTGCTCGGCGCCGGCGACGGGCCGCAGGCGTCCGCCGCGTCGGTGGACGTCTCCCGGGTGCGGGACGCCGCCACCCCCGTACGTTCGGTCGACCCGTTCACGCCACTGTGGCGGGCCGAGGACCCGGTGGAGGCCGGTGAACCGCTGCCCGGGGGCGGGCGGCTGCGCGACGAGGGGGCCCTGCTGGCCGCCGCCGAACAGCTCGGCAGTGCCGCCCGGACGACCGAGATGGCCGTCCAACACGCCGGTGAGCGCGAACAGTTCGGCGCGCCGATCGGCTCCTTCCAGGCGGTCAAACATCTGTGCGCCGGAATGCTGGTCCGCGCCGAACTGGCCCGCTGCGCCGTGTACGCGGCGGCCGTGACCGCGGACCCGGTCGAGATCGCGGGCGCCAAACTGCTCGCCGACGACGCGGCGGTCCGCAACGCGCGGGACTGCCTCCAGGTGCACGGCGGCATGGGCTTCACCTGGGAGGCAGATGTTCACCTGCACCTCAAACGGGCCTGGCTGCGGTCCGGGCAGTGGCTCACGGCGGCGGTGGCCGAGGAGGTGCTTGCGGGGGACCTGTGCTGAAGCGGGAGGGTTTCCGTGCAGGCTTCCGGCGACCGGCGGTGGGCGAATGTACGGTGCACGGAGGTGACAGGCAGGGCCACGAGCCTCACGCTGCGGAGTTACACAGTGCAGCCGGCGGGCGCGGGGGCCGGTCTCCGGCCTTCACGTTCTCCGTCACGGGGTGGAGTCGGCGCCGGGCTCGGGTACGCTCCGTTGGATGCGACAGGAACTGGAACCGGGCGATCCGGAGGTTGCCCGTGCAATGACTCCGGGTCCGGAGCGGTGCCCTGCTCGCGTTCCTGGCAGAAGCGCCGGGAGCGCCCGGGAGGCGGTTCGGGCGGCCTTTGCGTGCCTCTGTTCGACTCCCCGCAACGTGCGTCGCACAGTATGCATCACGCGTACTCCTTCGCGCTGGAATATGCCCGAAGCGCTTGTTGCGGTGACTGTACGTCAACCATGCTGTCTCGCAGGGGAGTCACGTTCCGTGACCCCGAGGAGGCGCGAGGCGATGTGTCCGCCGGTTCGGATGGTGTGAGCGGTGCAGGTGCTTCAGGTTCAGCTGGAGGTCGGGCCGGATCCCGCGGAGGTCGGGCGGGCCCGTAGATGGGCCCGGTCGAGACTGGTCGGGTCCGGGATAAGGGACGACGAGCCACTGGCCGAGACACTCATCCTGCTGATCTCGGAGCTGGTCACCAACGCGGTGGTGCACACCGGGTGCCCGGCGGTGCTGCGGATGCTGTTCGGCCTGACCGGATCGGCCGGTGCGCCCGGGACCGTCCGGGTCGAGGTGGCCGACGCCAGCTGCCGCCCGCCGCAGCAGCGCCACGCGGCCGGCGAGGACACCAACGGCCGGGGCCTGGAGCTGGTCGACGGCCTCGCGGACCGCTGGGGCTGGCAGCCGGAGGGCGCGGGCAAGCGCATCTGGTGCGAGGTCGACCGCGGCGCACCGCTGATCCAGCTGCCGCTGCACTCCGGCGCACAGGGCGTCGCCCCCTGCGCGGAGGACACGGGCCGTGATGCGCGCAAGCCGTCGCAGGTCGTTACGAACCTTGCATAAAGGTTAAAGCAGTTCTTCCGGGCTGCTGTCCGGCGCCGGCCGGTCCCGTCACAGGATGGCGACCGGCGCGACCGGGGTGCCGGTCGCGCCGACGAACGGCTCCGGCATCGCGGAGAGCAGGAAGGCGTACCGCTTCTCCTGTGCACAGGCTGTGGACAGCGCCTCCAGATTCCAGTTCTGGCCCTGCGGCATGCCCATCTCGACCAGGTCCAGGGCGTGCACCCCCAGCCACAGGTCCTCGATCTCCGGCGGGAAGATCTCGAAGGTCAGGGTGTCGTTGGCGACCGCCGCCGCATCGCGCGCGCGGAACCACTCGGGCGTCCGGACCGACAGTCCGGGCGACGGATAGCCGTACGCGTGCTTGTCGCCCGCCAGATACACCTGCACCTGCCCGGTCCGGACGAGCACGATGTCGCCGGACCGGACCCGTACCCCCGCCAGTTCCTCGGCCGCGTCCAGGTCCTCGGGGGTGACCGCGTGGCCACCGGGCAGCCGGTCCACGCCGTGGGCGCGCGCCACGTCGAGCAGCACCCCGCGCGAGACGATGTGCGGTGCCTTGTCGATCCCGCTGAACTGCGCGCCGCCGTGTGCGGTGATCGTCGCGGCCGGGCGGCCGTTGTAGATCTTCCCCGAGTGCGAGGCGTGGGTGAGGGCGTCCCAGTGGGTGGCCGTCTGCAGGCTCAGTACCGCCGTGTCGTCGCTGGTGGCGACGGTGCCGGGGCCGAAGAGCTCCTGGTTTATCTGGACCATGGTGTGCAGCGGATTGATCCGTCCCGGGATCAGCCCGCTCTGCACGCCGTCCTGCTGGAGCGGGAGTGCGAGCGGGATCCGCAGACCGCTGCGGACGGTGGCGGCGGCCTCGCGCACCACGGCGTCGGTGATCAGGTTGAGCGTCCCGATCTCGTCGTCGTCGCCCCAGCGGCCCCAATTGTTGACCCGCTTCGCGATGTCGTGGAACTCGGCCGGCAGTGACATGGCGCCTCCTGGGGCTTGTGCTCGTGGACCTGATGGCCCATAAAATCTAACGGTCCGTCAGAAACCGCGGGAAGGGGCCGGGCATGGGGAACTTCTTGGCAGGCAAGGTGGTGGCCGTTACCGGTGCCGGGCGCGGCATCGGGCGGGCGGTCGCGCTCGCGGCGGCGGCCGAGGGGGCGCGGGTGGTCGTCAACGACTACGGCGTCTCCATCGAGGGCGGCGAGCCGAGCAGCGAGGTGGCCGAATCGGTCGTCAAGGAGATCGGGGCGGCGGGCGGCGAGGCGGTGGCGGTCGCCGACGACATCTCCACGATGGCGGGCGGCCGGCGGATCGTGGACACGGCGCTCGCGCGGTTCGGGCGGATCGACGGGGTCGTCTGCGTGGCCGGCATCCTGCGCGAACGGATGCTGTTCAACATGTCCGAGGAGGAGTGGGATCCGGTGATCGCCACCCACCTCAAGGGCACCTTCACCGTCTTCCGGGCCGCGTCGGCGGTGATGCGCAAGCAGGACGGCGGCGGCACCCTGATCGGCTTCACCAGCGGCAACCACCAGGGCAGCGTCGCCCAGGCCAACTACAGCGCCGCGAAGGGCGGGATCATCTCGCTGGTCCGGAGCGCGGCCCTCGGACTGCACAAGTACGGCGTCACGGCCAACGCCGTCGCCCCGGTCGCCCGCACCCGCATGTCCGCCAACGTCCCCATGGAACTCAAGGAGATCGGCGAGCCGGAGGACGTGGCGGCGCTCGTCGTCTACCTACTCAGCGAACGGGCCCGCCAGGAGAAGATCACCGGCCAGGTGTACACCGTAGCGGGACCGAAGATCGCGGTCTGGGCCCAGCCGAGGGAGCTGCGGGCCGGATACGTCGAGGGGGCGTGGACCCCGGAACGGATCGCGGACTTCCTGCCGGGGACGGTGGGCACCGACCCGATGCCGATGCTGGCCCGGCTGGAGGAGATGGCCGCGGCGGCCGCGGCGAAGGCGCGCCCCAACGCGTGAGGCCCTGCACGGCGAGCGGCAACGGTCAGGAGACACCGTGGACTTCACCTTCGGCCCCGACGACACCGCGTTCCGCGCGGAGGCACGTGGCTGGCTGGAAGCGCATCTCGTGGGCGAGTACGCGGCGGCCGCCGGCACCGGCGGTCCCGGCAGCGAGCACGAGGGCGTCGCGATCCGCCGCGCCTGGGAGCGCGAACTCGGCCGGGACGGCTGGATCGGCCTCGGCTGGCAGAACCACGGCACCGGCCACGGCAACCGCCGCGCGAGCCTCACCCAGCAGGTCGTCTGGGCCGAGGAGTACGCCCGCGCCGCCGCCCCCGCCCGGGTCGGCCACATCGGCGAGAACCTCCTCGCCCCGACCCTGATCGCCTACGGCAGCGAGGAACAGCAGCGGCGCTTCCTGCCCGCCGTGGCGCGCGGCGAGGCGCTCTGGTGCCAGGGCTACAGCGAACCGGACGCCGGATCGGACCTCGCCGCGGTGCGCACCGCCGCCGTGCCCGACCGGAGCGGCGGCGGCCACCGGGTGACCGGGCAGAAGATCTGGACGTCACTCGCGAAGGAGGCGGACTGGTGCTTCGTGCTGGCCCGTACGGAGCCCGGCTCCAGCCGCCACCACGGCCTGTCGTTCCTCCTCGTACCGATGGACCAGCCCGGCAGGATCGAGGTCCGGCCGATCCGCCAGATGTCCGGGACCAGCGAGTTCAACGAGGTCTTCTTCGACGGGGCGCACGCCGAGGAGTGCGTCGGCGGCGAGGGCAACGGCTGGACGGTCGCCATGGGGCTGCTGGCCCTTGAGCGCGGCGTCTCCACGCTCGTCCAGCAGATCGGCTTCGCCGCCGAACTGGGCCGGGTGGTCCGGGCGGCCGTCGACAGCGGCGCCGTCACCGACCCGGTCCTGCGCGAGCGCCTCGTACGGCAGTGGGCGCAGCTGCGCACCATGCGCTGGAACGCCCTGCGCACCCTCGGCTCCACCGGCGACCCGGGCGCGCCCAGTGTGGCGAAGCTGCTCTGGGGCGGCTGGCACCAGCGCCTCGGGGAGCTGGCCGTGCAGGTCAGGGGTGCGGCGGCGGCCGTCGGCCCGGACGACTGGTCGGCGAAGGCACCGTACGGACTCGACGAGGCACAGCGCCTGTTCCTGTTCACCCGGTCCGACACCATCTACGGCGGCTCGGACGAGATCCAGCGGAACATCATCGCCGAGCGGGTGCTCGGCCTACCGAGGGAGCCGAGATGAGAGGCGTCGTCTTCGACGGCAAGCGGGCCGAGGTCGTCGATGATCTGGACATACGCGATCCGGGCCCCGGCGAGGTGCTGGTGGCGGTGGCCGCGGCCGGGCTGTGCCACAGCGACCTCTCGGTGATCGACGGGACGATTCCGTTCCCGTCACCGGTGGTGCTCGGGCACGAGGGCGCGGGGGTGGTCGAGGCGGTCGGCGCGGGCGTCCGCCATGTGGCGCCCGGCGACCACGTATCGCTGTCCACGCTGGCCAACTGCGGGGCGTGCGCCCAGTGCGACCGGGGTCGCCCGACGATGTGCCGCAAGGCGATCGGGATGCCGGGGCAGCCGTTCTCACGGCGTGGGGAGCCGCTGTACCAGTTCGCCTCCAACTCGGCCTTCGCCGAACGGACCCTGGTCAAGGCCGTGCAGGCGGTGAAGATCCCGGACGATCTGCCGCTCACCTCGGCGGCCCTGATCGGCTGCGGGGTGCTGACGGGGGTCGGCGCCGTGCTCAACCGGGCGAAGGTCGACCGGGGCGACACGGTCGTGGTGATCGGCACCGGCGGCATCGGGCTCAACGTGATCCAGGGCGCCCGGATCGCGGGCGCGCTGACGATCGTCGCCGTGGACGCCAACCCGGCGAAGGAGGCGGCGGCCCGGCAGTTCGGCGCGACACACTTCCTGACCTCGGCGGACGGGGTGCGGGACATCCTGCCGAACGGAGCCGACCACGCCTTCGAGTGCGTCGGTCGTACGGAGCTGATCCGTACCGCGATCGACCTGCTGGACCGGCACGGCCAGGCGATCCTGCTGGGCGTCCCGGCGGCCACGGCGGAGGCGTCGTTCCTCGTCTCGTCGATGTACCTGGACAAGTCGATCCTGGGCTGCCGGTACGGCTCCTCGCGCCCGCAGCGGGACATCGCGCTCTACGCGGAGCTGTACCGGGAGGGCCGACTGCTCCTGGACGAACTCGTCACCACCACCTACCCGGTGGAGGATTTCGCCGAGGCCGCGGACGACGCGCACCAGGGCCGGGTGGCGCGGGGAGTGCTGGTGTTCTGAGCCCCGTGGCCGGTCAGCCCCTCTGGTCAGCCCCTCCGGTCAGCCCCTTCCGGCGGCCCGGAACGTGCGCCGGTACACCGTCGGGGAGACCCCCAGCGCCGCCTGGAGGTGCTGCCGCAGTGACGTGGGCGTGCCGAAGCCCGCGTCCCGGGCCACCTGGTCGATCGACAGGTCCGTCGACTCCAGCAGTTGCCGGGCCCGTTCGACCCGCTGCCGGGTCAGCCACTGGACGGGGCTGACCCCGACCTCCTCCCGGAACCGGCGGGTGAAGGTCCGTACGCTCATCGACTCCTGCTGCGCCATGTCGCGCAGCAGGATCGGCCGTTCCAGCCGCCCGAGCGCCCAGGTGCGCGCGGTGGTCGTGGTCGCGAACTGCGTGTCGGGCACGGGGCGTTGGATGTACTGTGCCTGCCCGCCGTCCCGGTGCGGGGGTACCACCGTGCGGCGGGCCACGTCATTGGCGACGGCGCTGCCGTGGTCGCGGCGCACGATGTGCAGGCAGAGATCGATCCCGGCGGCGACCCCGGCGGAGGTCAGCACCTCCCCGTCGTCGATGAACAGGACGTCCGGGTCGACCCGGACCTCGGGGAAGAGCTGCTGGAAGTGGTCGGCGTGCGACCAGTGGGTGGTGGCGGGGCGACCGTCGAGATATCCGGCGGCGGCCAGCACGTAACTGCCCGTGCAGATGGAGACCATCCGGGTTCCCGGCCGGATGTGGGTGAACGCGGCGGACAGTTCGTCGGTGAGCCTGCCCTCGTCGAAGACGGGGCCGAGCTCGTAGCTGGCGGGAATCACCACCGTGTCGGCGGTGGCCAGGGCCTCGGGTCCGTGTTCGACGGTGATCGTGAAGTCCGCGTCGGTGCCGACCGGCCCCGGCGCGCGGACGGAACAGGTCACGACTTCGTACAGACTGCGGCCCTCTTCGTGCGGCTCCAGACCGAACGCGCGGCCGAATATCCGCTGGGGGATGCCCAGTTCGAAGGGGAGCAGCCCGTCGAGGGCCAGGACGGCTATTCGGTGCGGCATTGGCGGACTCCCTTCACCCCTAGTGGTATAGACCTCAACCCTGATACATGTCACTCCTGTGAAGGAAAAGTCAGCGGAGCACCCGCGCATTCCCGCCGCCGAACGCGATGACGTACAGCCCCTTTCGCCCGGTTCGTCCTCTGTGCGGCTGATCGGCGACGGTCGGCCGGAAGGGCTCTGGAACCGTAACTTCCGGCTCTTCTTCGTCGCCCGAACCGCCGCGCTCTTCGGTGACGGCATGATCCCGGTGGCGCTCACCGCGGGTCTGCTGGGAGCCGGCCGCCCGCACTCCTCCGTGGGATACGCGCTCGCGGCCTGGATGGGGCCGCTGGCGGTCTTCGTGCTCTTCGGCGGCGTACTGGCGGACCGGTTCACCCCCCGCCGGATGATGATCATCGCGGATGCGCTTCGACTGGTCGGCGCCTCCGTGCTGGCGTTCTCCTTCGCCACCGGGAACCCCCCGCTGTGGGCGGTGTACACGCTGAGTTCGGTGGCCGGGGTGGGCGCCGCGCTCTTCCAGCCGGGCGTCGCCTCGACCGTGCCCCGGGTGGCCTCGGACGTGCAGCGGGCCAACGCGGTGCTGAGGGTCTCCGAGGCGCTGATGACCATGGCGGGCCCGGCCTTCGCGGGCATGCTCGTCGGGCTGGCCAGCGCCGGGGCGGTCTACGCGGCGAACGCGTCGACGTTCCTGGTCTCCGGCGTCTGCCTGTTCCTGCTGCGGCTCGCCCCGGCCCCCTCGGACGAGGCTCGGCGCGGTGGCTTCGTCGCCGAACTGGTCGACGGATGGCGGGAGTTCCGGGCCCGCAGCTGGCTGTGGGGGGTGATCGCGATCTGGACGGTGTACGGATTCACGGTGCTCGGTCCGATGCTGCCGCTCACCGCGGTCGAGGTCACCGAGGCGCACGGCTCGGGAACGTACGGCGTGATGATGGCGGTGAACGGCGCGGGCAGCGTCGTCGGCGGGCTGCTCGCCCTGCGGCTGAGACCGCGCCGCCCGCTCGCGGCGGGGGCCGTGGCGCTGACCGGGGTCTGTGTGAACCTGGTGGCGCTGGGGCTCGGGATGCCGGTGTTCGCACTCGGGGCGGGGCAGTTCGTGGCGGGTGCGGCGTTCGCGTTCTGGCTGGTGATGTGGTCGACGACGGTCCAGACCCATGTGCCGCCGGAGGCGCTGAACCGCCTGCACGCGTACGACGTGGCGGGCTCGTTGCTGATGCTGGCGGCGGGCCGGGCGCTGGCCGGACCGGTCGCGGACCGGGTGGGCGCACCCGAGGTGCTGCTGGCCGGAGCGGTGATCAACCTGCTGGCGGTCGCGGTGCTGCTGGTGGCCCGGCCGATCAGCCGGCTGGAACGGATCCGATGAGGGAGGACGATGTGCCGACGGCCTCGTCCCGCACGGCCGCGCGGGCTGCCGCGGGCCTGCGTGCGCGTGCGACCGCGGCCGGGGCCGCGGTGCTGACCGTCCTCGCCGGGCTCGGGGTCAGGGCGTTCGCGGACGGCGACCTCGCCAAGTACGCCGGGGACGCGCTCTACACCGTGCTGGTCTGCGCCCTGGCCGCCGTGATCGCGCCCGGCGCACGCCCGGTCGCCAAGGCCGGGGCGGGACTGGCGTTCAGCTGGGCGGTGGAACTGCTCCAGCTGACCGGGGTGCCGGCGGACCTCTCCCGCCACAGCGCGGTGGCCCGGCTGGTGCTCGGCTCGACCTTCAACGCCCCCGACCTGTTCTGGTACGTGGTGGGCGCGGGCTTCGCCTGGGCGGTACTGGCGGTGGCCGAGTCCGCGACTGGTTCCGCCGGTTGCGCTCCTCGGACTTCTGCGTCTCGATGACCTCGAAGACATGGGCGCTGGTCTGCCTGCGCACCGTCCCGGCGACGAGCAGGCCCGCGCCGACGACGGACAGGGGAGCGGAGATCCCCAGCACGGTCAACTGCTTCGGTGCGCCGGTGTCCACCTCGCACGCCGACGACATGGTCCGGTAGCAGTACATGTCCTGCTGCCCCGCCGGCAGGAAGCCCAGCCAGACCCACAGAGCGCAGGCGACGAGCAGCAGTACGCCCCAGGTCCGCATCAGCGCGGAACGGTGGTGGAAGTGCCGGCGTGCTGCCCACTGCATGGAGCCCCCCGGATCGGTGCGCGACGAGGCCGGCGGACCCGGCTCCTCGGCCGACTGGCGATCGTACGCGCATGCGGGCCGTCCGTCCGGGCCGGAAAGCGGCGGTCCCGATGGCCCGATCCCTGCGAACAGTGTCCCTCCGGCCACTCGTGGGGAGGTGTGCCGCGCGCCGATGCTGAGTGACGTGACCCAGACAACCGAAAGCGCCGCCGCCCGGGACGACGACCGGCCGACAGCCCCCGTGGTCCCCGCAGCTTCCGCAGTCCCCGGGCGTGCCTCCCGCCGGCGTGTTCACCGTGCCTGGATCGTCGCCGCCGTCACCTTCGTGACGATCATCGGCGGCGCCGCCTTCAACTCACTCCCCGGCCTCCTCATCGACCCGCTCAACGCGGAGTTCGGCTGGTCGCGCGGGGAGATCGGCCTCGCCGTCTCCATCGACATGGCGCTGTACGGGCTCACCGCGCCCTTCGCCGCCGCGCTCATGGACCGGTTCGGCATCCGCCGGGTCGTCGTCGTGGCACTCAGCACCGTGGCCGCCGGGGCGCTGGCCGGCGTGTGGATGACCGCCGCCTGGCAGCTGATGATCTATTGGGGGCTGCTCGTCGGCCTCGGCACCGGCTCCATGGCGCTGGCGTTCTCCGCCACGGTCACCAACCGCTGGTTCGTGGCCCGGCGCGGCCTGGTCACCGGCATCCTCACCGCGGCGGGCGCGTCGGGACAGCTCGTCTTCCTGCCGCTGTGCGCCTGGATCGTCGACCGGCACGGCTGGCGCCCGGCGTCGGTGACCGTCGCCCTCGCCGCCCTGGCCGTCGTCCCGTTCGTCTGGCTGCTGCTCCGCGACCACCCGGCCGATGTGGGCCTGGCCCCGTACGGCGGGGAGTACGCGGACAAGCCGGCGCCGGCGCGCGGGGCGGCGAGGCGGACCGTACGCGTCCTGATCGACGCGGCCCGCACCGGACCGTTCTGGCTGCTGGCCGGCACGTTCGCGATCTGCGGGGCCTCGACCAACGGCCTGATCCGTACGCACTTCGTGCCCTCGGCCCACGACCACGGCATGCCCATCACCGCCGCGGCCTCGCTGCTCGCCGTCATCGGGATCTTCGACATCATCGGCACCGTCTTCTCAGGCTGGCTCACCGACCGCTTCGACGCCCGGCGGCTGCTGGCCGTCTACTACGCGCTGCGCGGCGTCTCGCTGCTCTTCCTGCCGATGCTGATGGCGCCGACGGTGCACCCGCCGATGGTCTTCTTCATCGTCTTCTACGGACTGGACTGGGTCGCCACCGTCCCGCCGACCCTGGCCCTGTGCCGCGAGCGGTACGGGCAGGACAGCGCCATCGTCTTCGGCTGGGTGCTGGCGTCCCATCAGGTGGGCGCGGCGCTGGTGGCGTTCCTGGGCGGGGTGGCGCGCGACGTGTTCGGTTCGTACGACGTGGTCTGGTACGCGTCCGGGGCGCTGTGCGCGATGGCGGCGCTGATGGCGCTGGTGATCCGGCGGGTCCGGGAGCCTGCGGAGGCGGTCGTCGGACTCGGCTGAAGGTGCGGGGGCGGCGGCCCGTGGTTCAGACCGCCGGGCGGTGGGCGTGGAGGTGCTCGGCGACGGCGAGGAAGACGTGCAGGTTCGCGATGTCGCTGACGGCGCAGCTGCACCAGGCGCCCGAGCCGCCGGTCCCCGCGACGAGGACCCGGCCCGCCCTGACCTGGATCGCCCGGACTTCGGACCAGGGGAGCAGACCCTTCGCCCTGGCGGTCAGGCCGGTGGCGGAGAGCGAGAGGTCCCCGAAGTTCACCGTCTCGCCCGCCAGGACCGATTCCAGGGCCGTCGGACCCTGGGTCCGCAGGACGGCCTGCTGCATATGAGGTCCCCAGGTCTCGGGGCCCTCGTAGAAGTGGGTGATCGTCGCGTGGTCCCGGCCCGGTCCCACCGCGGAGTAGACGTACTCGGTGGTCGACGGGATGCCGTTGATGATCTTCCGGGTGATGTTCTGGTAGAGCCGTACGGAGTCCCAGCGGACGACGACCACGCCGTCGCCGGACTGCGGGTGCACCATCAGGCCGTGCTCGAACAGGTGGAGACGCTTGGCGGCCTGTCTTCGGCTGAAGTCCGGGGTCCGGCGCAGCCACCAGAAGAACAGCACACCGGGTATCACGAACAGCGCCAGCAGATGGACCGTCGTGAAGATGTAGAGGGCGAAGAGCAGCTTGTTCAGGCGCTTGGGGACGAACGTGCCCTGCAGGTCGCCGAGTCGGTGGGTGGCGGCCAGTTCGGCGGCCTCGGGTGACAGGGTGTTCGGTGCTGCTGCCATGGACGTTTCCCTCGTCTCGAAGCTCGCCAACTCGTTCTGAAACTAGGGCCGGACAAGGCATTCCACCAGCGACTAGATTGCATGTGAGCCATGCATGGGGGGAATGTGTTCGAGATCGACGCGCTGCGTCTGCTGGTGACCGTGGCCGAGACCGGATCGTTCACGAAGGCCGCGGTCCGGCTCGACTACACACAGTCGGCGGTGTCCCGGCGGATCGCCTCGCTGGAGAAGGAGACGGGCGGGCCGCTCTTCGAGCGGCTGGCCCGGGGCGTACGGCTGAATCCGGCCGGTCACGCCCTGCACCGGCACGCCGTGGAGGTGCTCGCGCGTCTGGCGGGCGCGCAGGACGAGATGGCCGCGATCCGGGCCGGGCGGGGCGGCCGGCTGCGGGTGGGGGCGTTCGCCACGGCCAATGTCTCGCTGGTGCCCGCCGCGCTGCGGGCGTTCGCCCGGTCCAGGCCGGAGGTCGAGATCGTGGTGGTGGAGGGCCGGAGCGGCGAGTCGATGCGGCGCCTGGCGGAGGGGGCGATCGACCTGGCCGTGGTCAGCGACTACCCGTCCGGTGTGCCGCCGGTCGACGGCGTCACGACCGAGGTCCTGCTGGAGGACGAGCTGTTCGTCGTCCTTCCCCGCGACCACCGGCTGGCCGGAGCAGGCACGATCGATCTGCGCGAACTGCGCGACGAGACCTGGCTCCAGGACGTCTCCGCCGACCGGCCCATGATGCTCGCCGAGGTCTGCGGCCGGGCCGGCTTCCGGCCGAAGCGGATCACCAGGATCGGCGAATGGACCGGCAAGTTCGGCTACGCGGCGGCCGGACTGGGGGTCGCGCTGGTCCCCTCGCTGTCCGCCCGGGCGGTCCCCGCCGAGCTCGCCGTATGCCGGCTCGGCGACCTCGCGCCGCACCGGACCGTACACGTCGCACTGCCCGCCGGCGCGCCGCTTCCGGCGGCGCTGGAGCTCCGGGATCTGCTGTACGAAGCGGTCCCGCGCGGCGCCGCCGGCTGAGCGGCCGACGCGCTCACCCGTCGAGCGGCCCGAACCGTCCGAACGTCCCCCGGTGGAACAGCAGCGGATCGGCCCCGTCCACCGCCCCCATCGCCGCCACCCGGCCGACGACGATCAGATGGTCGCCCCCGGTGTGCACCGCCTGGACGCGGCAGTCGATCCAGGCCGGTACGGAGTCCAGCAGCGGTGATCCGGTCGCCGGGGCGGCCTCGTACGCCACCCCCGCGAACTTGTCCGCGCCGCTCACCGCGAAGCTCCGGCACAGCGCGCCCTGGCCCGCGCCGAGGATGTTGACGCAGAAGGCCCCGGCGCGCGCGATGCGCGGCCAGGTCGTCGACGTACGGGCGACCATGAACGTGACCAGCGGCGGATCGAGGGAGAGCGAGGCGAACGACTGACAGGCGAAGCCCGCCGGGCCCGCCGGGTCGTCCGGGTCGTGTGCGGTGACGATGGTGACGCCGCTGGCGAAGTGCCCCAGTACGCGGCGGAATTCGCCCGGGTCGACGGGCGGCCGCTCCCCGTCGGCAACGGCTCGCAGATGCGGGCGCGGCAGCGGATCGACCGGTGCCGGCCCTGAGGTGGTGGCGGCGCCGACGGACCTGAGGTACCGGACGGCGATGGCGGCCATGCCTGCGTGTCCCATCACCCTTCGATTAGAGCTGACACCCCATCAGATGGGAAGGCCCGGGGGCAGGCGGCTTGGACCTGCCTGTGTGCTGCAAGGTACATTGCATTGCATGGAACCAGGTGATCCGATCAACCGACCCGCGAGCAAGGCCGAGAGCCAGCTCCGCAAGGGCGTGCTGGAGTACTGCGTACTCGCCCTGATGCGCGACGGGGCGCGGTACGGGGTCGAACTGCTGCGGGAGCTGGAGGAGACCGGGGCGCTGGCGACCAGCCAGGGCACGGTGTACCCGCTGCTGTCACGGCTGCGACGGGATCAACTCGTCGTCACCACCTGGCAGGAGTCCGCCTCGGGGCCACCGAGGCGCTACTACGAGCTGACCGAGGCCGGACGCGCCGCGCTCGCGGAGTTCGCGGGAACGTGGCCCGTTTTCCGGGATGCCGTCGACCACCTTCTCGCGCCGAAGGCGCAACCGCAGGTATCTGGAGAGACCGGACGATGAACACGAAGAAGTCGCACAGCGTCGGAAACAGCACCGGGAACAGCACCGGGAGCGAACTGGTCCGGGACTACCTCGCGGCGGTCGAGCGCGAGGCGTCGGCGCTTCCTGCGGACCGCCGCCAGGAACTCGTGGCCGATCTCGCCGAGCACATCGAGATCGCGCTCGCCGAGCGGCCCGGCGGAAGCGACCGGGAGGTCCTGCGCGAACTGGGCGACCCGCGCGCCATCGCCGCCACCGCCCTCCAGGAGTCCGGGTTCGGCCCCGGGGCGGTTCCCGGTGCCGGCGCTGTCCCCGGCGCGGGGGAGGCGCCCGGTCACCGCTCGCCCGCGTGGCTCGTGGTGCTGCTGCCGGTGCTCGCCTTCGGTCTCGGCTATCTCTGGGTTCCGCTCGGCTTCGCGCTGAAGGTGGCAGGAGCCGTCGTGCTGTTCAGGTCCCGGCACTGGACGAAGAGCCAGAAGTGGACCGGCTTCGGCCTGACCGCGCTGGCGCCCTCGCTGATGAACGTCGCCTGGTTCCTCTTCAGCTACCCCAACGACCCGTCGCAGGCCGAGTACTGGACGGCGATCGTGGCGGTGGCCGTCGTGACGGTCGCCGGGGCGGGCTGGCTCTGGCGGGTGCGGAGCGACGCGAACGCCGGGCAGCGGTAGTAGTCCTGGGCAGGGCCCACCCCCGACGATCGTCAGGGGTGGGCCCTGCCGTTCGGCCCGGGTCCGCGGTCCGGGCCGCTCCTAGATTCACGTTCATGAGACGAGAAACCGGAAGCAGGACCCGTACCCGGTCCGCTCGGCCGCTGTCGGCCTGCGTCGTACTGGGTGCGGGGGCGGCAGCCGTCGTGGGGCTCGCCCCGGGCGGGTCGGGCGCGGCGGACGCCGTGGAGGTGACGGGCGGTGCGTCGGCGTCCGCGTACCGCTCGGTGACCGGGGCGGTGGCCGACGCGCCGTCCTGGGCGGGACCGCTGCTGGAGGCGGCCACCGACGGCACCCTGGTCGTCCTCGGCCTGCTGCTGGCATGGGTCTGGTGGAGCGCCGTACGCCGCGGGGACACCCGGGTCTCCGCGGGCACGGTGCTCACCGGCATCGGCACCGTGCTGGCGTACGCGGTCAGCGAGGCGGTGAAGCTGGTGGTGGACGAGGAGCGCCCCTGCCGGGCCCTGCACGGCATCGCGGAGACGGCCGCCGAGTGCCCGCCGCCCGGCGACTGGTCCTTCCCGAGCAACCACGCCACCCTCGCCGTCGGCCTCGCCGTCGGCCTGGCCGTGCTGCGCCCGCGCCTCGCCGCCGTCACCCTGCCGGTGGGCGCGGCGGCGGCGCTGCTGCGGGTCATGGTCGGCGCGCACTACCCGCACGACGTGCTGGCCGGCGCGGTCCTCGGGGCCTCGGTGGTGGCGGCCGTGCTGCTGGCGTTCCTGCCGCTCGCCCGGCGTGCGGCGTCAGCGATCGAGCGGCGGCTGCGTGGGCGCGACGATTCCGGCCTCGTGGGCGACGACGGCCGCGGCGGCCCGGTTGTCCACGCCCAGCCGGGCCAGGATGGAACTCACATGTGCCTTGACCGTCCCTTCCACCACATGGAGCCGACGGGCGATCTGCCCGTTGGACAGCCCGCTGCCGAGGAAGGTCAGTACGTCGCGTTCCCGGCCGGTGAGCGCACCGACCCGTTCCCGGGCGGCGGCCCGGCGGCCGGCCAGGGCGCCCGCGCCCGTCGCCGAGAGATGGGCGACGACCCGCGCCGCGACCTTCGGTGACAGATAGGCGGCCCCGTCGGCCACCGCGCGGACCCCCGCGATCAGTTCCTCGGGCTCGCCCGACTTGATCAGGAAACCGGCGGCGCCGCCTCCCAGCGCCTGGAGGATGTAGTCGTCCTCCCCGAAGGTCGTGAGCATCACGACCCCCGTCTCCGGCACGGTGCGCCGGATCTCGGCCGCCGCCTCGATGCCGTTCGTCCCCGGCATCCGGATGTCGAGCACGGCGACGGCCGGGCGGTGGCGGCGTACCAGCTCCACGGCGTCGCGCCCGTCGGCGGCCTCGGCGACGACGTCGATGTCCGGATCGGTGGACAGCACGGAGCGCACCCCCGCACGGATCATCGGCTCGTCGTCGGCGATCAGTACCCGGATCACCGTCCGCCCACCTCCCCGGAACCGGCCGTACTCACGGCGTCAGCGCCTCCTTGGACATCAGCCGGCCGTCCCGGAAACAGAGCCGGTAGGCGTCCCCCGACCGGTCGTCGAAGCGGTCCGCCGTCATCGCGTAGTACCGGCATGTGATGCCCTCACCCTTCGGTTCCCCGGCCACCGGCCGCTGCCTGGTCTCGCGGTCGGGCAGCAGCGGCCCGACGCTCTCCCGATCCTGTCCCACCCGCAGCCGGGCGTAGTCGCCCGGGTCCAGCACGGACAGCCGGGCCGAGCGGATGTCCCAGGCCATCAGCGCCGCGCTCAGCAACGCCCAGGCCACCAGGGGCAGCACGACCGCGACGGCCAGTGCCCGGCGGGCCCGGCTGCGGGCGTGCCGGTGTTCCGGGGGCAGCGCCGGGGGAGCGGCCCGAGGAGCGGCGGGTGCTCGGTGGGCGAGTGCGGCGGGCGGGGCGTGCGGGATCCGGGCGGTGACCGCGAAGCCGCCCTCGTACGGGCCGTGCGCGAACTCGCCGCCCGTCAGCCGTACCCGCTCGTCGAGCCCGACCAGTCCCCGTCCGGTGCCCGGGACGCCCTCGGCGCGGGCCGGTGCGGGCGCGGGCCCGTTGGCCACCCGGACCGTCGTCTCCCCGGCCGCATGCGTCACCCGCACGTCCACCCGCGCCCCCGGCGCGTGCTTGGCCGCGTTGGTCAGGGCCTCCTGGACCACCCGGTGGGCGGCCCGCGCCGCCGCCGGGGACATGGCGCCGGCCTCCCCCTCGACCCGCAGGCCGACCGCGAGCCCGGCGGCAGCGGCCTCCTCGACCAGCCGGGGGATACCGGTGCCGGAAGGCTGCGGCGACTCCTCGCCCGCCTCCTCGCGCAACAGGCCGATCACCTCGCCCAGCCGCTCCACCGAGGCGGCCGCCCGGGCCCGGATCTCCCCGGCCGCGGCCCGGTGCGCCTCGTCGAGGCCGGGGGCCAGCTTGAGGGCGCCGGCCGACAGCGCGATGAGGCTGAGGTCGTGTCCGAGGACGTCGTGCATGTCCTGGGCGATCCTGGCCCGTTCGCGGGACCGGGCCTGCTCGGCGACGAGCCGCTGTTCGCGCTCCAGCCGGCCCGCGCGCTCCCAGCCGGCCCGGACGAGCTCCTGGTACTGGCGCCAGAAGCGCCCCGCGAACCACGGCAGCATCGCCGCCACCGCCACCACCGCGACGAACCGCCCCGCCATCAGCAGCCAGGAAGGCACCAGGGCCACCGCCACCACGCCACCGGCCAGCACCGCCACGAGCACCAGGACCGTGGGCCCGGTCCTCCCGGGCTCCCGCCCCGCGAAGAACGCCGCGACGGCGGCGGGCAGCGCCCACCACAGACTGACCGCGCTCAGCCCGACGCAGACCGCCGCCCCGACGGCCAGCAGGCTCCCCGGGGCGACGGGCGCCCGCCGGACCGCACCGCTCGACATCACTCTCTCCACCTCTCCACCCGGACGACCGTACGCAGCCGGGCAGTGCCCCGACACTGCCGAAAGTCACCGTTGCCAATTGCCTGGCGCCGGGCAGGCGGGGACGGCTAGGCTCCTCAACGAGACGGAGCGTCCCGTCTCGTTGTCGGACGACGAAGGAGTGGCATCCCGTGCCGAGCACCAGAACCTGGTTCATCACCGGCGCCTCCCGTGGCCTGGGACGCGCCTTCGCGGAGGCCGCGCTGTCCGCCGGGGACCGGGTGGTGGCGACCGCCCGCGACATCGGCCCGCTCGCCGCTCTGACGGAGAAGTACCCGGACCGACTCCGCGCGCTGCCCCTCGACGTCTCCGACCGGCAGGCCGTGTTCGAGACCGTGGAACGCGCGGCGGCGGCCTTCGACGGCCTCGACATCGTGGTCAACAACGCCGGCGGCCTGCTGTACGGCATGGTGGAGGAGGCCAGCGAGAAACAGATCCGGGACCACCTCGACGTCAACTTCTTCGGCGCCGTCTGGGTCGCCCAGGCCGTCCTTCCCCACCTGCGTGCGCGTGGCTCCGGGCGCCTTTTCCAGGTCACGTCGATGGGCAGCGGCGGCGGCATGGCCGCCGTCGGCTTCTACGGGGCGGGCAAGGCGGCGCTCGACTCGGTCAGCGAGGCGCTGGCGATGGAGGTCGAGCAGTTCGGTATCAAGGTCACCATCATCCGGATGGGCGGCTACGCCACGGGCCTGTTCACCTCCGGCACCACGGCGACCACACCCGACCCCGCCTACGCCGGACTGCGCACCCGGCTGGAGGAGATGTGGGGCGACGACGCGGGCCCGGACCCGAGCGAGGCGGCCCCCGTACTCCTGGAACTGGCCGCCCTGCCCGACCCGCCGCGCCGCCTGATCCTCGGCAGCCGGTCGTTCGACATCGTCCTGGAGATGGACCGGGCCCGCGCGGAGGAGTACCGCGCCTGGGAAACCCTCAGCCGCATGGCACCGGGGTGAGCACGCCGGATGGCGGCCACGCCCGGTCGCGGGCCGCTACTCTGAGTCGTCGGACCGGCTGAGCGGGAGGAGACACCGAATGACCAGTGCACCCGACTACAGCCAGGGCATCGATTCCGAACGCGCGCTGAAATTCTGAGGCTTCCGCATCCGTTCGACCTGGACCTGGACACCAGTGCCCTGTCGCCCGCTTGACGGTTTCTAGACCCCCCGGTACTTCGGCGCCCGCCGTTCCACGAAGCTCGCCACGCCCTCGTTGGCGTCCTGCGTGGTCATGTTGATCTCCTGGGCCATGGCCTCGGCGGCGAACGCCGTCGAGCGGTCGGCGTCCAGCGACGCGTTGACGAGCTGCTTGGTGAGGGCGATCGACCGGGTCGGCCCCTCGGCCAGCCGCTGGGCCCACGCCCGCGCCGTCGCCGTCAACTCCTGCGCCGGTACGACCCGGTTGACCAGCCCCAGACGTTCCGCCTCCGCCGCCGGGAGCGAGTCGCCGAAGAACATCAGCTCCTTGGCGCGCTGCGGGCCGATCAGCCGGGGCAGCAGATACGCGCCGCCACCGTCGGGTACCAGGCCGCGGCGTACGAACACCTCGATGAACTTCGCCGACTCGGCGGCCAGCACCAGATCGCAGGCGAACGCGAGATGGGCGCCGATGCCGGCCGCGGTGCCGTTGACCGCCGCGATGACGGGCTTCTCGCAGTCCAGGACCGCGGCGATCAGACGCTGCGCGCCGAGCCGGATCGTACGGGCCACATCGCCCGGCACCCGTTCGCCGGTCGCCGGGGCGCCGCGCAGGTCGGCGCCCGCGCAGAAGCCGCGGCCGGTGGCGGTGAGTACGACGGCCCGGACCGCCGGGTCGGCGGAGGCCTCGGCGAGCAGGCCGATGACGCGTTCCCGCTGCTCCCAGGTGACGGCGTTCATCGCTTCGGGACGGTTGAGCGTGACCCACGAGACGCCGTTGTCAGTGGTGTGGAGTACCAATGAACGGAGCGGGTCGGCGGATGCGGCGGGCTCGGTGGACTCGGTGATGTCTTCGGGGGAGGACGGCATGGGGCAGCTCCTGGGTGGGCGCGGCGGCGGTCGTGGTGGCGGGCGATTCGGGCGATGGCGCAGGTGGTGGCGCGGCCGGTCGGGGGACGAGCGGTCAGCGGCAGACGGCGAGCGCGTCCAGCGCCACCGCGCCCTGCCCCCGCCCGAGCACCATCAGCGGGTTGATGTCCAGCTCGGCCAGGTCGTCGCCCAGTTCCAGCGCCATCCGCTGCACCCGCAGCACGACCTCGACGAGCGCGTCCACATCCACCGGCGGGCCGCCGCGCACCCCCTCCAGCAGGGCCCGGCCGCGCAGTTCGCCCAGCATCGAGCGCGCCTGGTCCTCGCCGAACGGCGGCACCCGCACCGCGGCGTCGTGCAGCACCTCGACGAGTACGCCACCGAGCCCGACCGTCACCGTCGGCCCGAACAGCGCGTCCTGCGTGACGCCGACCATCATCTCGACGCCCCGCTCGACCATCTGGCAGACCAGGATCCCGTCCAGCTCGATGCCCTCGAACCGCGCGATGTCGGTCAGTTCGCGATACGCGTCCCGCACCTGGCTCGCGGAGGTGAGCCCGACCTTGACCAGACCCAGTTCGGTCTTGTGGGCGAGCCGGGCGCCCGAGGCCTTCATGACGACCGGGTAGCCGACCAGGGCCGCGGCCCGGACGGACGCCGCGGCGCTGGTCACCAGCTGCTCGCGCGGCACCCGGATCCCGTACGCCCGCAGCAGCTGCTTCGCCGCGTGCTCGCTCAGTTGCCGGCCCGGGCGCATCAGGGCCTGCGCCTTGCGGAACGAGGGCGAGGGCGTGCGCGGCGCTTCGTCGAAGGGGGAGCGGTAGGAGGCGGCGAACCGGTGATGGTCCAGATAGGCCTTCACGGCGGTGATGCAGTTGCCGAAAGTACGGAAGGTGGCGACGCGGGACGAGCCGAGCAGCGTCGTGCGGTACGCCTCCTCCGTACCGACGGGCGAGCCCCACACCACGCACACCAGCTTGTCCGTGCTCTCCGCCGCGTCCACCAGGTCCTGCGCGAGCTTGTCGCTCATCGGCGGGAAGGGGCCGGTGATCGGACAGATCAGCACCCCGACGCCGGGGTCGGCGAGTATCGCGTCGATGATCTTCCGGCCGCGCCAGTCGCCGACCGGATGGCCGCCGTTGTCGACCGGGTTCGCCACGTTCAGATAGCCCGGGATCCACTCGTGCAGCTCGCGCTGCTTCGCCTCGGACAGGGTGGGCAGGTTCAGCCCGGCGCCGGTCGCCAGGTCCGAGAAGTGCGCGCCCGTGCCGCCCGAGATCGAATACACGACGACCCCCTCGGCCTGAGGTTTCCGGGCCCGCGCGAGCAGCGCCGCGGTGTCCTGGAGTTCGTCGAGCCCGTCCACCCGGATCACGCCGAACTGCCGCATCGCCGCGTCCACCACCTGGTCGGCGCCGGTCAGCTTGCCGGTGTGTGACGCGGCCATCCTGGCCCCCGTCTCGGTACGTCCCACCTTGACCGCCACGACCGGAACCCCGGCCCGCGCCGCGCGGTCCGCGGCCAGCAGGAAGGAGCGCCCGTCCTTGAGCCCCTCCACGTAGCAGGCGATGGCCCCGACCTCGGGGCGCTGCGAGAAGTACGAGATGAAGTCGGCGGTCTCCAGATCCGCCTCGTTGCCCGTGGGCGCCCAGTGCGAGAGCCGCACGCCCAGCTCCTGAAGGGTGTAGACGGGGCGCCCCTGGTGACCGGACTGGGTGATCAGCGCGATGGCCGGCCCGTCCAGATCGTCCCGGAACTCCTCGAAGGCGTTGAGGTTGGTGTTCGGCCCGAGCAGCCGCAGCCCGGACCGCTCCACCGCGGCGGCCAGCCGTGCCTGGGCGGCGGCGCCCTCCTCGCCGGTCTCGGCGAACCCGGAGGCGAAGGCGACGGCGAACCGCACCTTGGCCTGGGCGAGTTCCTCGATCACCGGGAGCGGGTCGCCGACCAGCAGTACGGCCAGATCGACCTGTTCCGGCAGCTGTGCGACGGAAGGAGAGCAGGCCAGCCCGAACACGGACTCCCGGGTGGGGTGCACCGGATACAGCCGCGCCCCGACCCGCTCGGCCCAGCGGATCAGCTGCCGGGTGATGCCGGTGTTGGGCCGTCCCTCGGTGTCGGACGCGCCGATGACGGCCACGGACCCGGGCCGGAAGAACCGGTCCAGATCCGGCACCGCCGCGTGCAACGGCCGGCCGCTGACGTCCAGCACGCCTTCCGTGGCGGCGGCGACCGTCATGCTGTGGACGGCGGCGTGCGGCTCCTCGCCACAGGCCACCACCCTGGCGCGGAAGTCGGTGGTGAGGGTGCCATGAGTCGATCCAAGCATCGTTCCGCCCACTCCTGCTCGGGGTCCGTCGGGTGATCGTGCCCGGCCAGCTCCCAAAAGCTGACGCCCTGTCAGGTTACTGAACTGACGGCGCGTCAGGAATGGGTGTGCAGGCAAAGCCTGTAAGAGCGGGGCGCGGCGACGGCCGACGCCGTACAACCTCCGGGTGATCTTGAACGTCAAACGGTCGGACCGGACACACCGGCCGCTGTACGCCATCCATCGCCATCCATGGCTCACCCCTGGGAGAAACATGAGACCCGTCTCCGCCCGGCGCACCGTGCGCCTCGGTGTCTGTGTCGCCGCAGCCGCCGGACTGCTGACCGCCGGCCTCGCGGCTCCCGCGTTCGCCGAGGAGCAGACCGATCAGCTCTGGATACAGGCGCCCAGTGAGCAGAAGCTGCTATCCGGCAGCACGTCGGAGGGCAGCCCGCTGGACATCGGGCTCTACCACGACAACGACAACTTCGCCGTCACCGACGGCAGGCTCTCCGTCGACATCTCCGGCATCGCCGGGGTGGCCGATGTGACCTGGCCCGACAACTGCGCCCCGACCGGGACCACGGCCGTGTGCACCGTCCCCGAGGTGCCCGTCATCGGTGACGCCTACAGCCCGCAGGTCCACCTCACGGTCCGTGCCGCCGACGGCGCCGCGGTCGGGGCCCAGGGGCGGATCACCTACGCCGCCGTGGCCACCGGCGGCCCCGACGGCACGCTGGAAGCCCCGCACGACTCGTTCGACACCACGGTCTCGGTCGGTACGGGCCCCGATCTGTCCCTCGGGGAGATCGCCCCGGTCAAGAACCTCCAGCCGGGCACCGTCCGGACCGTTCCGTTCGCGGTGACCAACAAGGGCAGCGAGCGGTCCGAGGGCCTCACCGCCACCTTCACCGCCTCGTACGGGCTGAGCTTCCTCAGCGAGTACGCCGAGTGCACCTACGGGACGACCGGCGGCGACTACGCCCCGATGAGCCAGGCCACCTGCTCCTTCGGCCAGGTCATCGAGCCGGGCGACGCCTTCACCCTGCCGACGCCGCTGCGGGTCGCCCTCGCCGCGCACGCGTACGCCGAGCGCCTCGACATCAGCGTCGAGCCCGGCAACGGAGCCACGGACCTCTCGGAGGAGGACAACTACACCATCGCCGCCTTCGGCGCGGTGAACACGGCGGACTTCGCGGCCCAGGGCGCCCAGGTCACGGGCGGCGTCGGCGAGACCGTCACCGCCGAACTCGGCTTCCGTAACAACGGCCCGGCCTGGATCGGCAACCTCGGCTCCGGCGACCCGGTCGCGGCCGTCGACTTCACCGTCCCCGAGGGCGCCACCGTCACCTCCGCCCCCGCCGACTGCGAGCCGCGCACCCTGAGCGGCGGCTATTACCCGCAGCGGACCGGTGCCCCGCGCTACAGCTGCGAGATGCCGTACTGGGCCCTGCCGGACGAGACGCGCTCCCTCCCGTTCCAGCTGCGCATCGACCGACTGGTCCCCGACGCGACCGGCCGCATCGTGCTCACCACCGGCGGCTCCGCCCCCGCCACCTTCCCGTTCGACCCCCAGCCCGCCAACAACACGGCCCGGCTCGTGGTGAACGCCACGCCCGCGGCCTGACCGGACGCCGGATCATGAGTGCGGGGCGCGCCCGGAGCGACCGGCCGCGCCCCGCGACGGCTGCCACGCCGATGGCCGCGAACGTGCACCGGGTGGAAGGCGAAGCCGCCGGTGCGTTCCTTCCCGGCCGCGCACCACGAGGTGGGGCAGGCCGGCTTCGGCGAGCGGGTGCGCAAGCTGCTCGCCCAACTCGCGCTCCTGGACGGCTGGGGACTCCGGGCCGTGACTGGGGACTCCGGGCCGTGATCCGCCGGACACCCCCAGGAGCCGACGGGCCGCCGCTGTACGCCTGATGGTCACGGCCGCCCCGCCCCGTGCGGGCTCAGCGCCCGCGTGCCGCCTTCCTGGCGATCTTGCGGGCGTCCAGGGCCAGTTCGCGCAGCATGCCGCTGATCGGGTTGGTGAAGCCGGTGAAGTACAGGCCGGGGGCCTGCTTGGGGGTGCGGGCGCCGTGGACGACCGGGCGGCCCCGGGCGTCCAGTACGCCGAGGTGGCCGACCAGGCCCTCCAGGGACCGCCGGTAGCCGGTCGCCGCGATCACCGCGTCCGGGGTGATCCGGTCGCCGTCGGCCAGTACCACCGTGTCCCCGTCGAACGACTCGACGGCCGCCACCGGTACCACCCGGCCGCGCTTCACCGCGTCGATCAGCCCCACGTCCTGCACCGGGATCGCACCGTCCTTGACCCGTGAGTACAGGCCGGTGTCCGGACGGGGGAGGCCCTGCGCGGTGAGGTCGGGCACGGCGACCCCTGCCATCAGGCGCCCGGCCCGGTCGACCAGCCGGACCGGCAGCCTTCGGACCAGGATGCCGGTCAGCTGCGCGGGCCAGCCCGCCGTCGAGCGGCGCACGATGTGCGGCACGGTGCGCACGGCGATCCGTACCCGGGCCGCCCCGCCCTCGACCAGGTCCACGGCCAGCTCCGCGCCCGTGTTGCCGATGCCGACGACCAGGACGTCCTTGCCCGCGTACGGGGCGGGGTTGCGGTAGTCGCAGGCGTGGACCAGTTCGCCGGTGAAGGTGTCGCGGCCGGGCCAGTCGGGGATGCGCGGGGTGTGGTTGAAGCCGGTGGCGACGACGACCGCCCGGCCGGTCAGCACCCGGCCGCCGCTCGCGGTCAGCTGCCAGCTCGTACCGTCCGGGGCGCGGTCGACCCGGGACACCTCGACACCCGTCACCACCTCCAGCTCGTGGTGCTCGGCGTACTTGTCCAGATAGCGCACCACATCGTCCCTGGACACCCAGCGCCCGAACCGGCGCGGCATCGCGAGCCCCGGCAGCGCGGACCGGCGCCGGGTGGTGTGGAGGTGCAGCCGGTCGTAGTGGCGGCGCCAGGAAGCGCCCACGTTCCCGGACTTCTCCAGCACGACCGCCCGTACGCCCTGTTCGCGCAGGGCCGCGGCGGCGGCGAGACCGCCCGGCCCGCCGCCGATGACGTAGACGGGGCGGTCCTCGGTGAGGTCGGTGGGGGCCGATATGGGGATACCGGCGGTAGGTGCGCTGTCGGGCATGGTTCGGAGCGTAATCGCGCACCCGCTTGATGGGTCTCGGTCAAGACCGGAATCAATTGCGAATTGATCACGGGTGCACGGTTTCTGATCGCTCTGCATCCATCTCCTGTGCACTCCGTGCGCGCCTCTTGCGCGAGTTGCCCGCCATCAGGTGAACTGACGTACCGTCAGATTCAGTGAACGGGAGGCCACGGGAGGCCCCATGCAGACGATCTGGCTCGGTGGAGCCGAGTGGCTCGCCGTTCTCCGGATAGGCCTCGGCCTGTGGTGGCTGGAGAGCTGGCGGCACAAGGACAAGAAGGGCTGGTTCGAGCGCGGCACGGGCATCGCCTGGGCCTCGGACGTAGCGGGCAAGCACCGCTGGGCGGCCGTACGCACCGGCTTCCGGCGGATCGTCGCCCCGCGCCCGAAGGCCATGGCCTACCTCGTCGTGTACGCCGAACTCGCCCTGGGCCTCGGCCTGGTCACCGGGTTCCTCACGCCCGTCGCGCTCGTCGCCGGGCTGCTGCTCAATCTGCTCTACCTCGTGCTGATGATCCACGACTGGGCCGAGCAGGGGCAGAACGCGATGATGGCGCTCATCTCGCTCGTCGCGCTGTTCGCGATGTCCTGGCAGACCTGGTCCCTCGACGAAGCGATCGGACTCTTCCTGTGACCTCGGCCGCCGTACGTTTCGACCGTCCCGAACCCGACGCCTTCACCCGCCCGTACTGGGACGCCGCCGCCGAGGGGCGGTTGCTGCTGCGCCGCTGCCGCGACTGCGGGCGCGCGCACCACTATCCGCGCGAGTTCTGCCCGCACTGCTGGAGCGAGGACGTCGCCTGGGAGCGGGCGAGCGGGGACGCCACGCTCTACACCTGGTCCGTCGTCCACCGCAACGACCTGCCGCCGTTCGGCGCCCGAGTCCCGTACGTCGCCGCCGTGGTCGACCTGGCGGAGGGGCCGCGGATGATGACGGAGATCGTGGACTGCGAGGAGTCCCGGCTCGCCATCGGCATGGCGCTGCGGGTGGCCTTCCGGCGGGAGGAGGGGGAGGAGTCCGTCGCGGTCTTCCGCCCCGGGGACTGCTGAGGCCGCGGAGGGCCGCCGGCGCCCCGGGGGCTGCCGAGTGCTTCGCCGGAAGCGTGAACGTGCTTCAGCTCCGCGGCGCGGGCCCGAGAGCGGGCGGCCTCCGGTCGTCCCCGGCGAGGCCGGTGTCGCCGTCCTTCCACCCGGGGTCGTAGGCGCAGGGCACGGAGGCGCCGCCGGTGAAGTAATCCCGGTCCGGGTACCAGGTGAAGGACATCCGTTCGTCCCCGTCGTCCCGCTGGACGTACAGCTCCCAGTCCTTGCTCTTCCCGCCCTCGCGGTAGGACGTGACCTTCCAGCCGTCGTCCTTGAGCTGTCGGTGCAGTCGGCGGAGGCCGGGGACGGCCCGGCTCGCGGGCACGTGGTCGAGCGCCCAGCGGTGGCTCATCCGGTAGGCGCCGTCGACGGTCTTGTCCTCCAGCCCGAGCAGACCCCCGTCGTAGCAGTAGCCGGAGCTCAGGGTGTTCTCCGTGCTGACGCCGATCTTCTCGACCCCCGGCTCCACGGTCCGCTCGAACCCCATGAGGCCGTACGCCTCCTGGGAGCGCTGGAAGGCGCGGTCCGCCATCTCCTCGGGCGCGACCCGGGGGAAATCCGTCGACCCCGGGGAGCCCCCAGCGAGCAGGACGACCAGGGCGACGACGGGTACGAGGACGAGCGCGGCGCAGCCGCATCCGAGAGCCCCGAGAACGGAAGAGGGGGACTTCGATCCGGCCGGGGCGGGGGCCGGATCGGGCGTGGTGCCGGTGGGTGCGGTCTCCTCGGGCATACGGGGGACGGTATGCCGCCGGGGGTACGCGGCGGATGGGTACGGTCACCCGGCAGGTACTGGGTACGCGTACTCAGGGCTCGATGCTGCGCAGCTTGCGGCGCTCGCGGAAGTTCGGGTGGCGTACGACCACGCCGCCCATGCCGCAGGAGCCGGACAGCCGCAGGACCGGGGCGCCGGGGGTCCGTGCCTCCGTGGTCTTGTCCTTCAGGCCGCCGAGGCCCCGGTCCAGGTTGTCGCTCTCCACGGTCCAGCCCTCCGGGATCACGATCTTCACCCCGGCCATCTCGCCGCGCACTTCCAGATCGATCTCGCGCAGCCGGCACTCGGCGCGGGTGAAGTCGATCCGGACGCCGCCGACGCCGCCCTGGGCGCGGATCACCGGCGGGACCTTCCAGACGCCCGCGCGGGTCATGCCGTGCATGCCGCCCTTGAGGACCAGTGGCCGGCCCTTCGCCACCTCGATCGGGACCAGGTCCTCGGTGAGGGGCGCCAGTTCGGCGTAGGTCTTGGCGGACAGCGCCTGCCCGAGCCGGGTGTCCAGCTCGTCCATGTCGATGCGGCCCTCGGCCGCCGCCTCGCGCAACTGCTCGACCACCGCCTCGCGATCGGCATCCGAAGCGCGCATACGGGCGGCGGAACGGGCGGGCTCTGCAGTCATGGAAGTGATGATACGGGCGGGGGCCGCGCCGGGCTCCCCGCCATTTCCCCCGCCGCCCGCCCCGGCTGCTTCACAGGCCCGGCGCCCCCCACACCGGGAACCACCGGGACAGGTCCTTCTCCACCCGCAGGTCGTCTCCGAGCACCGCTCTGACCTGCAACTCCAGCTGGTTGTCCCGCTTCTCCAGGCCGCCGGGCAGGGGTGCGAACGGGTAGAACGTGCCGCGCTTGTAGAGGTAGACCAGGGCCAGCGGACGGTCCCGCGCATCGCGGAAGCCGATCAGGGAGCAGAGCAGGTGCGGCCCGAACCCGCCGTCCTGGAGCAGGGTGTTGACCGCGTGCAGGTCGTTGACCAGGGCGGCGGTGTCCTCGGCCGGGCGGCGGGAGAGCAGCCAGGTGTAGCCGTAGGCGTCCTGGCTGAACTCCACCGGGATTCCGTCGCGGCCGGTGTCGGCGTCGAGCAGTTCTCGTACGTCCTGCTGGATGCGGGCGAAGGTGCCGCCCTCGACCCCCGCGAAGCAGACCGAGCCGAGACCGGTCGGGGTGAAGCCCGCGCCCGCCTGGAGGGTGAGGGCGGCGGAGGGTACGGCGAAGAGCTGGTCGAGGTCGGGGCGGACCGGCTTGCTGCGGCCGAGGATGGTGTCGAGAAGGCCCATGGGCGTTCCTTACGGACGGGCGAGGTCGGCGGAGATCCGGGCCAGCTGGTCGAGGCGCTGTTCGAGGGTCGGGTGGGAGGAGAGCAGCCGGCTCAGGCTCTCCTTGGAGGAGAACGCGGGGACGAAGTAGAAGGCGTTGTACGGCTCCGCCTTCCGCAGGTCCTCGGTCGGGATGCGGGCCATCTGGCCGCTCACCTTGGTGAGGGCGGAGGCGAGCGCGGAGGGGCGGCCGGTGAGCAGGGCGGCGGTGCGGTCGGCGGAGAGCTCGCGGTATCGCGAGAGCAGCCGGGTCAGCAGGAAGCTGAGGGCGTACACGACCGCGCTGACCAGCGGAATCAGCATGATCGCGATGCCTACGGGGTCATTGCTGCGGCTGTTGCGGGAGAGCCCGCCCCACAGAGCGACCCGGGTGATGATGCCGGCGAGCACACCGAGGAACGAGGCGATCGTCATGACCGCGACGTCACGGTGCGCGACATGCGACATCTCGTGCGCGAGCACGCCCTCCAGCTCCGGGGGATCCAGTCTGCGCAGCAGCCCCGTGGTGGCGCAGACGAGAGCGGTCTTCTCGCTGCGGCCGGTCGCGAAGGCGTTCGGTACGTCGCTCTGTGCGATGGCCACGCGCGGTTTCGGCATGTCGGCAAGGGCGCAGATCCGGTCGACGGCGCCGTGCAGCTCGGGCGCCTCCTCCGGGGTGACCTCACGGGCTCCCATGCTGAACGCCGCGATGCGGTCGCTGAACCAGAACTGGGCGATGAACATGCCGCCGACGAGGATCAGGATGATCGGCCAGGCGCCGCGCAGCACGGCGAGCAGCACGCCGACCAGGACCACGTACAGCAGGCCGATCAGGAACATGGTGCCGACCATGCGAGTGGTCAACCCGCTGTCCGGGGCGTAACGCGATCGGGGGCGGGAACGGGTCTGGCTCATCGTGGCCTCCAGTCGCCCTGAGGAACAGCCCTCGGTGCCTTCCATATTGCCCCTTTCGCAGGGAAATCGGAGACAATTGATCCGGGCTCGAAATGTGATCCGGGCTCGATGCGTCCGCCCGGGCGGGCGGACGGAGAATTGATCAGTCGACGGATCTGATTGATCTCTCAATGGATCTGCCCGAAAGGGAGTCCTGGAGGGATCCGAGGGTGATCGGAGATCAATCCGAGGACATTTGGCCGAACTACACCTAGACCCATTAGGTGCCTGAGGCATCTAGTGGTGGAGATCGGTAGGACTCCCCCATCTCTTGCGAGGTCCGCCATGGCAGATGCCGAGACCGTCTCTTTCCCGCAGAACCGCACCTGTCCCTATAACCCGCCGACGGAATACCGCAGCGCGCATCGGGGACCGCAGCCGGTGTCCCCGGCCCGGCTCTTCGACGGCCGTACGGTGTGGCTGGTGACCGGGCACGCCGAGGCGCGTTCGCTCCTGTCCGACCGGCGACTGTCGTCCGACCGGGAGAACCCCCACTTCCCGTTCCTCGCCGAGCGGGTGGCCTCCAGCTCCCTGCGGCGCGTCGAGCTGCTCGGCGTCGACGATCCGGAGCACAACGTCCAGCGCCGGATGCTGATCCCGAGCTTCACGGTCAGGCGGACGGCCTCGCTCCGGCCGCAGATCCGGGCGACCGTGGACCGGCTGCTCGACGCGATGGTCAAGCAGGGTCCGCCGGCCGATCTGGTCGACTCGTTCGCCCTGCCGGTGCCCTCCATGGTCATCTGCGCGCTGCTCGGGGTGCCCTACGACGACCACGAGTTCTTCGAGGCGCAGTCGCGCAAGCTGCTCCGCGGCCCGGCCTCGGCGGATGTCGAGGCCGCGCGGGACGCGCTCGACGCGTACTTCCAGGTCCTGATCGAGCAGAAGCAGGCCGCCCCCGGCGAAGGGCTGCTCGACGAGCTGATCGTCAAGCAGCTGGAGACCGGGGCCGTGGACCACCAGGAGCTGGTGCGGCTGGCCCAGATCCTGCTCATCGCCGGTCACGAGACGACCGCGAACATGATCTCGCTCGGCACGTTCACCCTGCTCCAGCACCCCGACCAGCTGGCCCGGATGCGCGAGTCCGAGGGCCTGATGCCTTCCGCGGTCGAGGAGCTCCTCCGCTTCCTGTCCATCGCCGACGGGATCTCGCGGGTCGCCGTCGACGACATCGAAGTGGGCGGGGTGACCATCCGTGCGGGGGACGGCGTCATCCTGACCACGGCGGTGATCAACCGGGACGAGACCGTGTACCCGTCGCCGGACGAGCTGGACCTCGGCCGGAACGCGCGCAATCACGTCGCGTTCGGCTTCGGAATTCACCAGTGCCTGGGACAGAATCTGGCACGGGCCGAGCTGGAGATCGCACTGCCCGCACTCTTCGACCGCCTTCCGGAACTCCGGCTGGCGGTCCCCGCCGAAGAAGTCCCGTTCAAACCCGGTGACACCATTCAGGGCCTGCTCGAAATGCCCGTGACATGGTGACCGGAATCCGACCGGAAGGCCCCGAAGCGATGAAGATCGATATCGACCGGAGCCGGTGCATCGGCGCGGGTCAGTGCGCGCTCACCGCACCGAAGGTGTTCACCCAGGACGACGACGGTTTCAGCGAACTGCTGCCCGGCCACGAGGACGCCCTCGACGGTGCGACGGTGAAGGAATCGGTGAAGGAAGCCGTCCGCGTCTGCCCGGTACAGGCGATCACCATCGGGTGACCGGCCCGCCCGCCGGCTCGTGTCCGCGTCCGCGTGCGTACGGAACTGCTCTGGCCCTAGGGCCAGAGCAGTTCCCGGACCCACGCCGCGTCGCCCCGGGCCGGGTCCGTCCTGCGGTAGCGCAGCCGTACGTGTCTGCGTGCGGCGTCGCCCTGGAAGAACTCGACCTCCTGCGGCTCGGCCACGTACCGGGTCCAGCTCGCCACCTCCGCGTCCGGCTCGGCCCGGGCCCGTTCCCTGGCGGCGTCGGCGGTGCGGTCCAGTTCCTCCCGCGAGCCCAGCACCTCGCTCTGCGAGCCGGTCAGCGCGGATGCGAGCGCCCCGGTCGAGCGGGCGCGCAGATCGGCCCGGCTCTCGGCGGGCGTGCATTCGGTGACCGGACCCCGCACCCGTACCTGCCGGGCCTGCGCCGGCCAGTAGAAGCCGAGCGCCGCGTACGGCCGGGCGGCGAGCTGGCGGCCCTTCGCGCTGGTGCGGTGGGTGGCGAAGTGCCAGCCGCGCTCGTCCGCGTCGTGCAGCATCACCGTCCGTACGTCGGGACGCCCCTCGGCGTCCACGGTGGCCAGCGACATGGTGTGCGGTTCCACCTGCCCGGCGGCCACCGCCTCGGCGAACCAGCTGTGGAAGAGGGGGAGCGGGGCCGGGGGCGCGGCGGCCGGGTCGAAACCGGGAAGCTCCACGTCCCAGACGCGCTGGGTGTGGAGCAGGTCCAGGAAGTTCTGGTGTGCGTCGGTCATGCCCCCATTGCAGCGCATGGGACGGCACGGGCCGGCCGGGGTCCTTCACATCACCCGCAACGCAATGGCGGCCGCCGGGCCGCGGCCGCCCACCCGCAGACGCCCCACCCCGCCCCTCACCCCCGCCCCAGCACCACCGTCCCCGACGAGCAGAACCAGCCGCCCGTGCCCGATGCCACCGCGAGTTCCGGGAGCCGGCCGTCCGGGCGGTGCACCTGGCGTTCGCCTGCCTCGCCGCGGAGTTGGCGTACCGCCTCCACCAGCAGGAACAGCCCGCGCATCCCGGGGTGGCAGGCGGACAGGCCGCCGCCGTCGGTGTTCACCGGGAGCTCGCCGGTCAGCCCCGTCCGGCCCTTCTCCATGAACGCGCCGCCCTCGCCCTTCGCGCAGAAACCCAGGTCCTCCAGCGTCACCAGGGTCATGTAGGTGAACGCGTCGTAGATCTCGGCGAGGTCGATCTCCGAGGGGCGCACCCCGGCCCGTTCGAACGCCAGGCGGCCCGAGACCGCCGCGGGGGAGACCGTGAAGTCGTCCCACTCGGACATGGTGGAGTGCGAGACGTGCTCGCCCGTGCCGAGGATCCACACCGGCGCCTTCGCCGTGTCCGGTACGTACTCCTCGGCGGCCAGCAGCACCGCGCAGCCGCCGTCGCTGCGGATGCAGCAGTGCAGCTTGGTGAACGGGTCCGCGATCATCGGCCCCGACAGGACGTCGTCCACCGTGACCGGGTCACGGAACATCGCGTCCGGGTTGGCCGCCGCGTTCGCCCGTGCCTGGACCGCGACCTCGGCGAGCTGCTCCAGGGTCGTCCCGTACTCGTGCATGTGGCGGCGGGCGGCCATCGCGTACTTCGCGATCAGCGAGTGCCCGTACGGCACCTCGAACTGGAGCGGGCCGCGCGCGCCGAAGGAGAGGTTGGAGGTCCGCCGGCCCGCCTTGATGTCCGCGCGCGCCGTCGACCCGTACACCAGCAGTACGGCATTGGCGTGCCCCGCCGCGATGGCGTCCGCCGCGTGCGCCGCCATCACCTCCCAGGTCGAGCCGCCGACCGAGGTGGAGTCCACCCAGGTGGGTTTCAGCCCCAGGTACTCGGCGACCTCGACCGGGGCGAGCGTGCCGAGCCCGGCGGAGGCGAAACCGTCGACGACGGACCGGTCCAGCCCCGAGTCGGCCAGCGCCCGGCGGGCGGCCTGGGCGTGCAGTGCGTACGGCGTGGCCGTGTCGACGCGTCCGCAGTCGGCGAGGGATATGCCGACGACAGCGACCTTGCGGTGGGAAGAAGGCATGAATCTGACGGTACATCAGATAGGGCGGGGGTGGACCGCCCGGTACGGCGTGGATCTCCCGTCCGGCCGCGTACGGATGCCCCATAACGGCCGGGCGCGGATCTTCCGTCCCCGCCGGTGCGAGACTCTGGGCATCTGACGTATTCGCCCCTAACATGACGCACCGTCAGATCGGGGGCCGGAGGCCTCTGAGGGGAAGGAGTCCGACGATGGATGCCGCCTTCACCGCGGAACAGGACGAGATCCGCCGCACCTTGCGCGAACTGCTGGCCGAACACTGCGCGCCCGACGACGTCAGGAGCGCCGTGCGCACCGCCGACGGGTACGACGCGGACCTGTGGCGACGGCTCGCCCAGGACCTCGGGCTGCCCGGACTCGCCCTCCCGCAGGAGTACGGGGGCGTCGGCTGCGGCCGCACCGAGCTCGCCGTCGCCTGCGAGGAGACGGGCCGCGCCCTGCTGCCCTCGCCGCTGATCGCCACCGCCGTGCTCGCCGCGCCCCTGATCGCCGCACTCGGCACCGACGCCCAGCGCACCGCCCTGCTGCCGCGCATCGCGGCCGGTGAGCTGACCGCGACCCTCGCCGTCCCCGGCGGCTCGCTCGCCACCGCCCTCGGCCTCACCGGCGACCCCGCCGACGGCACCTGGGCGGGCGGCGGCCGGGCGGGTGGCATGCAGGCCGCACCGGCCGACGGGGCCGGGGGCTGGCGGCTGTACGGGGAGGCCGCGCAGGTCCTCGACGGGCACAGCGCCGAACTCCTGCTGGTCGCGGCCCACGCCGGAGGCTTTCCGCGCAGCCGCACGCTCCTCTTCCTGGTCCGTCCCGACACGGCGGCCGGAGTCGTCCGCACCCGCCGGACCTCGCTCGACGAGACCCGCCCGCTGGCCCGGATCGAACTCCGCGACACCGAGGCCGAACTCCTCGGCGCCGACGACAGCGCCGACGTCACCGGCGCACTCGCCACGGCCGGGCACCCGGTCGCCGCGCTGCTCGCCGCCCAGGCGGTGGGAGCGGCGAGCAGTGCGCTGGAGCGGACGGTCGAATACGTGAAGGCGCGCGAGCAGTTCGGCCGGGCGATCGGCTCCTTCCAGGCCGTGAAGCACCGCCTGGCGGATCTGTACGTACAGGTGCAGGCGGCCCGCTCCGCCGCGTACTACGCGGCCTGGGATCCGGCCGACGCCGGGGGGCTCGCCCTGGCCCAGGCCCTGGAAGCGCTCCGGATCACCACCGCCGAGGCCGTCCAGCTGCACGGCGGGCTCGGCTTCACCTGGGAGCACGAGGCGCATCTGTACTTCAAGCGGGCCGCGGCCGACGAACTGCTCTTCGGCCCCGTCCACCGGCTCCGGGACCGGGCGGCGCAGCTGGCCGGGCTGTTCGCGGGAGCGGCCACGACCGCACCGGCCGAGCGGGTGGCGGTCTGATGGCGCCCGGCGTCCGGCTGGTCCAGAAGGTCTCCTCCACCCGCGCCTTCGCGAGGGTCGCCCCGCATGTGGTTCCCGTCATGGACCGTACGGTGCACCGGCTCACGCGCGGAAAGGTGCTGCTCAGTGCCCGGATGCTGCCGGGGCTGATCCTGACGGTGCCGGGGGCGCGGAGCGGACAGCTCAGAACCACCCCGCTGGCCTGCATGCCGGAGAAGGGTACGGAGCGGAGCTGGATCCTGGTCGGCAGCAACTTCGGCCGTGCCGGGCACCCGGCCTGGACCGCGAATCTGCTGGCCGGTCCCGACGAGGCGGTCGTGAACTGGCAGGGCCGGGACATCCCGGTGCACGCCACGCTGCTGGAGGGCGAGGAACGGGAAGAGGTGTGGCGGGCGGCGCTGAAGTTCTGGCCCCCGTACGCGACTTACCAGGCGCGGGTGGAGCGGGAGATCCGGCTCTTCAGGCTGCGCGGGCGGGACGAAGCCGCGTCCTGAGCCGGGGGAGCGGGAAGCGGGAGAGCCGAGGAGCGAAGAAGCGGAGGAGCTGGGCAGCGGGAGCCGGAGAGCCGGGAAGTGCGGGGAAGGGGCCGTGCGCCGTGACCCGGTCCGGGTGCACCGACGGCGGACCACAATGCGTGGCCCGCCGTCGGTGAGACAGGACCTGGGGCGCCCGGGACGGCCGCGCGAACCCGGTGGGGAAGGGGCCGTCGGCGCCTGCGCTACCTCGTGGGCTTCTTGCCGGTGATGCCCAGATGCACCAACAGGGCGAGGTTCGGCTTGAGTTCGGCCTGCTTCACACCCCAGGTCGTGAAACCCTTCTGGTGCGAGGCGACGGCGGCCAGCATCGCGACCAGCGAGCCCGCCATCGCGGCGGCGCTGACCTCCTTGTCGACCTTGCCCTTGGCCTGGAGCTCCTTCACCGAATCGGTGAGGGAGTTGGTGACCGAGTTCAGGATCTTCATGCGGATCTTGTAGAACCGCTTGTCGCCCTCGGCCGCGCCGAGGTCGACCACGCGCAGGATCGCGTCGTGATGGCGCCAGAAGTCGAGGAACCCTTCGACGAGTTCCTCGGCCGTCTGCCAGCCGGCCTTGCCGACCCAGGAGCGGCCGGCGACCAGTTCGGTCAACCCGGCGCCCTCCTTGGCCATTTCCTCGGCGATTTCGAGGACGGCGCCCTCGACGTCGGGGAAGTATTGGTAGAAGGTCGCGGGTGAAGTCCCCGCCTTCCGGGCGACGTCGATGACTTTGACGTCCCGGTACGGCGAGGAGCTGAGCATCTCGCTGAGGCAGTCGAGCAGCTTCTGCCGCGTCGCCTGTCCGCGTCGACCGGCCACGCGGCCGTCGACGGTGCGCACTTGTCCTGTCATGCCGTCAGCTTACCGAGGGGTGATCGGAGCGCGATTCGGCCGACTGCAAATGGGGATCACCGCAGACGTGGTGGGGGGAGTGGCCGGATTTCGACGTATGCGCACCACGGAGCGATAAGTCTTATCAACAGCCTGTGGATAACTTCCGTGGATAACTTTCCGTGATGCCGTGAGCATGGAACCCTTCTTTCGAAAATGAGTTCGATGCGGACGGGTCGGGGCGCGGTGCGTGCGACCCGCGGTTACGTTTGCTGTGACGAGTGTCACTGTGACGAACTTCGACCGCCGCGTGCGCCGTACGACCGCCGCAAAGGGAAGGACCCGGGCCCATGGCCGCATTCGCGCGATCCGCGCCGTGCTGGGTGGATGTGCAGCTGCCCGACCTGGAAGCGGGCAAGCGCTTCTACGGCGAGCTGTTCGGCTGGACCTTCCGGGCCGGTGAGGGGCCGTACGCGGACGCCTTCAGCGGCGGGAAGCTCGTCGCCGCGCTCGCCGCCAAGCAGGACGGCCGGATGCCCACCGCCTGGGGGATCTACTTCGCCACCGACGACATCGTCGCGTCCGTGACCCGGATCAGGGAGGCGGGCGGCCAGGTGATCACCGAGCCGGTCCGGGCCGGCCGGGCCGGGGTGCTCGCCCAGGCGGCCGACCCCGGCGGAGCCGTCTTCGGACTCTGGCAGGCCGGTGACCGCGAGGGCTTCCAGAAGCAGAACGAGCCCGGCTCCTTCTGCTGGACCGAGGTCTACACCCGGCAGAAGGACCGGGTGGATCCCTTCTACGAGAGGGTCTTCGGCTTCCAGGGCACCGACCTCGACGACGCCGGACCCGGCGACGCCGGACCCGACGACGCCGTATTCAACGACGCCGCACCCGAAGGCTCCGGCCCCGACGACTCCGGACCCGAAGACTCCGACACGCGGCCGGACGACTCCCGGTCCGGCGACTCCGCGCCCGACGACTCCCGGTCCGCCGGCTTCCGCATGTGGTCCCCGGCGGGCACCGAGCCCGGTCCGGACACCGCGGTCGGCGGCCGCAGCGTCATCACCGACGCGCTCCCGGCGGAGATGCCCAGCTATTTCCTCAGCTACTTCGCGGTCGAGGACTGCAACCGCACCGCCGGGAACGCCGTACGCCTCGGCGGCCGGATCTCCGCAGCCCCCTTCGACATTCCGTACGGGCGGATGGCGGTCCTCCAGGACGATCAGGGCGCCGTCTTCGCCGTACTTCAGCCCCCTGTGTCCGAGAACGGGGCAGAGTGAGCTGTGACACCCCGATCCGCCCCCGGGTTCGCAACCAGGGCCTCAGCCAGGAAGAATCGGGGGTGCGCACCGCCGGGTGGTGCCCAGTGGTGAGACGCCGTACAGGGCGGGTTTTCGCGGGCTTCTGTTCCTGAGGCTCGTACGGGGAGGTGGCAGGGCAAGTGGTGGAGCAGCTGACGCAGCACGACCCGAGGCGGATCGGCCCGTTCGAGGTGCTGGGGCGGCTCGGTGCCGGCGGCATGGGGCTGGTCTATCTCGCCCGCTCGGCTTCGGGCCGGCGCGTGGCGATCAAGACGGTCCGTACGGAGCTCGCCGAGGACCAGCTGTTCCGGGTCCGGTTCACGCGTGAGGTGGAGGCCGCCCGCGCCGTCAGCGGCTTCTACACCGCGGCCGTGGTGGACGCCGACCCGCGCGCCGCCGTGCCGTGGCTGGCCACCGCCTATGTGCCGGCCCCCTCGCTGGAGGAGATAGTGAGCGAGTGCGGGCCCATGCCCGTCCAGGCGGTGCGCTGGCTGGCCGCCGGCATCGCCGAGGCGCTCCAGTCGATCCACGGCGCGGGGCTGGTCCACCGCGACATGAAGCCGTCGAACGTGCTCGTCGTAGAGGACGGCCCCCGGGTGATCGACTTCGGGATCGCGTCCGGGGTCTCCAACACCCGGCTGACCATGACGAACGTCGCCGTGGGCACGCCCGCCTACATGTCGCCCGAACAGGCCAGGGATTCCCGCAGCGTCACCGGCGCCAGCGATGTCTTCTCGCTCGGCTCCACGCTGGTCTTCGCCGCGACCGGCCACGCGCCGTTCCACGGCGCCAACCCGGTCGAGACGGTCTTCATGCTGCTGCGCGAGGGCCCCGACCTGGAGGGCCTGCCCGGCGAGCTGCGGCCGCTGATCGAGTCCTGCATGCAGATGGACGCCGCGCTGCGGCCCACCCCCGCCGACCTCCAGGCCCAGCTCGCCCCGCACCTCTTCGCCTCCGGCGGCGACGACAGCGGTACCGCCTCCGCCTGGCTGCCGACCTCCGCCACCGCGATGATCGAGCAGCGCCGCGGCGGCCGGAGGCCCACGCCGCCCGGCCCGCCCGTCGGCCCGCCGCCCGGTCCGCCGCCGGGCATCGACCCCGGCTGGCGCCGCAACACCGACCCGCGCCCCCAGGCCCCCGATCCGGTGCCCGCCCCCGACGCGGGCGGTCCGGTACGGCTGCCCGGCGCGAAGGTGCCGATCGGCCCCGGCCCGCGGGCCCAGGACGTCCGGGCCACCGCCACGGCCACCACGGACGCGGGCCCCGCGACCGGCTGGGTGCGCCCGCCCGCCGGAGTGAACGGTTCCGGCCCGTCCGCGCCCGTACCCGGCCCCGCGCAGCCGCCCGAGCCGCCGCCCGGCCCGGACCGCTGGCGGCCCTGGCGGTTCCGGATGTCCAACGACGTCTGGGGAACGCCCGTCGTCGCCGGGGACCTCCTCTACGTCACGTCGTTCGAGGTGCACGCCCTGGACGTCGGAAACGGGCGGCGCCAGTTCAAGACCCGCGACGTGGCCTGGGTGATGGCCGTCGAGGGCGGCCGGATCCATGCCTCGGACGGTCCGTCCCTGTACGCCCTGGACGCGACCACCGGCGCCGAGCGGTGGCGGCTCCAGACGGACGCCTGGGTGTACTCCCTCAAGGCCGACCGCGGCACCGTCGTCACCGGAACCCGGGGCGGCGGCGTCCAGGCGTGGGAGGCGTCCACGGGCGAGAAGCTCTGGGAGAGCGGTGGCGTACAGACCGATTTCGAGACGGCGGAGGCCGGACCCGCGATCCACGACGGCACGGTCTACCTCTGGCAGGACGCCCGGCTGCGCGCCGTCGACGCCCGTACCGGCATCGAGCGCTGGTCGTACCCCATCGGCGACGCGGCCTCCTGCGGCGGGGTGCCGGTCCGGGTGACCGCGGCGCCGGACGGCTTCGTCTACGTCAGCGCCGGGGCCCGGGTCCTGGCCGTGGACAACGTGTCCGGGCATGTGCGCTGGCACTTCGAGTCGCCCGCGGTCTTCCTCTCCCCGCCCGCGTTCGCGCCCGGCCCCGCCGTCACCGGCGGCGGGGTGTACCTCGCCGACTACCTCGGCACGGTGTACGCGCTCGACGCCTCGACCGGCAAGGACCGCTGGCGCATCGCCACGGAGGCCCGCCAGTCGATCGAACCGGTGCTGGTGACGGCCGGGAACGTCCATGTCGGCAGCGGCAGCGCGCTGTACACGCTCGACGCGGTCACCGGCACCCCGAAGTGGCGGTTCGCGGCGGGCGGCGAGGTGGTGGGCGCCCCGGTGGTCGCCGACGGCCGCGTCCACTTCGGCTCCGCCGACCACGTCCTGTACACCCTGGACGCTGCGGGCGGCCAGCTCCGCTGGAAGCTGGCGACCGGCGGCGAGATCACGGGGTCGCCGGTGGCGCAGGGCGGTGTCGTGTACGCGTGCAGCAAGGACCGCTGCGTGTACGCGCTGGACGCGCTGAAGGGCACGGGCACCGGCAGCCGGGCCAGGGCGTAGCAAGGCGAAATCCAGCCCGTCCGGCGAAATCCAGCCGGTCCGAGGTCAGGTCGGTACATGGACCGGGCCGCAGCGAAATCCAGCCCGTCCGGCGTTCGAGGACGGAACCCGGGCGAGGAGGGCCTCAGCCGCGCGGGCGCCCGTCCGCATCCGAGGCGGAGCCCGGGCCGGGCGCGGAGCCCGGGCCGGGGGCCGGGCCCTCGTCCGGCACGACGGGGTACGGGGCCGTGTCCCGGCCGTCCGGGCCCGGGCCCGCGGCCGGACGGTGCCGTTCCGCCGGATCCGGCCCCGTGTACAGCTCCGGCTCGGGCTCCGGCAGGGTGCTCGTCTGCACGGACGGCCCCGGCTCCTGCGTCGGCGGCCAGGTGTCGGGGTTCTCCGAGCCCGGCGCCGCGTACGGCTGGTTGTGCCCCTTGCGGACCGACCGGCGACCGGTACCGCGCCGCCCCGACATCACCGCCGCGCCCAACAGCAGCAGCACCCCGCCCGCCGCCGCCCCGGCCACGCCCCACCCCAGCCCGGAACCGTCGCCCGCGACCGTCAGACTGCCCACCGACTCCCCCTGGCGCACCATCCACAGCACGGTGAACCCGAGCACCACCACACCCGCGGTCGCCACCAGCAGCCGCGACCGCAGCACCACACCCACCACCGTCAGCACGGCGGCGAAGAGGAACGCGACCAGGATCGAACCCAGCGGTCCGGGCCGGCCGGCCGTGATGCCGGTGAACAGCTCGTCGACCCGGTAGTGACGCCCGAGGCGACCGTCGTACCAGTCACGGAAGGGGCTCAGCACGGCGGCCGCCGCTCCGGCGAGAGCGAGGACCGAGCCGAGGACGTTGCGGATCATCATCGGCCTCCTGCGTGCCACGGACCGGCGTCACAGCTCTGCACCGCTCTCGGCCTCGACGCTACGCCCGGCCCCTGGCCCTCGCCACCTTGCGCTAGCGTGACGGACGGTCGTTCGACAACTGCAGAAACGGACAACAACACAAGGGGGGCTGCATCGATGATGCGGCAGCACATAAGGCTTTCCGCGGTACTGGTCGTGGTGGTGCTCGCGCTCACCGGTTTCTCGACCTCCAGCCACGGTGGCCGCAGTGGCAAGAGCAAGAGCCACGGGTCGAGCAGCGGCGGTGGCTGCTCCAACTCCAAGAAGAGCAACGGCGGTTACCACAGCAGCGACTACGACGACGATGACTACGACTCGTCGAGCAGTTCCTCCGGCGGCACCGACTACGGGACGCCGACCCCGACCGCCACGGCGACCGACGAGCCCCAGGCGTACGTATTGCGCTGCGCCCAGCCCCGCAAGGGCAAGCGCAAGGCCGTCACCACCTCCACCGTCAGGCTCACCGCCAACGCCACCGGCTCGCACACCTACGAGGTCGACGTGGCCTTCCTCGACGCACGGGGCAACACCGTCGACACCGGTGAGGCCAGCGTGGACGCCGAGGGCGGCGAGACCAGGACCGTCTCCGTGCGGATGGACAGCCCGCGCAAGGTCTCCAAGGTGAAGAAGTGCCGCGTCGTGGCCGAGCTGAGCCACTGACCCGCCGGCCCGGCGACGGCCCCGCCCGCCGCCCCGTCAGCGCGTCCGGAATTCGCTGCCGCCCCGCCCCCGGAACAGTTCGGCCTGCCGCTCCGGCGGCAGATTGCCGAGCGCGACGAGGTGCGGGGCATGGGCCATGGCCTGTGCCCTGGCCGCCTCCCGAGCGGACCAGACCGCCCGCACCGTCCCCTGCACCGCCCGCGTCGGGTACGAGGCGATCACACCCGCCGCCCGCAGCGCCGCGTCCACCGCGCCACCGGGCGCCGTCACCTCGCTGACCAGCCCGGTCTCGTACGCGCGACGGGCCGAGACCCGCTCCGCCGTCCCCATCAGCGCCATCCGGGCCACCTCGCCGAACGGCATCCGCTGCGCCATCGAGATCGCCTCGAACGCGCTGACCATGCCGTACGTCGTGTGCGGGTCGAAGAACGTCGCCTCCTCGGACGCGATCACGAACTCCGCCTCGCCCAGCAGATAGAACGCCCCGCCGCAGGCCATCCCCTCCACGGCCGCGATCACCGGCTTCCACAGGTCGTTGGCCTTCGGCCCGATCGCGATCAGCGGATCGTCGATCGTGTACGGGGACGAGGGCTGCGGCACCTCCACGCCCCGGTCGATCCCGGTGCAGAAGGCCCGGCCGCCCGCACCGGTGAGGACCACGGCCCGCACCCCGTCGTCGAAGCGGAACGCCCGCCAGGCGGCGGTCAGTTCGGCGGCCGTGGCCAGGTCGATCGCGTTGTGCTTCGCGGGCCGGTCGAGAGTGACGAGCGCGACCCCGGTCTCCTTGTCCGTCTCCGTGCGCAGCGCCATCGCGCTCACCTCTCCAGCAGCCAGCGCACCAGGGTCACCCCGGGACCGGCCGGGCAGAACACCGCCCGGACCGGTGCACCGATCCGCAGCCGCTCCGGATCGACGGAGTCCAGCGGGGCCTCCGGACCGCTCACCACGTTGCCGACCAGCCGGATCTGCGGGGCGTCCGCCAGCTCGACCACCACCGCGTTGTACGGGGCCTGCGCGGCGTACGCGGGCAGCAGCGGCGGATGCGGCCGTACGTAGGACCAGATGCGGCCGCGTCCGCTCATCGGCCGCCACTCGCTCTCGAAGGACTGGCAGTGCGGGCAGCACGGCCGGGGCGGGAAGCGGAGCCGTCCGCACTGAGGGGCGGCGCACGCCTGGACGCGGAGTTCACCGCGGGCCGCGTACTCCCAGAAGGGGGCGCCGTCCTCGTCCACGACGGGCAGCAGCAGGGCATCCATGGCGGTCAACTCCTCAACTCCTCAGCAGCAGGGCGGACGTGGGGACGCCTTCCCCGGCGGTGACCAGACAGGTCCGGGCGTCCGGGACCTGGGCGGTGGAGACGCCGCGCAGCTGCTTGACGCCCTCGTTGATCAGGTTGAAGCCGTGCACGTACGCCTCGCTGAGCCCGCCGCCCCCGGTGTTGATGGGCAGCCGGCCGCCGCTCTCCAGCGCCCCGCCCTCGGTGAACGCGGCGCCCTCGCCGCGTCCGCAGAAGCCGTAGCCCTCCAGGGAGAGCGGGATGAGCGGGGTGAACGCGTCGTAGATCTGCGCGACGTCCACGTCGTCCGGGCCGAAGTCGGCCTGCTTCCACAGCTGCCGGGCGGCCGTCCAGGCGGGTCCGGAGAGCGGGTCCTCGTTCCAGTAGTTGACCATCCCGTGGTGCTGGGCGGGCAGCCCCTGGGCTACGGAGTGGAGGTAGACGGGCTTCTGCCGGCAGTCACGGGCCCGCTCGGCGGAGACGATCACGCAGGCCAGCGCCCCGTCCGTCTCCAGGCAGTTGTCGAAGAGACAGAGCGGCTCGCTGATCCAGCGCGAGGTCATATACATGTCGCGGGTCAGCGGCCGTTCGTACATCACCGCGTCCGGGTTCTGGTTGGCGCGGTTGCGGCAGGCGAGAGCGACGTTGAAGAGGTGGTCGCGGGTCGCCCCGTACTCGTGCATGTACCGCCGCGCCAGCATCCCGATCTCGTCGGCCGGCCGCAGCAGTCCGTACGGGCGGGTCCACTGGGCGGGGGTGGGCAGCTGCACGGCGGTGTTCTTCCAGGGCCGGGGCCCCGAACCCCGCTTACGGGACCGCCAGGCGACACCGACGCTCGCCTGCCCGGTCGCCACGGCGGCGGCGAGATGCGCGATCGTCGCGCAGGAGCCGCCGCCGCCGTACCCCACCTTGCTGAAGAAGGTGACGTCGCCGGCCCCGATGGCCTTGGCGACCTCCACCTCGTCGGTCTCCTCCATCGTGTACGAGGCGAATCCGTCCACCTCCGACGCGGCGATGCCCGCGTCGTCGAGCGCCGCGACGATGGCCCGGCAGGCCAAGGTCTTCTCGGATTCCGGCAGTTGTTTCGCGAAGGCCGTCTGTCCTATGCCGGCTATCGCCGTCGCGTCCTTGAGTGCTGTCACCGCCACCTCCCAGGCCGTCATGACTGCTGACAGCGGCTGAGGCTACAGCTAATCTGACGGATAGTCAGCTACTGCGTCAGGAGGGCGAACGATGCGCGGTGACGAGGAGTGGGGCAGCATCCCGAGGCTGATCCGGGCGGCGGCCCGACGGTACGGGGACCGGGAGGCGGTCGTCGAGGGCCGCACCCGGGTCTCGTACGCCGAACTCGGCGACCGCGTGGAGCGGGCCGCCGCCGCGTGCATGGCCTCGGGCGTGGAACCGGGGGACCGGGTCGCGGTCTGGGCGCCGAACACCCTGGACTGGATCGTCTCCGCGCTGGGGGCGGTGACGGCCGGTGCGGTCCTGGTCCCCCTCAACACCCGCTTCAAGGGCACCGAAGCGGCGTACATCCTGCAACGCAGCCGGGCGAAGCTCCTCTTCGTCACCGGCACCTTCCTCGGCACGTCGTACGTGGCGTCGCTGCGCCGGGCGGACGTACGGCTCCCGCACCTGGAACGGGTGGTGGTGCTCGCCGACTCCGCCCCAGACGACTACGTCACCTGGAAGAACTTCCTGGCGGCGGGGGAGGAGGTGTCCGGGGCCGAGGTGCGCACCCGGGCCGACGCGATCGCCTCCTCGGCCCCTTCCGACATCATCTACACCTCGGGCACCACCGGCCGGCCCAAGGGCGCGGTCATCACCCACGCCCAGACCCTGCGCTGCTACGCGATCTGGAGTGAACTGGCGGATCTGCGCGAGGGCGACCGCTATCTGATCGTGAACCCCTTCTTCCACACCTTCGGCTACAAGGCGGGCATCATCGCGTGCCTGATGCGGGGCGCGACGATGGTCCCGCAGCCGGTCTTCAACGTGGACACGGCCCTGGCCAACATCGCCGCCGAACGCATCTCGGTGCTGCCCGGCCCACCCACCCTCCACCAGTCCCTCCTGGACCACCCCGCGCGCTCCGCCCATGACCTGTCCGCCCTCCGTCTGGTGGTGACGGGCGCGGCGGTGGTCCCGCTGAGACTGGTGGAACGCCTGCGCACGGAGCTGGGCATCGCCACGGTCCTCACCGCGTACGGCCTCTCCGAGGCGAGCGGCATCGTCACGATGTGCCGCCGGGGCGACCCGGCCCGGACGATCGCCTCGACCTCCGGCCGCGCGATCCCGGACACCGAGATCCGCGTACTGGCCGAGCCCGGCGAGCCCGGCGAGGTCCTGGTCCGCGGCTTCAACGTGATGCAGGGCTACTTCGAGGACCCGGAGACCACGGCCGCCGCGATCTCCCCGGACGGCTGGCTCCACACCGGCGACGTGGGAGTCCTCGACGAGGCGGGCAACCTCCGGATCACCGACCGGATCAAGGACATGTTCATAGTCGGCGGCTTCAACGCGTACCCGGCCGAGATAGAACAGCTCCTCGGCCTGCACCCCGACGTGGCCGACGTGGCGGTCATCGGCGTCCCCGACCCCCGCCTCGGCGAGGTGGGCAGGGCCTATGTGGTGCGCCGCCCCGGCGCGACGGCGACCGCCGACGACCTGATCGCCTGGTCCCGCCGCGAGATGGCCAACTACAAGGTCCCGCGAGCGGTGGAATTCATGCAGGAACTGCCCCGCAACGCGAGCGGCAAGGTGGTGAAGGGGGAGCTGCGGGGGCTGTAGCGGAGCACAACGCAGGGGCACGAGCCACCGGCTCGTGCCCCTGCGTTGTGCTCCCCCGGACGTACGACGGCCGCGACGGCTCCCCCTCCGCGCCGCCGCGGCCGTACCCCCGTCGAGTGAGGTTCAGGCCTTCTCGGAACCCGCGTGGTTCTCCTGCGTCTTGAGCAGGTCCTTCGGCGTGCTGCCGGCGTGGTTCTCCAGAGTCGTGATGTCTTCGCTCACGCTGCCGGCGTGGTTCTCCAGCGGCTTGACGGCGCCGTTGCCCGGGCTGCCGGCGTGGTTCTCCTGCGTCGTGGCGGCACCTGTCTTCGGCTTCAGTGCGTCGCTCATGCCTGTCAACTCCCAAAGATCTTGCTTGCGTGGTCGGCGATGCCCGTCCGGCTGCTCCCCCGTGGGCTGCCGGACGGGCATATCAGGGCCGTTCACCCTAGCGGTGTGGTCCCCCGTGCGACCCGCCTGCCCCCCGACACGACGGGTCGATGGGCTAAGACTGCCGAGTGGCGATAAACGTTCGATGAACGCCGCCGGTTCTCCGCCGGCCTCAGCCCCTCAGGCTGCGCTGACCGGGGTGAGGAGGGCCCGGACCTTGTCGGCCTCCGCCGCCCCGAACTGCTCGTGGATGGCCAGGGCTTCGGTCCAGCATGCATGTGCCCGGTCGATCTGACCGAGGCTTTCGAGGGCGTGTCCCAGAGTGATCAGAACATTGCCCCGCATCCATTCACCTCCGATGACACGCAGAGCCAGCGCCTGCTCCGCGTGCTGGGCCGCCCGCGCGGGGCGCGCGTCGGCCAGGTGGGCCTCCGCCATCCGGAAATGGGTCGAACCCTCCCAGAGCCGTTGGCGGTTGCCCTGGAACACGCGCAGAGCCTCGTCGAGCTCCTCCAAGGCCTCGGCCGGCCTGCCGGCCTGGGTGAGCGCGATGCCCAGTGCGAACCGGCCGTTCGCGGTGCGGAGGCTGAGCCCCATTCCGTCGAAGATGGCCGTGCCCTGCTGGGCGAGCTCGACCGCGCTGGCCGTGCGGTTCATGTTCACGTGGATGCGGGAGAGGTTGCACAGCGCGGATGCCTCGCCGACCAGGTTCCCGTCCGCGCGGTAGTTGTCTATGGCCTCCTGCAGGAACTTTTCTCCCTCTTCGTGCCTTCCCTGGTAGAACGCGATGATGCCGCGGTCGTTGGGTGCCCAGCACGCGGGGATCGGGTCCTTGGTGCTCTTGGCCAGATCCATTGCGTGCCGCGCTTCCTCGTCGGCCAGCTCGAAACGGCCGGAGACGAGGTACACGGTGGACAGCGAGGCGCGGGCCCGTGCCTCGGAACGAGGTTCCGAGACAGCCATCGCAGCGTCGCGCAGTGCTACGCCGGTGGTCTCGTACTGGCGGGAGTTCGCACCCGACTCGGCAAGGTCCTTCGCCGCGCAGAGCAGGTCGACGGCGCGCTGCAGCATTCCGCTCGACGCGCTCTGATGGGCGCAGGCAAGCAGTGAATCGGCCTCGCTGTACAGCCAGTCCACCGCCGCGTGCCCGTCGGTGAATTCGAGCCCCGGGTGCTCGGTGGCCACCAGGTGGGCGACGGCACGGTCCCCCGGCCGCTCCAGCGCGTACACCCCCGCCGCCGTCGCCAGGTAGAAGTCCAGCAGCCGCGACAGCGCCGACTCCCGTTCCTCCAGGGGCTCCTCGCCCCGCTCGGCGCAAGAACGCGCGTAGAGGCGCACCAGGTCGTGGTAGCGGTAGCGGCCGGGGGCGGCCGACTCCACGAGGCTGGTGTCCACCAGGGCCTCCAGGAGGTCCTCCGCGGCGTGTACGTCCAGGTTCAGCAGGGCGGCCGCGGCGGCCAGGGAGATGTCCGGGCCGTCCGCCAGGCCCAGGAGGCGGAAGGCGCGGGCCTGGGCGGGCTCCAGCTGGCCGTAGCCGAGTTCGAAGGTGGCCTTCACCGCGAGGTCGCCGGCCTGGAGCTCGTCGAGGCGGCGGCGCTCGTCGGCGAGCTTGGCGGCCAGGACCGAGACCGTCCAGGTGCGGCGGGCGGCCAGGCGGGAGGCGGCGATACGGATGGCGAGCGGGAGGAAACCACAGGCCGCGACCACGTCGAGGGCGGCCTCCCGCTCGGAGTTGATCCGCTCCTCGCCCACGATGCGGGTGAAGAGCTGGAGCGCCTCCTCCGGGGACATCACGTCCAGGTCGACGAGGTGGGCGCCGGCCAGGTCGACCATGCGGACGCGGCTGGTGACCAGGGCCGCGCAGCCCGCGGTGCCGGGCAGGAGGGGGCGGATCTGGGCCGCGTCGTGGGCGTTGTCGAGGAGGACCAGGATGCGGCGGCCGTCCAGCGTGGACCGGTACAGCGCGGCGCGCTCGTCCAGGGAGTCCGGGATCGCCGAGTCCGCGGTGCCCAGCGCGCGCAGGAACGCGCCGAGGACCGTCTCCGGCTCCGCCGCCCGCGCGCCCGCGCCCTGGAGGTCCACGTACAGCTGGCCGTCCGGGAAGTGCGTGCGCGCCTGGTGGGCGACGTGCACGGCGAGGGTCGTCTTGCCGACGCCGCCGATGCCGGCCAGCGCCGAGACGGCCATCACCGAACCCTCGGCGGTCGCCAGCCGGTCGCCCAGTTCGCGTACGAAGGAGGCGCGGCCGGTGAAGTCCGGGACGGTGGCCGGGAGCTGGGCGGGGCGCAACGGGGCCGGGGCGGGTGCCGGTTCGTCCACGGGGCGGGCGAGTTCCTCGTCGGCGCGCAGGATGCGCTGCTGGAGCTGGGCGAGCTCGGGGCGCGGGTCCACGCCCAGCTCGTCGGCGAGCAGCCGGCGGGTGTCGGCGTACACCGCGAGGGCCTCGGCCTGGCGGCCGCTGCGGTACAGGGCGATCATCAGGAGCTCGCGCAGCCGTTCCCGCAGCGGGTGCGCGGCCGTGAGCGCGGTCAGCTCGGAGACCGCCTCCGCGTGGCAGCCGACCTCCAGGTCCAGGTCCAGACGGGTCTCGGTGAGCTGGAGCCGCCACTCCTCCAGGCGGGTGCGCTGGTTCTCGGCGTACGGTCCGGGCACCGAGGCGAGCGCCTCGCCGTCCCACAGCCCGAGCGCCTTGTTGAGGAGGGTCCGGGCCTGGCAGCGGTCGCCGGAGGCCCGCGCCTTGTCCGCGTCGGCCGCCAGCTCCTGGGCCACCGTCACGTCCAGGGCGTCGTGGGCGGCCCGGATCGCGTACCCGCCGGCGTCGCTGACCAGCGTCTGCGGGTCGAGCACCTTGCGGAGCCGGGAGGCATACGTACGTATGGTGGCGAGCGCCTGCGAGGGCGGTTCGTCGCCCCAGATCGCGTCGATGAGCTCCGAGGCGGTGGCCGTGCGGCCACCACGCAGCAGGAGTGCCGCCAACAGGGCGCGCTGCTGCGGCGAACCGGACGACAGCGCTTCGCCGTCCCGCCATGCCCGTACCGGACCGAGTACGGAGAAACGCAGATCGACGGCGCCCGCCGACCGCTGTTGTGGAGCGCGCTGCTCCGGAACACGCACGTGTGGCCCGATGTCACGGTCCATTGCTGCCCCCTGCCCTGCTCGCCCCGCCTGTGCTGCCCATCGTGCTTGACGCTGCCCGCCTGGATTGCCCGCCCATGTGCCGTCCGGGGCGGGTGGATCCGGATTGGTCGGTACCGCTGGTATCGCGCTCAACAGTCTGCCTTGTCTTGGGTGGCACGTCAGCAGTGGGTGACTCTCTGCACAAGCCCTCGACAACGATTACCGCACGGGGTCCGGTCCGGATAGCTGACGGTTCGTCAGATCGGCGCTACGGTGGTATTCATGGAGACCTTCCCGAAGATCATCTCGGTGGACGACCACACGGTGGAGCCCCCTCATGTCTGGCGGGACCGGCTCCCGTCCAAGTACCTCGACCGCGGCCCGCGGATCGTCCGCGCACCGCTCAAGGAAATGACCTTCATGGGCGGGAAGTTCGCGCCCGTGATGGGCGCGAAGGGTGACGACGGGCCGATCGGCGACTGGTGGGTGTACGAGGATCTGCACCGCCCGCTCACCCGGCTCGACACCGCGGTCGGCTACGACCGGGACGAGATCAAGCTGGAGATAATCACTTACGAGCAGATGCGTCCGGGTTCGTTCTCGGTCCGCGACCGGCTCGCCGACATGGACGTCAACCACGTCCAGTCCGCGCTCTGCTTCCCCACCTTCCCGCGCTTCTGCGGCCAGACCTTCACCGAAGCGAAGGACCGCGAGCTGGGGCTGCTCGGCGTGCGCGCGTACAACGACTGGATGGTCGAGGAGTGGTGCGGGCCCGAGGCACACGGCCGGCTCATCCCGCTCACCCTGATCCCGCTCTGGGACGCGGAGCTGGCCGCGGACGAGGTACGGCGGAACGCGGCGCGCGGGGTGCGCGCGGTGGCGTTCTCCGAGATACCCCCGCACCTCGGACTGCCCTCGATTCACACGGACGAGTGGGATCCGTTCCTGCGGGCCTGCGACGAGACCGGGACGGTGATCGCCATGCACATCGGCTCGTCCTCGAAGATGCCGTCCACCTCGGCGGACGCCCCGCCCGCCGTCGGCTCCACCATCACCTTCGCCAACTGCTGCTTCTCGATGGTCGACTGGCTGATGAGCGGCAAGTTCGAACGGTTCCCGAACCTCAGGATCATGTACGCGGAGGGACAGATCGGCTGGATCCCGTACATCCTGGAACGCGCCGACGTGGTCTGGGAGGAGAACCGGGCCTGGGGCGGAGTCGCCGACAAGGTCCACCGCCCGCCGTCGGAGCTGTTCGCCGAGCACGTCTTCGGCTGCTTCTTCGACGATGCCTTCGGGCTGAAGAACCTGGACTCGATCGGCGTCGGGAACGTCCTGTACGAGACGGACTACCCGCACTCCGACTCCACCTGGCCCAAGTCGCGCGAGGTCGGCGAGGCGCAGATGGGGCATCTGGACGCCGATGTGGTGGACCGGATCGTGCGCCGCAACGCGATCGACCTGCTGGGACTGACGGACGACGGGCTGTGGGCGGGGCCCGGAGCCTGACCCACCCGGGCCGGAAGGGGCTGCGGCACGCCCCCTCAGGCTCCGCCCCCTCCGGCCCGGGTTCTCATGGCGGTGTCAGGCCCGGGTGACCGGCTCCTGGAGCTCCGTCACCCACTTGTCCCGGTCCTCGGGACACTCCAGGCTGATCTCCCGGGCGTACCCCGCGGACCGGTAGCCGTTGGCGTCGATCCAGCGGGCCAGCGTCTGGGCCGTCGGCAGCACGCCGTCCATCGAACCCCGGTGGACGACGGTCGCCGCCTCCAGCGGGGGCAGCTCGACCACCGTGATCCCGGTGTCGCCCAGCGGGCCCACCGGGGCGGACACCGTGACCCCCGTGTGGACGACGATCGCGCCGCCGCCCTCCGGGGCGTCCTCGTAGTGCGCGATCCCGGGGCCGCTCGGGGCGACGCCCGCCTCGTCCAGCAGCGGGAACAGCCGGTCGTACAGCGGGCCGATCACCGGAGAGATGTCCTCCGGTCCGAAACCGGCCGCGGTGCCGGTCAGTTCGGCGACCCGTACCGCGGCAACATTCTTGACCACGACATCGTCCATGGACATGCTTCCCTCGCTCTCGATCGACCGGAGCCTCGCCTCGACCTGCGTCAGCCTCGCCGCCGCCGCCCTCATGGCCTCCTCCAGCTCCGCCCGGCGCAGCCGCAGCATCCCGCGCAGTTCCTCCGGCCCCACCTGCTCGTCGAGGATGGCCCGCACCTGCTGGAGCGTGAAGCCGAGATCCTTGAGGGCGATGACGCGGTTGAGGCGGGCGAGCTGGGCGGCTCCGTAGAAGCGGTAGCCGGTGGCGGGGTCGGTACGGTCCGGGCGCAGCAGCCCGATGGCGTCGTAGTGACGCAGCATCCGGGCCGACACCCGTCCGTACCGGGCGAAGTCTCCGATGGTGAACATGATGTCTCCCAGCCCACCGCCTCACACGGTGTCAAGGTCAAGCGCCGCCGCCCCTCGGGCCGGCTCCGGAAGAAGTCGCCCCTCGGGCCGGCTCCGGAAGAAAAGGGGAGCGGAAGAAGAGGAGGAGGAAGGGAAAAGGGAGCGGAAAAGGCAGGAGCCCCGTTCCCCGCCGAAGCGGAGGAGCGGGGCTCCTTGGGTACTACTAGCCGGCCGCGATCGGCCGACCCGGGCAACTAGGCCGGGGTGACGTTCTCAGCCTGCGGACCCTTGGGCCCCTGAGTGACGTCGAAGTTCACGACCTGGTTCTCCTCAAGAGAGCGGAACCCGGACGCGTTGATCGCGGAGTAGTGGACGAAGACATCCGGGCCGCCGCCGTCCTGGGCGATGAAGCCGAAGCCCTTTTCAGCGTTGAACCACTTGACGGTTCCGGTAGCCATAAGCCCTCCTTGGGCCAAAGGGTTGCCCTGCTCCAGAACCTGCAAAGAAGTCTGAAAACTACAAAAGCCTGCGGGTTACATGCTCCGCAGGCTCTGTACTGCAAGGGAAACCAAACTGCAACTTGCGTCGAGCCTAGCACGCAGCGTGTATCGAAGGGTAGAGGGAAAGATCACTTCACTCGGATGTTTGATTGCCGCGCTGATGAGCTGACGAAGCGGGCGTACGGAGGGGTGTCGCGAGGGTGACTTCCGGGCGTACGGAGGGGGTCCGAGGACTCTCCCGGAGCACCCCGGGAGTGAGATGGGGTGCGCCCCGCGCCCCCGGTGCCGTCCGGATCGCGCCACGGGTCTAGCCTCGCGATGTGGACAATTCAACCGTCTCAACCGTCGCAGGCGACGACCGTCGCAGCCGGCCGCGCGTCGGCCACATCCAGTTCCTGAACTGCCTTCCCCTGTACTGGGGGCTGGCGCGCACCGGAACCCTGCTCGACCTGGAGCTCTCCAAGGACAGCCCGGAGAAGCTCAGCGAGCAGCTGATCAGGGGCGATCTGGACATCGGCCCCGTCACCCTGGTCGAGTACCTGCGCAACGCCGACGACCTGGTCGCCTTCCCCGACATCGCGGTGGGCTGCGACGGGCCCGTCATGTCGTGCGTGATCGTGTCGCAGGTGCCGCTGGACCAGCTCGACCGGGCCCGGGTGGCCCTCGGCTCGACCTCGCGCACCTCCGTCCGGCTGGCCCAGCTGCTGCTCGCCGAGCGGTACGGGGTCAGCCCGGACTACTACACCTGCCCGCCGGACCTCGGCCTGATGATGCAGGAGGCGGACGCCGCCGTGCTGATCGGCGACGCCGCGCTGCGCGCCAACCTGCACGACGCGCCCCGGCTCGGCCTCCAGGTCCACGACCTGGGGCAGATGTGGAAGGAATGGACCGGGCTGCCGTTCGTCTTCGCGGTCTGGGCGGCCCGCAAGGACTACCTGGCGGCCGAGCCCGACCGGGTGGGCAAGGTGCACGAGGCGTTCCTGGCCTCGCGGGACCTCTCCCTGGAGGAGGTCGCCAAGGTCGCGGAGCAGGCGGCGCGCTGGGAGGCCTTCGACTCGGAGGTGCTGGAGCGGTACTTCACGACCCTGGACTTCCGCTTCGGACCGGACCAGCTGGCGGGCGTGCGGGAGTTCGCGCGCCGGGTCGGTCCGACGACCGGCTTCCCGGCCGACGTGAAGGTCGAACTGCTCGGCGGTTGAGGCACACCGGAGCGGGGCGCGGGGGCGCGGGTCCGGGGAAAGGGCGCCGGGCGTGCGCCTCGCGCGGGAATGCCCCGGGATATAGGTGAATCCCGTACCTTTCGGGATCGCTTATCCCTTCCCGTGCCTTCCCCCGCCACATCTCCCGCCGCATCTCCCTATGCGTTTCTGCCGGTACGGCCTCGATTCGGGTTAATACGCGTCGAATAGCCGATTCCCGGACGGCGGTCCGCCGGACGTCCCGGCCTGCCCCGGAATCGCTCGGGTGAACGACGCATTCACGCCTTTTGTTGTGTCGAAAGCCGTTGTTCGTTCCCATAGGGGCGAAATAGGCGGATGGTTTCCTCTGTGACCCGATGACCTTCGCCCCCTAGGCTTCGGTCGGAGGTCAGGCCGGTCCACAGGGGGAGTGTCCATATGCAGCCGCTGGAAGCCGGCGAACCGCTGACCATCGGTGCCTACCGATTGCTCGGCAGGCTCGGTGCGGGCGGCATGGGCCGGGTCTATCTGGGGCGCAGCGCGGGCGGACGCACCGTCGCGGTCAAGGTCGTGCACCCCCATTTCGCGCTGGACGAGCAGTTCCGCGCGCGCTTCCGTCGCGAGGTGGACGCGGCCCGGCGTATCGGTGCGCAGTGGACGGCCCCGGTGCTGGACGCCGACCCGGACGCGCCCATTCCGTGGGTCGCCACCGGTTACGTGGCCGGCCCCGCGCTCTCCGCCGCGGTCGCCGAGCACGGCCCGCTGCCCGAGAACGCGGTACGGACGCTGGGCGCCGGACTCGGGGAGGCGCTGGCCGCGGTGCACGGACAGGGCCTCATCCACCGTGATGTGAAGCCGTCCAACGTGCTGCTGGCCCTGGACGGTCCCCGGCTGATCGACTTCGGCATCGCCCACGCCATCGGTGCCACCGCCTCGCTCACCTCCACCGGGGTCTCGGTCGGCTCGCCCGGCTACATGGCACCGGAGCAGATCCGGGGCGTCGACATCTCGGGCGCGGCCGATGTCTTCTCGCTCGGCGCGGTGCTCGCGTACGCGGCGACCGGTACCGCCCCCTTCCTCGGCGACTCCTCGGCCGTACTCCTCTACAAGGTGGTGCACGAGGAGCCCGAGCTGGGGGAGCTGGAGGGGGACCTGCGGGAGCTGGTCGCCGGGTGCCTGGCGAAGGAGCCCGAGGACCGGCCCACGCCCATGGAGCTGGCCCGGCGGCTCGCGCCGGGCGGGGCCGCCGCGCTGGTCGCGGCCGGCTGGCTGCCCGGACCGCTGGTGCGCGAGGTCAGCCGGGCCGCGGTCGCGCTGCTGGACCTGGAGCCGCAGGACGCGCCGGTGCAGTCGGGGCCGGTGCCGTTCAGCGGCGCGGAGTGGGGTGCCGACGGGGCCGGCGGGGGCAGCGGCGCGAGCGGTGCCGGGGGCCTGGGCGGTGGGTTCGGTTCACCGGCCGAGCCCTTCCCCACGCACGACCCGACCCGGCTGTCCCATCCGGGCGTACTGCCCTCGTGGCCCGCGACCGCGGGCGCGGCCCGGTCGGCCAGGACGTCGAGGGCGTCCGGGCCGCCGCGGACCGGGGCCTCCGAGCTGCCCGGACAGCGCGCGTCCGACCCGCATTTCTCCGTCACGGTCAGCGCGGACAGCGGCCCGGCCCGGCCGGACGCGCACCGCGGCCGGCGGCTCAGCTGCACCGTCGCCCTCGCGGTGGCGGGCGCCCTGGCCGCCGTGACCGTGGGCGGCGCGTTCCTCTTCGATCTGATGCCGGGCGGCGGCGGCCGGAACAGCGCCGAGCACGGCAACGTCGGCAGCGCCCCGCCCGCCGCCACCGGGTCCACCCGGCCGTCACAGCCCACGGACCCGGGCACCGCGAGCCCGGAGCAGATCGCCGAGCTGCCGAAGGCGTTCATCGGCACCTGGAAGGGCCCGGCCACCGAGAAGACCACCGGGGCGCCGCACGGCACCCTCACCGCCGTCTTCACCGCGGGCAAGAAGGGCACGGACGTGGTCCGGATGAACACCGAGGTCTCCAGCCTCGGAGTCACCGTCAGCTGCAACAGCGTCGCCAGCCTCACCTCCGGCACCGCCGAGGAGCTGACGCTCCACGAACGCGTCGATCCGGACCGGCCCAGCACCCCGGCCCTGTGCACCTCCACCACCACCGACGTCCACTTCACCCTGGCCTCCGACGGCACCCTGCGTTTCCGGTCCGAGGAGCGGGGCGCGGGCCTGCCGTACGCCACGCTCACCAGGTCCGGCGGCTGACCCCGAGAGGGGCTGGCGTACGCTGAACCGGTCCGTAGATCCGTTGAAAAACCGCCGAAAGGTGACAGCCCGGTGACCGAGAAGGCCGACCTTCAGCCCATCCTCGACCGAGCCGCCGAGGGCGGTCGGATCTCTCCGGAGGAGGCGCTCGACCTCTACCGTTCGGCGCCGCTGCACGCACTGGGTGCGGCCGCCGACGCCGTACGCCGACGCCGTTACGCCGGTACGGAGCACATCGCGACGTACATCATCGAGCGCAACATCAACTACACGAACGTCTGTGTCACGGCCTGCAAGTTCTGCGCCTTCTACGCCGCGCCGAAGGACACCGACAAGGGCTGGACGCGCGACCTCGACGACATCCTGCGCCGCTGCGCGGAGACCGTCGAACTCGGCGGCACGCAGATCATGTTCCAGGGCGGGCACCACCCGGACTACGGCGTCGAGTACTACGAGGAGCACTTCTCCGCGATCAAGAAGGCGTTCCCGCAGCTGGTCATCCACTCGCTGGGCGCCTCCGAGATCGAGCACATGGCCCGGATCTCCGAGGTCTCCGTCGAGGAGGCCATCCAGCGCATCCACACCGCCGGACTCGACTCCTTCGCGGGAGCCGGCGCCGAGCTGCTGCCGGCCCGGCCGCGCAAGGCGATCGCCCCGCTCAAGGAGTCCGGCGAGCGCTGGCTGGAGATCATGGAGACGGCGCACCGCCTCGGTGTCGAGTCCACCTCCACCATGCTGATGGGCACCGGCGAGACCAACGCCGAGCGCATCGAGCACCTGCGGATGATCCGCGACGTACAGGACCGGACGGGCGGCTTCCGCGCGTTCATCCCGTACACGTACCAGCCGGAGAACAACAAGCTGAAGGGCCGTACGCAGGCCACGCTCTTCGAGTACCTGCGGATGATCGCCATCGCCCGGATCTTCCTGGACAACGTCGCCCACATCCAGGGCTCCTGGCTGACCACCGGCAAGGAGGTCGGCCAGCTGTCGCTGCACTACGGCGCCGACGACCTCGGCTCGATCATGCTGGAGGAGAACGTCGTCTCCTCGGCCGGTGCCAAGCACCGCTCCAACCGCCTGGAGATCATCGACCTGATCCGCAAGGCGGACCGGGTGCCGGCCCAGCGCGCCACCACGTACGAGCACCTCGTCGTCCACGACGACCCGGCCAACGACCCGGTCGACGACCGCGTGGTCTCGCACATCTCGTCCACGGCCATCGACGGCGGCACGGCCCACCCGGAGCTGAAGCTCCTCAATGCCAACTGACGCCGCCCCCCGATCGGCAGTGGGTCCGAGGCGGCCTTGCTGACGGTGCACGCCGCCGACGCGGTCATCGGCGCCCCGGACGGGGCGGACTCCGTGGCCGTGGACGGCGGCGCGGTCGTCGCCATCGGCGGGTACGCGGAGCTGACCGCCGCCCGTCCGCGGGCCAGGGTCAGGCGGTGGTCCGGGCTGATCACCCCCGGGCTGCTGAACGCGGCGGCCCCGGCACTGCTGGAGGCCGCCTACCACCCGGACCCGCGCGAGGCCGACGAGCACGGCACCGAACCGCTCACCGGTGACGCGCTCACCGCCCTGGGCATGGACGACGCCCGCTGGGGCGCGAGCGCCCGGCGCGGGCTGCAACGGATGCTGCGGCACGGCACGACCGCCGTGCGGGGCCCGTTCACCCGCCCCGCCGTGCGTACCGCGGTCGCCCGCTCGGGGCTGCGCGTCCACGCCCCCGGCCCGGCGCCGGAAGAGGCGTCGCTCGACCCGCTGGCGTCCGTACCGGAGCCGCCCGACGCGTTCGCGACGGCGCTGGCCGTCGGCGGGCCCGCGGACCTGGCGGTGTTCGACGTACCGGACCTGGCGGCGCTGCGCGCCGAGGGTGCCGGGAGCTGCACGGCGACGGTGCTCGGCGGCCGGCTGGTCTTCCGCCGCAGTTGATACGTACGGCCGGTACGTACGGCTGATACGTACGTACGGCGGGCCGGGTCACGGGACCTGCGGGCCGCCCAGATAGCGGCCCTCGGCGTCGTACGGCCAGGCGTTGGAGACGCACCCCTTCAGCCCGTATATCTGCTGCATCATCGCGGGGGCGGGGCGGCCCTTGCCCGGGCAGGTCTCGTGGCCGTGGCCCAGCCAGTGGCCGACCTCGTGGTTGATGATCAGGGCCCGGTACTCGGCGAGCGGGCCGTGGAACTCGGGCGAACCCCGCTGCCAGCGCTTGAGGTTGACCATGACGTCGGCGCCGACCCGGCAGTTGACCTCGCCGTGGGTGTCGAGGCCGCTCTTGCCGCAGATGGCGTCGGTGGTCGCCGGGGTGGCGATCCGGACGACGAGCCCGGCCGGTCCTTCGGAGACCCGGCGGAAGGTGTGCTTGCCGTGGTGCGCCCAGCCGCGTGGCGCGGCCAGGATCCGGGCGATCTCGGCGGCGGCCCGGTCCGGGTCGACGCCCGATCCGTTCTCCACCTCGACCCGGTACGCCATCTCCCCGCTCCTGCCCGCGCCACTGCCCTTGCCCTCGCGCTTGCCCGTATCGGGCGCATCCGCGACGGTGAACGTGCCGGTGCCCGGCGAACTCCCGGACGCGGACGGTGCGGACGCCTTCCCCTCGGCGCCGGTGCTCTCCCGGGGCCCCAGCACGGCGGCGGCACAGAGCAGCGCCACCGGGACGGCGGCGGCGACGAGCAGGCGCCCTCGGCGGCGTTCCGGCTGTGACCGGACGCGTGCGTCTCGTACGGACATCTCGGCTCCCCCCTGGATCCCGGTGGCTCGTTGCCCCCTCCTGTCTGACCGTCGGTTGAACGGATTGGTTCAGTCCACTCGGGTAACGACTTGCGACCGGCGCGGAGCGCCCCGGACCGGGCTGCTTGAATGGGTGGGTGACCCGAGCATCCCTGGACAAGCAGCCGCACGAAGTCGCCACGATGTTCGACGGCGTGGCGGCGAACTACGACCTCACCAACGATGTGCTGTCGCTCGGCCAGGCCCGGCTGTGGCGCAAGGAGGTCGCGAAGGCGGTGCACGCCCGGCCCGCGGAGAAGATCCTCGACCTGGCCGCGGGCACGGCGACGTCGTCGCTGCCGTTCGCCGCGACGGGCGCGTACGTCGTGCCGTGCGACTTCTCCCTCGGCATGCTCCAGGAGGGCAAGAAGCGCAACTCCTGGCTGCCCTTCACCGCGGGCGACGCCACCAGGCTGCCGTTCCGCGACGAGACCTTCGACGCCGTGACGATCTCCTTCGGGCTCCGCAACGTCCAGGACACGGACGCGGCGCTGCGCGAGCTGTACCGGGTGACCAAGCCGGGCGGCCGGGTGGTGATCTGCGAGTTCTCGCAGCCGACCTGGGCGCCGTTCCGCACGGTCTACACCGAGTACCTGATGCGGGCGCTGCCGCCGGTCGCACGCGCGGTGTCCTCCAACCCCGACGCGTACGTCTACCTCGCCGAATCCATCCGCGCCTGGCCCGACCAGCCCGGACTCGCGGCCGCGCTCCAGCGGGCCGGCTGGTCGAAGGTCGCCTGGCGCAACCTCACCGGTGGTGTGGTGGCGCTGCACCGGGGCGTCCGCCCCTGAGGACCGTTCCGCAGGCAGCTTCTCCGTGGACGACGCTTCGGTGAATTCCGGAGCGGGGAACCGGGCGGCGGGGTAGACGTGTCCGTTGAAACGCACATGTCTTCCCCGACATCGTCCCCCTCCCCGTTCCTGCCGCCGGAGCCCGCATGCCGTTGTACTGCCCCTTCTGTGGAACACAGGCCCCGGACGGGGCGCGCTTCTGTATGAAGTGCGGGCGCGAACGCCCGACGGCCGCCGATCCGGCACCGGCCGCCGCCCCGCCGGCGATGCCGGACGCTCCACCCCGGTCCGAGCCGTTCGGACCGCCGTCCCACCAGCCCCCGCCGCCCGGCCACGCGCCGATGCCGGCCGCTGGGCCACCGTCGCAGGGCCCGGCGGGCCCTGCGGTTCCGCCGCCCCTCGGCGCGTTCTTCGGCCGGACCTTCCGGGGCGACTGGGCCGGATCGGCCAAGGCGGCGGCCTGGCCCACCGGACTGATCCTGGCGCTCGCGGTGGCGCTCGCCATCCCCTCGTACGGGCAGGGCGACGACATCGTCGTCGGCTGGGGCGACCGGCTGCGGATCGCGCTGGCGATGCTGCTCCAGGCGTTCGGCGGCGGCTTCGATCTGCGGTCCACCGGCCCGGTCGGCGGCGGGTTCGAGGGCAGCGGGTACTACGGAGACGACGGCGGCATGTCGCAGGGCGGCGCCTCGCTGTCCGTGGTCCCGCTGACCGTCACCGTGCTGTGGGCGGGCGCGCTGATCCTCGGCGCCCGCCGGGCCCGCGCGCAGGGCGGCGGGCTGGAGGCGGCGGTACGGATCGCCCTGGTGGCCTCCGCCGCCGTCCTGGTTTTGGGGCTGTTCGCCCAGCCCGATGTCGCGGGCGTGTCCGTCTCGTCCGCGCCGCTCCTCGCCACGCTCGGGGCGCTGGTCATCTCGCTGCTCGTCACCGGCGGCGTACTCCAGCGCGACGCCGCGGCACAGTGGCTGGCCGCGCGCCCGGCGGCGCTCACCACGGTCCGGGCGGCGGGAACGGCCGTAGGGGCGCTGGGCGCAGTGCTCCTGCTCTGCGGCCTGGCCGGGTACATCGTGTACGCCAACACCGACGGCGTGGACGGTGAGGCCATGCTGATCGCACTGCCGCTGCTGCCGAACATCGGCCTGGCGGTGCTCGGGCTGAGCTGGGGCGCCCCGGTCGAGTACGACATGCGCGGGCAGGTGAACCTCTTCGGCTCGGGCATCGAGCACGGCTCCGTCGGGCTGTCCGAACTGGGCGAGGAAGTGAACGGCTGGGCGGTGACCGGAGCGCTGGCCATCGGTCTCCTCTGCGCGCTCACCCTAGGGATCCGGGCCGCCCGACGCTCGGCCGACCGCCGCGAACAGGCCACCGCGGGCGCGCTGTTCCTCGCGATGTTCCTGGTGCTCAGCGGCATCGGCGGAGTGTCCGTCGAGCTGTCCGGCGACTTCGGGGACATGGGCGGCCAGGGCACGGCGGAGCTGGCGACGAGCGTGTCGGACGCGCTGCTGTTCGGCCTGTTGTGGGTGGGCGGCGCGGTGCTCGTGGCACCGCATCTGCTGCGGCTGACGAGGCGGGCGGCTCCGCTCGCGCCGCGGACGCCGATGCCGGGACCGATGCCGGGGCCCGTGCCCACGCCCATGTCGACGCCGATGCCGCCGCTGCCGGGCGTGGCGCCGGAGGCCCCGACGGCGGTCGTCCCGCCGACGCCGGCCCCGTACGGCCCTTCTGCCACGGCGGACCCGACCCCGCCCCCGACCGCGGCGCCGACCCCGTACGGCATGCAGACCGTCGCACTGCCCACCGAGCCCGCACCCGCGCCCACCGCCCCGCCCGGCTCCCGCAAGCGCTCCGCCCTGATCTGGACCGGCACCCTCGTCGCGGCGTTGCTCGTCGGTGGTGGCGCGACGGCCGGGGTTCTGGCCCTGACGGACGGCGGGGGCGGGGCCGGAGCGGTCGAGGACGACAGGCCCACCGCCGAGGCCCGGAACAGCCAGGCACCCCCGGCCGAGCCGACGCAGCAACAGACCTCCGCCGCCACCCCGTCCGCCTCCACCGTCTCCGCCACCCCGTCCGCCCCCGCCGCCCCCAGCGTTCCCGAGGGCTTCCGGCTCGTCTCCGACACCGCGGGCTTCTCCTTCGCCGTCCCCACGGTCTGGGACCGGCGGAGCGAGAAGAACCACCAGATCACCTACGCGGGTTCCACCGGCCGGGCCGCGCTCAAGGTCGGTGTCATCCGCAACGCCCCGTACAGCTCGTACGAGAACTTCGTGACGCTGGAGCGGACCGCCGAGGCCAACCAGAAGAACTACCGCCGCATCGAACTGGCGGCCAACACCTTCCAGGGGCGGCCCGGCGCGATCTGGGAGTACACCTACGAGGACCGGGAGAGCGGCGAGACGATCCACGCGATCGACCAGAGCCACATCGCGGACGACGGCACCGAGTACGCCGTCTACACCACCGAGCGCGACAGCGAGTGGCCGGGCGCCCGGCGGATCTTCGACACCGCCCTGTCCACGTGGATGCTCAACGACATCGACTGACGTCCGCGTTCACGGCGCCAGGGCCAGCCGGAAGCACACCACTTCCCGGCCGGTCCCCGGCGCCGTGAAGCTCTCCGCCCGCTCCATCCCCAGCCGCCGGGCCACGGCCACGGACCGCTCGTTCCCCGCGTCGATCGTCGCCACCACCCGCTCCACCCCGGCCGCGCGCAGCCGCTCCAGCGTGAGGCGCGCGGCGGTGGTGGCGTACCCCCGGCCCCAGGCCGTCCGGGCCAGCCGCCAGCCGATCTCGATCTCGCCGACCGGCCCGTGATCGGTCCGCGGCCAGGGCTGCGCGCCCGTGAAACCGGCCACCTCGCCGTCCTCGTCCAGCACCGTCCACAGGCAGTAGCCGAGTTCGGCGTCGAGTCTGCGCTGCCGGGCGGTCCACTCCTCGTACATCGAGAGCTCCTCCGACGCACCGCCGAAGAACTCCATCACCTCGGGATCGTCGAACGCGCGATGCCAGGACAGCGCGTCCTCGTCGATCGGAACGCGCAGTTGTACGGAGGGAGCACCGGGAAGCACGGTCGACATCTGGGAGCCCTTCGGAACGTTGATCGGTGGACCCCAATAGACTGCATGGGACAGGTGCCGCGCGGCACGTGATTTCGAGTCCTCGGGAGATCCGACCGTGACCGAGCAGCCCCTCTCCGAACACAGCGCGGATGTGATCGTCGTCGGGGCAGGCCCGGCCGGCTCCACCACCGCGTACTACCTGGCCAAGGCCGGACTGGACGTCCTGCTCCTGGAGAAGACGGCCTTCCCCCGCGAGAAGGTCTGCGGCGACGGCCTCACCCCGCGCGCCACCAAGCAGCTCGTCTCCATGGGCATCGACATCTCCGAAGAGGCCGGCTGGCTGCGGAACAAGGGCCTGCGCATCATCGGCGGCGGCGTCCGCCTCCAGCTGGACTGGCCCGACCTCGCCTCGTACCCGGACTACGGACTGGTCCGCAAGCGCGACGACTTCGACGAGCAACTGGCCCGCCAGGCACAGAAGGCGGGCGCGCGGCTGCACGAGCGCTGCAACGTCGGCGCCCCGATCATCGACGACCGCACCGGCCGCATCACCGGCGTCAACGCGAAGCTCGGCGAGGAGAAGACCCCGGTCACCTTCCACGCCCCGCTCGTCGTCGCCGCCGACGGCAACTCCACCCGGCTGTCGCTCGCCATGGGACTGCACCGCCGCGAGGACCGCCCGATGGGCGTCGCCGTCCGTACGTACTTCACCTCGCCCCGTCACGACGACGACTATCTGGAGTCCTGGCTGGAGCTGTGGGACCGCCGCGGCCCCCAGGACCGGCTGCTGCCCGGCTACGGCTGGATCTTCGGCATGGGCGACGGCACGTCCAACGTCGGCCTCGGCATCCTCAACTCCTCCTCCGCGTTCAAGGAGTTGGACTGGCGCGAGGTCCTCAAGGCATGGTGCGCCTCGATGCCGGAGGACTGGGGCTACACCCCCGAGAACATGACGATGCCGATCCGCGGCGCCGCCCTCCCGATGGCCTTCAACCGCCAGCCCCACTACACCAAGGGCCTGCTGCTCGTCGGTGACGCGGGCGGCATGGTCAACCCGTTCAACGGCGAAGGCATCGCGTACGCCATGGAGTCGGGTCAGATCGCCGCGGACGTCATCGTCCAGGCCCACGCCCGCGCGACACCCGCCCAGCGCGAACTGGCCCTGAACAACTACCCGAAGGTGCTCAAGGAGACCTACGGCGGTTACTACACGATGGGCCGCGCCTTCGTGAAGCTGATCGGCAACCCGAAGGTCATGAAGGTCGCCACCCAGCGCGGCCTGACCCACCCGCTGCTGATGAAGTTCACCCTGAAGATGCTCGCCAACCTGACCGACCCCACGGGCGGCGACGCGATGGACCGCATCATCAACGGGCTCTCCAAGGTGGCCCCGAAGGCGTAGGACGGGAATGGCGTAGTACTGGCGTAGGACTGGCCTGACCG
>NZ_JBHXTM010000006.1:0-48825 GCF_042677325.1 Streptomyces sp. NPDC127117
CCCGCGAATTGCTCGCGGGGGCCGGGCCCTTCGGTTCGTACAGCAGCGGGTCAGGCCTCGAAGACCTCGGCGACCAGCTGTGCCTGCTCGGCCTGGTGGCGCTTGGCCGAGCCGACCGCCGGGGACGAGCTGTGCGGGCGCGAGATGCGGCGCAGGCGCTCGCCGTGCGGGACGTCCGCGCCGACGGCCAGGTCCAGGTGGTCGATCAGGTTCAGGGCGATGAACGGCCAGGCGCCCTGGTTGGCCGGCTCCTCCTGGGTCCAGAGGTACTTCTCGGCGTTCGGGTACTTGGCGATCTCGGCCTGGAGCTCGGCACCCGGCAGCGGGTACAGGCGCTCCAGACGGATGATCGCGGTGTCCGTGACGCCGCGCTTCGTGCGCTCGGCCTCAAGGTCGTAGTAGACCTTGCCGGCGCAGAAGACGACCTTGCGGACGTCGCCCGGGTTCACCGTGTCGTCGCCGATCACCGGGCGGAAGCCGCCGGTGGTGAACTCCTCCACCTTCGACGCGGCCGCCTTGAGACGGAGCATCGACTTCGGGGTGAAGACGATCAGCGGCTTGTGGTGCGGGTTGTGCACCTGCCACCGCAGGAGGTGGAAGTAGTTCGACGGCAGGGTCGGCATGGCGACCGTCATGTTGTTCTGCGCGCACAGCGTGAGGAAGCGCTCGGGGCGGGCGGACGAGTGGTCCGGGCCCTGGCCCTCGTAGCCGTGCGGCAGCAGCAGCGTGACGCCGGAGGTCTGGCCCCACTTCTGCTCGGCCGAGGAGATGAACTCGTCCACGACGGTCTGCGCGCCGTTGACGAAGTCACCGAACTGGGCTTCCCAGACGACCAGCGACTCCGGACGGGCCAGCGAGTAGCCGTACTCGAAGCCCATCGCCGCGTACTCGCTGAGCAGCGAGTCGTAGACGTTGTAACGGGCCTGGTCGTCGGAGAGGTAGAGCAGCGGGGTGTAGTCCTCGCCGGTCACCTGGTCGACGAGGACCGCGTGCCGCTGGCCGAAGGTGCCGCGGCGGGTGTCCTGGCCGGCGAGCCGGACCGGGGTGCCCTCCATCAGCAGCGAACCGATGGCCAGGGTCTCGCCCATGCCCCAGTCGATCGTGCCGTTCTCCACCGAGGCCGCGCGGCGCTGCATCTGCGGCATCAGGCGGGGGTGGACGGTGATCCGGTCGGGGATGTTGACCTGGGACTCGGCGATGACCTTCACGACCTCCGGGGAGATCGCCGTGGTCACGGAGACCGGGAACTCCGGCTGGACCTCGGGGGTGTGCGCCGGGGCCGGCAGCGAGGTGGCCTCGCGGACCTCCGCGAAGACCTTCTCCAGCTGGCCCTGGAAGTCCTGGAGCGCCTGCTCCGCCTCTTCCAGCGTGATGTCGCCGCGACCGATGAGGGACTCGGTGTAGAGCTTGCGCACCGAGCGCTTCTTGTCGATCAGGGTGTACATCTGCGGGTTGGTGAACTCCGGGTTGTCGCCCTCGTTGTGACCGCGGCGGCGGTAGCAGATGAGGTCGATCACGACGTCCTTGTTGAACGCCTGGCGGAACTCGAAGGCGAGCCGCGCGACCCGGACGACGGCCTCGGGGTCGTCGCCGTTGACGTGGATGATCGGCGCCTCGATCATGCGCGCCACGTCGGTGGCGTACATCGAGGAGCGCGAGGACTCCGGGGCGGCGGTGAAGCCGACCTGGTTGTTGATCACCACGTGCACGGTGCCGCCGGTGCGGTAGCCGCGCAGCTGCGACATGTTGAGCGTCTCGGCGACGACGCCCTGGCCCGCGAAGGCCGCGTCGCCGTGGAGCGCGATCGGCAGGACGGTGAAGTCCGTGCCGCCCTTGTTGATGATGTCCTGCTTGGCGCGGGCGATGCCCTCCAGAACCGGGTCGACCGCCTCCAGGTGCGAGGGGTTGGCGGCCAGCGAGACCTTGATCTGCTCGCCGTCCAGACCGGTGAAGGTGCCCTCGGCGCCCAGGTGGTACTTGACGTCGCCGGAACCGTGCATCGACCGGGGGTCGAGGTTGCCCTCGAACTCGCGGAAGATCTGGGCGTACGACTTGCCCACGATGTTGGCGAGGACGTTGAGCCGGCCGCGGTGGGCCATGCCGATGACGACCTCGTCGAGGCGGGCCTCGGCGGCGGAGTCGATGACCGCGTCGAGCAGCGGGATGACGGACTCGCCGCCCTCCAGCGAGAACCGCTTCTGGCCGACGTACTTGGTCTGCAGGAACGTCTCGAACGCCTCGGCCGCGTTCAGCCGGCGCAGGATCCGCAGCTGCTCCTCGCGCTCGGGCTGCTGGGCGCGCGGGCGCTCCACCCGGTCCTGGAGCCACTTGCGCTGCTTCGGGTCCTGGATGTGCATGAACTCGATGCCGGTGGTGCGGCAGTACGACTCACGCAGCACACCGAGGATGTCGCGGAGCTTCATCATCGACTTGCCGGCGAAACCGCCGACCGCGAAGTCCCGCTCCAGGTCCCACAGGGTGAGGCCGTGCTCGGTGATGTCCAGGTCGGGGTGCTTGCGCTGGCGGTACTCCAGCGGGTCGGTGTCGGCCATGACGTGGCCGCGGACCCGGTAGGAGTGGATCAGCTCGAAGACCCGCGCGGCCTTGGTCACGTCGTTGTCGTGCGAGGCGTCGATGTCCGTCAGCCAGCGGACCGGCTCGTACGGGATGCGCAGCGACTTGAAGATCTCGTCGTAGAACTCGTTCTCGCCGAGCAGCAGCTGGGAGACGATCCGCAGGAACTCGCCGGAGGCGGCACCCTGGATGACCCGGTGGTCGTACGTCGAGGTCAGCGTCATGACCTTGGAGATGCCCAGCTTGTTCAGGGTGTCCTGGGAGGTGCCCTGGAACTCGGCCGGGTAGTCCATCGCGCCGACGCCCATGATGAGGCCCTGACCGGGCATCAGGCGGGGCACCGAGTGGACGGTGCCGATGCCGCCGGGGTTGGTCAGCGAGGCGGTGACGCCGGTGAAGTCGTCCATGCCGAGCTTGCCGTTGCGGGCGCGGCGGACGATGTCCTCGTAGGCCTGCCAGAACTCGAAGAAGTTGAGCGTCTCGGCCTTCTTGATGGCCGCGACGACCAGCTGGCGGTCACCGTTCGGCTTCACCAGGTCGATGGCGAGACCGAGGTTCACGTGCTCGGGCTTGACCAGGGTCGGCTTGCCGTCCTTCAGCGCGAAGGAGTGGTTCATCGCCGGCATGGCCTTGAGGGCCTGCACCATCGCGTACCCGATGAGGTGCGTGAAGGAGATCTTCCCGCCCCGGGCGCGCTTGAGGTGGTTGTTGATGACGATGCGGTTGTCGAAGAGCAGCTTCACCGGGACGGCGCGGACGGACGTGGCCGTCGGCAGCTCCAGCGAGGCGTTCATGTTCTTCGCGACGGCGGCCGAGGGGCCACGCAGCGTCACGTACTCGGGACCGGCCGGGGCCTCGGTGGCCGGCGCGGCCGCGGCCTTGGCCGGGGCGGGCTCGGCGGCCTTCACGGCCGGGGCCGGAGCGGCCTTCGCCGGGGCTGCCGGGGCAGCGGCGGCGGGCGCGGCCTGTGCGGGGGCCGGAGCCGCGGGGGCCGGGGCGGGTGCGGCCTTGGCCGGGGTGGCCGGTGCGGGCGCGGCCGGGGTCACCGCGGCCGGGGCGGCCGGAGCGCCGGGAACGGGCTTGTCCGCCGTGCCGGACGTACCCGGCTTGTAGTCGGCGAAGAAGTCCCACCAGGCGCGATCGACCGAATTGGGATCCTGGAGGTACTGCTGGTAGATCTCGTCGACGAGCCACTCATTGGGCCCGAAAGCAGCGGCCGGGTTCGAACCCGGGCTGGCTTGGTCGGTCGAGATGCTCGAGTTACTGGGGGACTGAGACGACACGGCGGCAACCGCCCTCTTCCGCTTCACAAGGTGATGGACAGCGGAAATCAAGGCTACGCCTCCCCAGCCGTTCCACGCAGGCCGGGCCGGTCTTCGTCGCGCAAGTCACATCGGAAGGCGGGTTTCGGTGCAGGAATTGGCGGGAAACAAGCACGGTTCCGCTTTGTTTTGGGTATGTCGGACCACGGCTACGGCCCACTGGGCCGCACCCCTTGAACGGAACACGCAGAACGTGCCCTTCCGGTTCGAACCCTATGTCAACCTCGCTGCTGAGGGATCCCCGGAAGAGTGACCTGAATGCGGCAGCCGCGTACGGATTCGGCCACGCCGATGCGTCCGCCGTGCAGATCAACCGCCCAGCGGGCGATCGCCAGGCCGAGGCCCGTACCGCCGTCGCTGCCCGGGCCGTGCGGGGAGGGCACCTCGCCGCGGTTGAAGCGCTCGAAGACCCGGTGCCGCTCGGACTCCGGGATGCCCGGCCCCTCGTCCAGCACTTCGAGCGTCAGGGACTCCGGCGTGGTCCCGCGCCGGGCCAGCACCGTGACCCGGCCGTGCGGCGGGCTGTGCTTGACGGCGTTGTCGATCAGATTGGCCACCACCTGGTGCAGCCGCTCGGCGTCCGCGTGCGCGGTCAGCTCCGGTGGCGACACGTCCAGGTGCAGATGCACGTCCTTGCGGGTGTGGTTCCCGGAACCGGACGACAGCCGGCGGTGCCCGGCGGCGAGGTTCGCCTCCTTGAGCACGCCCGACAGATAGGGCCACACCTCGAAACGGCGGGCCTTGAGCGTGACCACCCCGTTGTCCAGCCGGGACAGGTCCAGCAGGGTCTCCACCAGCCTGCCGAGCCGCTCCGTCTGTTTCAGCGCCGTGCGCATCGTCTCGGGATCGGCCGAGGACACCCCGTCCACGACGTTCTCCAGCACGGCTCTCAGCGCCGCGATGGGTGTTCGCAACTCGTGCGACACATTGGCGACCAGCTCCTTGCGGTGCCGGTCCACGGCCTCCAGATCGTCCGCCATGCGGTTGATCGTCTGGGCCAGGTCACCGAGTTCGTCACGCCGGTCGGCGCCGCTCACCCGTCTGGTGTAGTCGCCGTGCGAGATCGACCGGGCCACCGTCGTCATCTCGTCCAGCGGCGAGGTCAGACCGTGCGCGACGAACTGGGTTATGAGCAGGGTCGCGATCACCGAGAACACCGTGATGAACCGCAGCTCGGTCCTGGTGCGCACGGCCACCATCAGCAGCCCGGTGGTGATGAAGACCGAGACCACGACGAGCGTGCTCATCTTGGCCTTGACCGAGAAGGGACGCAGTCCGGAACCGGGCCGGGTCATGGAGCCGGTGTCTCCAGGGCGTAGCCGACTCCGTGCACGGTACGGATCCGCTCCGCGCCGATCTTCCGGCGCAGCGCCTTGATGTGGCTGTCGACCGTACGGGTGCCGGAGGCGTCCGCCCAGTCCCAGACCTCGGCCAGCAGCTGCTCCCGGGAGAGCACCGCCCGCGGGGTGTTGGCCAGACAGACCAGCAGGTCGAACTCGGTCGGCGTGAGGTGGACGTCGTCGGCGCGGACCCGGACCCGGCGCTGCGCGTGATCGATCTCCAGCTCGCCGAGGCGCAGTATCCCGCTGCGCGGCGTCACCGCGGCCAGCGCCGCGCGCTCGACCCGGCGCAGCAGGACGTGGACCCGGGCCGCCAGCTCGCGCATCGAGAACGGCTTGGTCATGTAGTCGTCGGCGCCCACTCCGAGGCCGACCAGCATGTCCGTCTCGTCGTCCCTCGCGGTCAGCATCAGCACCGGCACCGGCCGCTGGGCCTGCACCCGGCGGCAGACCTCCAGGCCGTCGAAGCCGGGAAGCATGATGTCGAGCACCATCAGATCGGGCTGCCACGCCTCGGCCGCGTCCACCGCCGCAGGGCCGTCGAGTGCGGTCTGCACCAGAAAGCCCTCGGCCCGCAGCCGGGCGGAAATGGCATCGACGATCGTGGCGTCGTCCTCGACCACCAGCACCCGGCGCTGCGCGCCCGGGGTGGCCGCGACACCGTTGTGGGTGGTGTGTGTCTGTTCCATCGCCCCGCCCCTGCCCGTTCTCACGGGGGCCATTCCCCCGGACGCACGGTCTTCGCTTGTGGATTTCGTGGGTGATCCCGTTACCGGTCAGCAGCGTAAAGGCAGCGGACTGTTCTCGGCTACGCAGGGTGTAACGGCTCGGACGCGAAGAGGTGGCGGAGTGTCGGTCTTGTGACGCTTGGCCCCCGGACTTCCGGGGGCCGGGGATACCCGGAGGGGGATCTCAGGTTGTCCGAAGTGCGAGATGCACCACGTCGGGCACACCTCGGGCAACGCTGACTTCTTCGGTCCTTACTCCATCAAATCCGGCATTCCGCAAGGCCTGTTCGAAGTCGGCGGACGGCTGCGCGGACCACACTGCGAGAACGCCGCCCGGCGTCAGCCGCTCCCGGCAGTCCGCCAGACCGGCCGGGGAGTACAGACCGGTGTTGTCCTCGGTGACGGTCCAGTCCGGTCCGTTGTCGATGTCCAGGCACAGAGCGTCGTAACGGTCCGTAGTCGTACGCAGGTACTCGACCAGATCCGTCGTCAGGATCCCGGTCCGCGGGTCGGCGAGCGCCGCGCCGGAGATCGAGCCCAGCGGCCCCCGAAGATGCCAGTCCACGATCGCCTGCTCCCGCTCGGCCACGACGATCCGTCCCCACTTCGGCTCGGCGGCGGCCCGGACCAGCGAGAAGCCGACACCGAGACCCCCGATGAGCACCGACGGAGCGGTCCGGCCGGGCGGCAGCGCGGCCAGCGCCGCGTCGATCAGCAGCCGCTCGGAGCGCCCGTCGGAGGTGTCCATCAGGAAGCAGCCGTTGGCGATGATCTCGAAGTCGTCACCCCGTTCCCGCAGCACGACCTCGCCGTACGGGCCTTCGCGGCGGTCGAGCGTGACGGGGGAGGGGGCGGGGGCGAAGATGTCGGAGCGGTGGATGTCGGGCATGGTGCGGGTCTCCGGCGGATGGCGGGCAGTCTCCCCGCCATCCTGTCCGGTCGGCGCGGCCCGGTGCCAGCGGATTGCCGGATCCGCCCCGAGTGCCGGGCGGGGGACGGGCGATCAACCGCGCTCCGGGCGTACGCCGCGCACCACCAGGAGTGCGGCCCCGGCCACGTACGCCGTCATGGCCACCGCCCACGCCGCACCCTGGGGGCCCGGCTGCATCGGCCACGCCCACACCGCCCCCGCGCCGCCCGGGGCGCGGGGCGCCGCCAGGTAGACGGCGCCGCCGTAGACCGTCATCGGCAGCCAGCTCAGCCGGGCACCTATCAGGGCGGCGGAGGCCGCGGCCACCCCCGTCGCGCCGAGCACATTGCGCACCATGGCCGGTACACCGAACTCCTCCGGGTGCCCCGGGACCGCCGCCGCGAGCGCCCCGGCCGTCACCGCGGTCAGCGCCAGCAGATGCAGCAGCCTGCGCGGCCACCAGCGGCGTACGGCGGTCCGGTCCAGCTCGTCGCTGTGCGAGTGCAGGCTGGTACCGATCGCCGAGGAGGCGAGCAGCGGGGCCAGCACGACGACCGGGACACGGGCGGTGTGGTCGAAGTACGGCTGGTCCTGAAGCCAGTCGGCGGCCCGGGCGGCGACGAGGGCGATGCCGATCAGGGTGGCGGCGGTGAGGGGGAGGGCGCGGGAGCGGACATAGAGGAGCGGCTGGATGCTCACAGGGCCGGGACCTCCGCGGGCGTGCAGCTCTTCCGGGTGGCCAGATAGCGGCCGAGCCAGACCTTGCGGCCGGCGTCCGGCATGGCCTTGAGGCGGGCGAGGTGGCGCGAGTCCGGGAACCACGGCGATTCCTCGTCGGCCAGCCAGCTGCGCACCGCGTCGTCCGTGCGCTCCACCCGCTCGGCCTCCTTGCCACCGACCTGCTTCCGTGGCTCCGGGCAGTCGCGGTTCACCAGGGTCAGGGCGGTGTTCGCGAGATAGGCGTGGGGATCGGTCAGCTCGTTCCGTGTGATGCCCCAGCCGCGCACCACGTACCCGAGGGAAGCCTCGCCGTCCTTCGGGTCGACCTCCGGGGTGACGTATCTGACCGGTGCGCCCGGCACTCCCGCCAGCCGCGAGAACATTCCCGACAGGGCCTCGGACATCCGGGGCAGCAGCGGAGCGTCGGACGCCCGCACACAGAGCTGCGGCGTGCCGGGTGCGGCCGCCGAGCAGACCCGGTGCTGCACGGCCGGGTCGTCCCGGAACAGACCGGACCCCGTGTGCACGATCACCGCCCCCGCCGCGACCACCAGAGCGAGGGGCACGACGGCCAGCAGGCGCCGCCGGGCCGCGTACACGAGCAGCGCGGTGGCGGCGATGCCGCCCGTCCAGGCCACCAGGACCGGCGCGAACCACCACACCGGGACGGACCCGTCGAGCGGGTACTGCTCGGCGGGGCTCAGGAACCGGACGTCCGCCTCCATATAGCCCGGGGCACCCAGGAGCACGTAGAGAGCGGCCGCGAGTACCGGGGCGATCAGCCGCCACCGCACCAGCCGCCCGACCACGAAGCCGATGAAGGCGACGGACAGCAGGAGACCGAGATCCGTGACGACGACCGAGAGGGACGGCCCGCCCGCCCCGGTGTACGGAGCCGTCGCCGCGAACACCACGGCCAGCGCGAGCAGATACCCGGCCGCCGCCCACAGCGCGATCGGCGCCGCGGCCGTCGTCGCCTGCGCGAGCCGGCTGCGGGGGACCGAGAGCAGCAGTTCGGCGGTGCGCCGGCGGTGCTCCCGGCCGCCCTGCCAGCAGGCGGCCGCGGCGACGAGCGGGCCGCCGAGCAGCGCCGCCGCCGCGTGCAGCTGGGACTGGGTCTCGCCCCAGCTCCCCTGCCACTGCGCCGCCTTGCTCCAGAGCGGAACGAGAAGGGTGGCGGCGACGGCGAGACCGGTCCACGGGGCGATCCCGCGCCGCAGCTCGGTCCGCAGGGGGCTGTGGGCCGTGGTCTTCCCGGACGTGACCGAGGCAGTCATCGGCTCCCCGCCCCCGCCCGGTGCGCCCGCAGCGCGCGGGTGTAGCCGCGCTCGATCGGGTTGCCGTCCGGCTGCTCCGCGCCGCCGTCCCCGGCGTCGCCCAGCTCCGTCAGCTCCCGCGTCGTACCCCGGTACGCGATCCGGCCCGCCTCGATCAGCGTGACACCGGTGCAGGCCGCGGCGACGTCCTCGACCAGATGGGTCGAGACGATCACGGTGGTGGAGCGGCCCAGCTCCCGTATCAGCGCCCGGAATTGGACCCGCTGCTCCGGGTCGAGGCCGGCGGTCGGCTCGTCGAGCAGCAGCAGGTCCGGGGAGTTGACGATCGCCTGGGCGATGCCGACGCGCCGCACCATGCCGCCCGACAGGGTCTTCACCCGGGCGTCGATCCGGTCCGCCAGTCCCACCCGGTCCACCGCGCGTTCCACGGCCGCCGGGACCGCCGCCGGGTCCATCTCCTTGAGCCAGGCCACGTAGGAGACGAACTCGCGGACCGTGAAGCCCGGGTAGTAGCCGAACTCCTGCGGCAGATAGCCGAGCCTGCGCCGGACCGCCGCCCGGCTGCGGTGGTCCGACCCGGCGCCGACCTCGCTGCCGAGCAGTACCACCCGGCCGCCGGAGGGCGCGGCGACGGTGGCGAGCACCCGGATCAGCGAGGTCTTGCCCGCCCCGTTCGGCCCGAGCAGCCCGTGCACACCGGGCGCGAAATCGAGGTCGACGGCGTCGAGCGCGGTCGTCCTGCGGTGCCGGACGGTCAGTGCCCCGACCTCGACCGTGTTCATGGCCTCGGTGCCGTTCATGCGTTCACGCTCACAACGTCTCCAGATGGTCGAAGGATCTACGGCGTACGGCGAGCAGCGCGGCGCACACCAGCGCACCCGCCGCCCAGCCGGCCTGTGCGGCGGGGCCCGCGAAGTACCGGGCGGCCCCGGTCGCCGCCGCGAGGGCGGCCGGGGGTGACGCGGCGAAGGCGGGCAGGACGACGGCGGCCGCCCAGGCCACGGCGATGGACGTGGCGCCGGTGCGGCAGCCGACGTACGAGCCGAGGGCGAGCGCCGCCAGCGTCATCGCGAGCCCGGGCAGCAGCCAGGCCGCCGCGCCGGGCCACCCGGCGGACGAGGGCAGCGCCGCCCCGGCGAGCGTGAGCGCCGGGATGCTCACGGCGAGTACCGCGGCGGTCCTGGTCAGCAGCAGCCGGAGCCCGCCGGACGGGGTGGCGGCGGTGATCTCGTGCATCGGGTCCGCGTGCCGGCCGTAGGAGAGGCCGACCCCGGCGAGCGGCAGCACCGGCGCGACGACGAGGAGCAGCGGGCGGACCGTCTCCCCGGCCCCGGCCCCGTACGCCAGCGCGACGGCCCCGACGGCCACCAGCACCAACGCCACCAGCCACGACCCGCGCAGCGCGGGCCCGGCGGCCCACAGCAACCGCCCGGTACGGGGGGCCGCCCCGGGAAAGCGGAACGGAGCACCGCGGACCGGTTCCCTCGCGGGTGCACTGTCCGCTGCCGCGGTGTGCGGGGCCGCCACCTGCACCGGGGCCGTCACGTGCACCGGTCCTTCGGCGGGCGTGCCCTCCGCTGCCGTGGTGAGCGGGGCCGTCACCCGGACCGCTCCCCTCGCGGGTGCCCTTTCCGCCGTCACCGCGGCCAGCACCCCCGCGCGCACCCCGTCCAGCACCGCCCCCGCCTCCGGGCGTACCCGTACCGCCGTCGAGATCCGGGCAGCGCACCCCCCGCACGTCTCCACGTGCTTCTCCACGGACCAGGCGTCCGTCTCCGGCACCGAACCGGCGGCGTACCGCTCGGCCAGCTCCTCACTCACGTGCCAGCGGGGCATGCCGGTGGCTCCCATCGTGGTCATGCCGTTCCTCCCAGCGGCCCGGCCGCAGGGGCCGACAGTTCCAGCGCGGCCCGCAGCTCGCGTCGGGCCCGCATCGCCCGGGTCTTGACCGTGCCCTCGGGTATGCCGAGGAGCCGGGCCGTCTCGCGGGTCGTCAGCCCGTCGATGACCGTGGCGCGCAGGACCTCCCGCAGCTCGGGCGAGATCCGGTCGAGCGCGGCGCCCACGTCCCCGTACTCCAGACCGGCGAGCACCCGCTCCTCGGCGGACGGCGCGGTGGCGGCCCACTCGTTGCTCCCGGTCCGCTCGGCCCGCTGGGCGAGATCGGTACGGGCATGGATCCGCTGGGCATCCACCAGCCGGCGCGAGGCGATCACCCACAACCAGCCGCCGACCCTGGCACCGCGGTGCGACGCCGCGGAGCGCCAGACCGTCACGAAGGTGTCCTGAAGGACCTCCCGTACGGTCTCGGCATCCGCGCAGCGCCTGCTCAGCCGGGCCAGCAGCCAGCCGGCGTGCCGGTCGTAGAGCGTCGCCAGGGCCTCCGTATCCCCCTGCGCGACGGCACGCAGCAGGGCGTCGTCGTCGTTCGGGTCCTCCCCCGAGGGGCGCAACAGCTTCACACCTCTTCTATCGGGCAACGGACCCGGGCCGGTTCACGGGCGCCGTCTGTGGCTCACGCCATAGACGCCGCGGAGGAAGATCAAAGAAGGTGGGACGTTGCTTCGGGGGGCTTGTCATGGAAAGGGGCCTCACGCGGTGCATCAGCGTACGGACAGGGCGGTCCGCGAAAAAACCTTCGCGGCTCCGCTGCTCGACGCCATCCCGCGCCAGCCGGGCCCGGGCCGTCCCGCCGCCCCGGGCCCGGCCGCCCCATCACCGCCTCGGGTCCGCGCGGCCCGCCGATGGCCGCGGCTGCTGCCGACACCCACCGGCACGCCGTTCACCTTCGGGTACCTGCTGGTGCTGGTCGCCACGTCCCTGTTCATGGAGTTCGCCGATCCCGCCACCGTCGCCGCCGTGCTGCGCGAATCGAGCACGGACGTCGCGCACCTCGGCGAGGCCCCGCTGCTCGTCCTGGCAGCCAGCGCCCTGTGGGTGGTCGGCGGACTCACCTCCCCGGTGGTCTTCGTCCTCGCCCTCGTACTGACCGCACTGGAACGCCGCATCGGAGGATGGCGGACCGCCGCGGTGTTCGTGCTCGGCCATGTCGTGGCCACGCTCGCCACGGAGATCCCGGTCGGGCTCTCCGTGGTCGCCGGGCATCTGCCGGAATCGTCGCTGCACCGCCTCGACTACGGCATCAGCTTCGGGCTGATGGCGAGCGTGGGAGCGGTCACCTGGCTGTTCACCCCACTGGTGCGGACCCTGGTGCTCGGCGGGCTGGGCGTGATGCTGGCGATCGACCTGGTCGACCTGAGCAGCCCGCTCACCGACTGGGGCCATCCGCTGGCGCTGCTGCTCGGCGTCGCCTGCCGTCCCCTGCTGCGCCGGGCCGGTGCGGTCGGGGAAGCGGTGACCAGGGGAGTGGCGGCCAGGGGCGAGGTGATCAGGGGCGTGGTGCCTTCTCGCCGTGCACCGCGAGGTACTCGGCCGCCAGCCAGGGCGCGAGGTCCTCGATGAGCGTGCTGAGGACGGCCGGATCGGCGGAGGGACTGCGGCCGGTGCGCGCGGCGAGCCGCATCTGCTCGATCCGCTCCGGGTGGTCCGGGTAGTAGCGGGCGAACACCTCGGCGGACTCGGCCAGGTCGCTGGTCCAGCCCTGCCACCGCGGCATGACCAGCGTGAAGCCGGACCGGACGATCCGGCGGGCGGCGCCCCGGCTGAGGTTGCGGCGTTCGGCGTCCGTGGTCGCCTCGGCGGCCCTGCGTCGCCAGCGGGGCAGCGAGAGCACCAGGTCCCCGTTGGTCTCGCGGGCGAGCAGCGGGGTCGGGCGGTAGTGCGGCAACCGCTCGGCGAGATCCTCGCCCAGCAGCGGGGTGCAGAGACAGGCGACGAAGAAGCCGAGGTCGTGCCGTTCGAGCTCACTGGTGACGGCGTCGGTACTGGTGAGGAGGGCGCCGACACCGTCGATCTGGCCGAACGCGGCGTCCAGATCCGCTTCGACGGCACGGGTCGCCGCCTCGTCGGCCCCGGTGGGCCGGGTACGCAGCACCAGCAGCAGGTCCAGATCGGAGACACCGGGAACGGCCGTGCCGCGCGGAATGCTGCCGTAGACGTATGCGCTGTGCAGCCGCGTACCGTCGAACGCCCCGGTGATCCGGGACCGGGCGGCCGCCACCACGGGGGCGAACGCCGCCGGCACCCGGCTCAGCGAGCCCTCCCGCCGGATCGTCCCGTCCTCGTTCAGCCCTCGGGGATATACGGGGCCACTGCCGTCGTCGTCCATGGGCGCACTCTGCCCGCATTTCCGGGACGGGCCGAACGATTTTCGCGCCGGCGGCGCGGCGGGCGGGGCCGGCCGAGGCCGACGGGGGGTACGGGGCAGGGCCCCGGGCTCAGCTCTCCTGCCTGCGGCGCACCAGCTCGGCGATCCAGACCGGTGCGAACGGAGACGTGCAGTTCGGGGGAGTCGGGTAGTCCTTGAGCACTTCCAGGCGCTCGCCGATGTCGATCGCGCGGGCGCGGTACTCGGCGTGCTCGATCCCGATCTGCGCCAGGCAGTGGTTCATCGCCCACTGCAGACGGTCCGGGGCGTCCTTCATGCCGGCCTCGATGACATCGAGCAGCCCTGGGAGGTCGAGACCCTCGGGCTTCTTCGCCACCCGCTCGGTGGTCAGCGCCCAGCCGGCGCTCGCGACCACCGGATCCGGATCCGCGGACCAGGCGAGGCGCAGTTCTTCGCAGTGCGGGTTCTTCTTCACCACGTAGTTCACGAGCCAGTCGTGCACCTTGGGGGCGCGCGTCTCACGCACCATGGCGTCCAGCTCGTCGCGCCCGAAGGCCTTGGGACGGCAGATCAGGACGGCCAGGAGCCTGGCCGCGGTGTCGTCCGTCGCCCAGAGCTCGCCCGCGAGCTCCGGCTGCGTCTTGAGCCGCTTCGCGAGCGCGCGCAGTTTGCCGAGGTTCACCCCGTGATCGTCGCCGCGCTTCTCGTTCACCCTGCGTGTCTTCGGGTCGTCGAGCACCGCCAACTCGGCCATGACCTGCGCCACCGTCGTCCCGGTCACCCCGGCTCCTGTCCGTCGAGCCTTCCCGCACGAAATTCCAGCGTACGTCCCACGGTTGTCGGTCCTGGGTGATGGGCGGCGGGCGACGGGTGGCAGGCCGGCCGTTCCGGGCACCGGGGCCCGTGCGATCGCTCACAGCGAACACGCCCCGGGGAACAATGGGCGGCTCAGGAGCATTGAGTCTGCATAGCTCAACTTGACTGCCGAAGGGGAGATCATGGCTACCGATTCCAATGCGGTCACTCCGCTCGCCCTGCCCGTGCTGCCGCTCGACGACGAGGTCGTGCTGCCCGGGATGGTGGTGCCTCTGGACCTGTCCGACACCGATGTACGTGCCGCCGTGGAGGCCGCACAGGCCGCGGCCCGTGACGGTGGCGGCAAGCCCGAGGTGCTTCTTGTGCCGCGGATCGACGGCACGTACACCGGCACCGGTGTCATCGGCACCGTCGAGCAGGTCGGGCGGCTTTCGGACGGGGATCCGGGCGCGCTCATCCGCGGCCGGGGCCGGGTGCGGATCGGGGCAGGGACCAGCGGACCGGGTGCCGCGCTCTGGGTGGAGGGGACACGGGTCGACGCGGTCGTTCCCGAGCCGCTTCCCGGGGCCGCCGCCGAGCTGGTCAAGGAGTACAAGGCGCTCGCCACCAGCTGGCTGAAGAAGCGCGGCGCCTGGCAGGTCGTGGACCGGGTCCAGCAGATCGAGGACATCTCCGCGCTCGCCGACAATTCCGGTTACTCGCCCTTCCTCACCACCGCCCAGAAGGTGCAGCTTCTGGAGACCGTGGACGCGGTCGCCCGGCTGAAGCTCGCCATCCAGTGGCTCGGCGAACACCTCGCCGAGCAGGACGTCGCCGAGTCCATCGCCAAGGACGTCCAGGAGGGGGTCGACAAGCAGCAGCGCGAGTTCCTGCTGCGGCGCCAGCTCGAAGCCGTGCGCAAGGAGCTCTCCGAGCTGAACGGCGGTTCCGGTTCCGGCGCGGAGGAGTCCGACGACTACCGGGCGCGCGTCGAGGCAGCCGACCTTCCCGAGCACGTCCGTGAGGCCGCGCTCAAGGAGGTCGACAAGCTGGAACGCTCCTCCGACCAGAGCCCCGAGGGCTCCTGGATCAGGACCTGGCTGGACACCGTCCTCGAACTGCCGTGGACCGAACGGACCGAGGACGCCTACGACATCCGCGGCGCCCAGGAGGTGCTCGACGCCGAGCACGCGGGCCTGCAGGACGTGAAGGAACGCATCACCGAGTACCTGGCCGTGCGCAAGCGACGCTCCGAGCGGGGGCTCGGCGTGGTCGGCGGGCGGCGCGGCGGTGCCGTGCTGGCGCTGGTGGGCCCTCCGGGCGTGGGCAAGACCTCGCTCGGTGAGTCCGTCGCGCACGCCATGGGCCGCAAGTTCGTCCGCGTCGCCCTCGGCGGTGTGCGGGACGAGGCGGAGATCCGGGGCCACCGGCGTACGTACGTCGGCGCCCTGCCCGGCCGTATCGTCCGGGCCATCAAGGAGGCCGGTTCGATGAACCCGGTCGTCCTGCTCGACGAGATCGACAAGGTCGGCTCCGACTTCCGGGGCGACCCGGCCGCCGCCCTCCTCGAAGTCCTCGACCCGGCGCAGAACCACACCTTCCGCGACCACTACCTGGAGGTCGAACTCGACCTCAGCGACGTCGTCTTCCTGGCCACGGCCAATGTGCTCGAAGCCATCCCGGAGGCCCTGCTCGACCGCATGGAGCTGGTCAGGCTCGACGGCTACACCGAGGACGAGAAGGTCGTCATCGCCCGGGACCACCTGCTCCCGCGCCAGCTGGAGCGGGCCGGTCTGGAGAAGGACGAGGTGACGCTCGACGAGTCCGCGCTGCGCAAGCTGGCCGGCGAATACACCCGCGAGGCGGGCGTACGCAACCTGGAGCGGGCCGTCGCCCGGCTGCTCCGCAAGGTCGCGGCCCAGCACGAACTGGGCGACCGGGAACTCCCGTTCACGGTCACCGAGGCGGATCTGCGCGGTCTGATCGGACGGCCTCACCACGTCCCCGAGTCCGCCCAGGACCCGGCCGAGCGCCGGACCTCGGTGCCCGGTGTGGCCACCGGACTCGCGGTGACCGGCGCGGGCGGCGACGTGCTGTTCGTGGAGGCGTCGCTGGCCGACCCGGAGACCGGGGCGTCCGGACTGACGCTCACCGGCCAGCTCGGCGACGTCATGAAGGAGTCCGCGCAGATCGCGCTGAGCTTCCTGCGGTCGCACGGCGCGGAGCTGGAGCTGCCGGTCGCGGACCTGAAGGACCGCGGCGTGCACATCCACTTCCCGGCGGGCGCGGTCCCGAAGGACGGCCCGAGCGCCGGCATCACCATGACGACGGCGCTGGCCTCGCTGCTCTCCGGACGGCTGGTCCGTACGGACGTGGCGATGACCGGTGAGGTCTCGCTGACCGGGCGGGTGCTGCCGATCGGCGGCCTGAAGCAGAAGCTGCTGGCCGCACACCGCGCCGGGATCACCACCGTGGTGATCCCTAAGCGGAACGAGGCCGACCTGGACGACGTCCCCGCCGAGGTCCTGGACACGCTGGAGGTCCACCCGGTGACCGATGTCAGGCAGGTCCTGGAGATCGCCCTGGCCCCGGCCTCCGCGTCCCGGCCCGAGGAGAGGATCCCGGCCGCGGCGTAGCCGCCACGGCGTGACGGACGTGGCACCACGTACGCGACCGGTACGGACGGCCCGCCTTCCCGGCAACGGGTGGGCGGGCCGTTCCGCGTCCGGCGGGTCTCCTGCAACCGCGGCGGGCAGTCGTACGCGGCGGCCGGCGGGTGGTGTGGATCGACGGCACCACCGGCTGGACCGACCTGGAGACCCGGGAGCGGCCCGCGGGCATCTGCGGCTGACGGCCGAAGACCGCCCGGAACGACCGGACCCCCGGCGCACCGCGCGCCGCGCGCCGGGGGTCCTCCGGTTCTCCGCTGACGGCTCAGGGGCGGTAGATGGTCCCCGGGACCGGCTCGGCGGGAGCCATCAGCTGGGGGACGGTGACGAAGGTGTAGCCCTGTTTCTTCAGCTCGTCGATGATGCCCGGCACCGCGGGCACCGTGCCCTTGTAGATGTCGTGCAGCAGGATGACGCCGTCCTTGCTCGCCTGGTCCAGGATGCGCTTCTTGATCAGCGCCGAGTCGGTCGTGGAGTAGTCCTTCGCCGTGGCGCTCCACAGGATCTGGGAGAGCCCCAGGTCCTTGCTGATGTCCGAGACGGTGTCGTCGGTGCGGCCCTGCGGCGGGCGCATCAGGCGCGGCTTCTTGCCGGTGATGTCCGCTATCGCGTTCTGCGTCTTCTCCAGCTCGGCCCGTATCTCGGCAGGCTTCCGGTCCGTCAGGACCTGGTGCGTCCACGTGTGGTTGGCCACCTCGTGCCCTTCGGCGGCGAGCCTGCGCACGGTGTCGGGGTGCTTCTTGACGTGGTTCTTGCCCAGCAGGAAGAAGGTCGCGTGGACCTTCTTCTCCTTGAGTATGTCCAGCAGGTGCGGGGTGTCCTCGCCCGGCCCCGCGTCGAAGGTCAGCGCTATGCACTTCGCCTTGCGGCAGTCCACCGGGCCGAAGGAGCCCTTGGCGTCGGAACCGGCGTCACCTCGGGCCGAGGCGGGCGCGGTGGTCTGCATGGAGCACCCGCTCAGCGTGAGGGTGAGCGCCGTCACAAGGGCGGCGGCCAACCCCGTACCGATCGACTTCGTCTTCATGGACAAGGCGGGTCACTCCTCCGTTGCTGAACAGCTGTACAGGGCGCACGGTGTGCGGCAGGGAGGACTATACATACGGTGTATACACCGGGTGCATATGGGGTCCGCTCCCGGCCCGGAGGGTGGGAAATGCCGGTCGGGACGGGGGCAAAGGTGAGAGCCCCGGCGGATCACCGGGGCTCTGCGGTGTGGAGCGAGCGGGCCGCGAGGACGCGGCGGGCGGACTCAGCCGTTGGCGAGAGCCTGCACGCGGTCGAGGGCGCCGTTGAAGCGGTCGTGGTCGCCGACGGTGGGGCCGGACGAGGTGTACTGCCATATCGTGTAGAAGCCCCAGCCTGCCGGGAGCTCACCGACCGTGGCGGCGTAGCGGGCCACCCACAGCGGGTTGGTCGCGCCGAAGCTCGCGTTGTTGCCGGTGCAGGTCTTCCACCAGCTGGTCGCGGTGTAGATGACCGCGTCGCGTCCGGTGCGCGCCTTGTACGTGTTCACGAAGTCGCGGATCCACGAGACCATGCCGGCCTGGCTGAGGCCGAAGCACTGGTCGCCGTACGGGTTCCACTCGATGTCGAGCACGCCGGGCAGGGTCTTGCCGTCCCGCGACCAGCCGCCCCCGTTGTTCACGAAGTAGTTGGCCTGGGTGGCGCCGCTCGTGGTGTTGGGGGTGGCGAAGTGGTACGCGCCCCGGATCATGCCCACGTTGTAGGAGCCGTTGTACTGCTGGGCGAAGTATTCGTTCTTGTAGTACGTGCCCTCGGTGGCCTTGGTGTAGGCCCACTTCACTCCGCTGTTCCAGAGCGTCGACCAGGCGACGTTGCCCTGGTGGCCGGAGACGTCGACGCCTTCGGTCTGGACGGCGCGGGTGTCCCGCGGCAGTCCGCCCTGGCCGTCGTGGGCGACGACGCCCATGCCCATCGTGGCCGTGCCGCGGGCGGGCTTCTCGGCGGCCGCGTCATGGGTGCCGGCGGCGGAGGCCGCGCCGGGCAGGGTGAGGAGGAGCGAAAGGGCTGCGAGCAGCGTCCCGGCCGCCGCGAAGCGCGAGCGGCGGGACGTCTTGGACGTGGATCTGAGCACCGGCATGGGAGTGCCTCCGAGGACGTGGTGGGGGGACGTGCTGATCCCAGGGGGACGCGGAGCGAACCCCTGTCCGGCATGTAATGGTGTGAACATGCCAGGACTGACGCTACGCACGTAGACCCGTGCTGCGGAAGGGGGCCTGGTCGCTGCCGTTGGTCTACGCCTGCGAAATACTGGCGGAGCTGCGGCGATGACCAGCGGCGAAAGAAATTTTCAGCGACAGGAAAGCTCACGAGGGGTGTTGACGTGCACGGGAGCGAAAGCGGTAGTGAACCGGGCGCGACCGGCGGAAGTGGTGTGGACCACGCATTCCTTGCCCTGGAGCGGGAGTTGGCCGTCTTTCTGCGCCGGGCACGGTCCAACTCCGGGGAGATGGCGCGCGAGGTCCATCCGGAACTGGAGTCCGCCGCGTACGGATTGCTCGTCCGGCTGGAGTCGGCCGGGCAGCAGCGGGCCACCGATCTCGCGGCCTACTTCGGGGTGGGCAAGGCGACCATGAGCCGTCAACTGCGCGCCCTGGAAGACCTCGGACTGGTGGCTCGTGAACCCGATCCGGCGGACGGGCGGGCCTTCCTCGTCCGCCTCACCGCCGAGGGGCTGGTCCGCTACCGCAGTGTGCGCGACGCCCGCCGGGAGCGCTACGTCCGCAAGCTCGACGACTGGGACCGGGCGGAGGTGGCCGAACTGGCCCGGCTGCTGCACCACTTGAACGCCCGCGCCGAGGACTGACGCCCGCCGGGCCGGCCGCCCGGTGGGCCGTCACAGCACCGCGTAGACCGCCGTCGCGTCGTCATGGGTCTTGCTGCGGCGCAGCCGGACGCGCTCCGTGTCCGCGTCCTCCAGGGCCCTGACCCGGTCGATCAGCCCCTGCGGCCCGTGCTGGTGGAGCACCCCGAGGCAGTCCGCCCAGCCGCCCTCGTGGAACATCTCGGTCCAGCGGGACGCCCCGTCGGTCAGTGCGGCGATCGCCCGCACCTGGTCGCGCGGGGTCTGCCCGGCGACCGCGCGGGCCGCCACGGAGGGGTCGGCGGCGGCGGTGAAGAAGCCGCCCTCCTTGTTCCTGAACCCGGAGTCGGCGATCGCCTCGGTGCTCAGCGAGCCGGGCGGCAGGCGGTCGAGCCGGTCGTCGAGCAGGGGGCGCACGCTTCCGTCATGCGCCTCGAACAGCAGTACGGAATCGGAGAGCACCAGGTGCTCGACCCGGGTGTCGTCCCAGCGCGCCATGACGACCGTCGCCTGAGGCGTACGCGCGTGAGAAAGGTCACACAGGGAACGGTGCGTGTCGGCGGTGCGCCGAATGGAAACTTCCAGGATCTCCTGAAGGGTCAGATCCCGCCGCGAACCGGACAGTTCGACCAGTGCGCCGCCCAGCCGGGCGGTGAACCAGGGGACCGAGTGCACACAACCGTCGTCGCCCCGGGGCGGCGTCACCCCGTCGAGCACGACCAGCGCCCCACCCTGGCCGGACGCGGGAAGTGCGGTGGCCGCCCAGTCCTCGTTCGGGCGTTCCGGGCTGCCGGCGACAGTGGCCAGTTCGATGCGCATGCGACCAGTCTGCACGGTGCCTTCACGAGCCCTGCACCCGGCCGAAATTGGCCTGCACCAGCAGGTCAGACGAGTGGGCGGAGCGGAAGGAATGGCTCCATGGAGCGTGCGGGCGGGCATCCTGCCAAAGCCTGCGCGGAAGTTCCAGCCGACGGACCAGGTGTGGCCGAAGGCCCCCCGGGGCAAACTTGTTCGCCAACTCTGGAGTGATGTTCACTCGTTCAGGTGGCGGAGTGGTTGATGCACGCCCCCCTCTCAAAAGCACTGGAATGGTCAGAAGCCGTACCAGGGGTCGGGGCGCTCGTTACATGTGACCGTGCGTCACCTCTGCTTCAAGGGCGGACGAGTCAAGATTGCGAGCACCGGTGCAGAAGAAGCGGCCTCGGAGCAAGGGCGGCAAGCAGAGCGGTTCCGGGGTGACGCCGCCGGCACCTGCCGGGAGCGAGAGCACCCGGCGCACCGCGCGCGTACGGAGCCGGCTGGTCGCCGGTGTCGCGGTGGTCGGCATCACCGTCATCGCCGCGGGCACGCCCGCGATCCTCGCCGCCTCCTCCGAACTGAACGAATCGCAGCGGCTGGTCACCCTCGCGGAGCTGAACCAGCAGGCCATCGCCCTCGCCCACGCCCTCGCGGACGAGCGCGACGAGGTCACCGCCCGGATCGCGGCCGGACGTGACGAGGCGTCCGACGGCAAGGACGACTCCCGGGGCCGGAGCGCCCGGGTGGACCAGCAGGTCGACGAGATCCGCGCCACCGCCCCGGCCGCACTGCGCCGTGACCTCTCCACCGTCCCGTCCCTGCGCCGCGACGCGCTCAGCGGCAAGGGCACGGCGCTGGAGGCCCACCAGGCCTACTCCGAGGTCATCGCCAAGCTCCACGAGCTCGCCGACGAACTCGCCGAGAAGACCCCGCCGCGCGCCGCCGAGGCCACCCGCGCCCCGCTCGCCCTCGGGCAGGCCACCGAGCAGGCCTCCGCCACCCGCGGGCTGCTGATCGCCGCGCTCTCGGTCCCCCGTACGGTCGCGGTCCCGCAGCTCGACCCGGTGACCGGACTGCCGGTGCAGACCCAGAGCGGGGACAGCAAGGACGACCGCGACCGCGACGAACTGAGCGCCGCCGCCCAGCAGGCCCGGGTCCGCGAACTCGGCTCGCTCGCCGACTTCGACCAGGCCGCCGGCTCCACCGCCCGCGACAAGCTGTCGTCCACCGTCACCGGGCCCGAGGTCAACAGCGCGGAGAAGTACCTCAACTCCCTCACCGACCGCCCCGAGCTGTCCGACTCCGACCAGGGGACCGACCGCAAGAAGGCCGAGGCGGCGCTCTCCGCACGGATCGACCGGATGCGCAGCGTCGAGTCGGCCCTCGGCACCGAACAGATCCAGCGCCTGGAGCAGTTGCGCGACGACGACGTCACCGCGCTCGAACTGCGCATCGCCCTGCTCGGCGGCTGCCTGCTGATCGCCGTCGGCGTCTCCACCGCCGTGGCCCGCACCCTCACCCAGCCGCTCGCCGTGCTGCGAATCGGCGCCGCCCGCCTCGCCACCGAGCCCGACACCGCCGAACCGGTCCGCTACACCGGCCGCAACGACGAGTTCGCCCAGGTCGTACGGTCCCTCAACAGCCTGCACGGCAGGCTTCAGGGGCTCCTGACCGAGTTCAACGGCCGCTTCGAGACCCTCCAGGCCGAGCGCGGCGAGCTGATCGCCGGCCGCGAGACCCTCACCGTCCAGCGCGCCGAGCTCCAGGTCCTGGCCTCCGACCTCACCGCCCAGCTGGAGCGGCTGAAGAACACGGTCCACCACACCTTCGTCAACCTCTCGCTGCGCACCCTCGGCCTCGTCGAGCGCCAGCTGGGGGTCATCGAGAGCCTGGAGGAGCGGGAGCACGACCCGGAGCGGCTCGCCACCCTCTTCAAGCTCGACCACATGGCCACCGTCATGCGCAGGCACAGCGAGAACATGCTGGTCCTCGCGGGCGCCGAGCACGGCCACGGGCACGCGGGACCGATCCCGCTGGTCGACGTGTTGCGCGCGGCCGTCTCGGAGATCGAGCGGTACGAGCGGGTCACCATCCAGTCCCTGCCGCCGCACGCCCAGATCGCCGGCTTCGCCGCCGACGACCTGAGCCACCTGGTCGCCGAACTCCTGGAGAACGCCACCTCCTTCTCGCCGCCCGACTCCCACGTCCAGCTCTCCGGCTGGCTGCTGGAGAGCGGCGAGGTGATGCTCTCCGTCCAGGACGAGGGCATCGGGATGTCGACCGTACGGATGGGCGAGCTCAACACCCGGCTCGCCGACCCGACGCTCTTCGAGGCGGGCGAGCAGAGTGCGGACGGGGCCGGACTCGGCCTCCAGGTCACCTCCCTGCTGGCCGCGCGCCACGGCGTCCGGGTCCAGCTGCGCGAGCACAAGGGCAGCGGGGTCACGGCGGTCGTCGTGCTGCCCCAGGCCCTGCTGCCGAAGGCGCCGCCGGCCGCCACCCCGCCGCCGGTGAAGATCCCCGGGGACGCCCCCGCGCTCAACCTGCCGGGGTCGGTCGCCGAGGCCAACTCCAACGCCCTGCCGACCCGCACCCTCGCGCAGCCCGGCGACCCGCTGATCGCCGCCGCCGAGCAGACGATCCGCGAGGCGGAGGCCGAGCCGGCCCCCGCCGCCCGGCCCGCCGCTCCTGAGCCGGCCGCCGCTCCCGCCCCGCCCGCCGCTCCCGAGCCCGCCCCGGCCCGGACACAGGCCCCGGCCGAGACGGAGTCCGAGGCCACGATGCAGGTCCGGCTCCCCGTGGTGCCGGAGTTCGCGGACGCCCCCGGGATCAAGGCGCCCGACCCGTACGCCATCGGCCCCGACCGCCATGAGCGTGCCGCGGACGAGGTTCCGGAGCCGCACCCCGCAGCGCCGGCCGCCACGCCCGTGGCCGACGCCCTGCCCGGCCCCCGGCAGCCGGAGCAGCAGACCCAGCCCCAGCAGCCCGCCGAACGCGTCACCGACAAGGGGCTGCCCAAGCGCACCCCCAAGGTCGTCAAGCCCGCCACGGCACCCACCGCCGAGCGCAAGGGCAGCCTGGACAAGGAGGCGCTGCGCCGTCGGCTCGGCGGCTTCCACCAGGGAGCGAAGGACGGCCGCCGGGACGTCGAGGCGGAGATCGCCGAGATCACGGCCACCCGGCCGCTCCCGGGAACCGCCGTACAGACCGAACACAGTGGGGCGGCCGGCCTCGATGGCGGCCGGACCGATCGGACCGACGAGACGGGGGACACAGTCGAGGAGGCACGCAGTTGACTGCGCCCAGCACATTCGGGCTGAGTACCGAGGCCCGTAACCTTCACTGGTTGCTGAGCAATCTCGTGGAGGAGGTGCCAGGGGTCCACTCGGTCACCGTCGTCTCGTCCGACGGACTGATGCTGCTCTCCTCCGACCCCGGCCATCTGATCGCCCCGGCCGGCGGCGGCCAGGGCGGCCCCAGGGGCTCCAGCGCCGACCTGGCCACCATCGTCTCCGGCATCGGCAGCCTCACCATCGGAGCCGCCAAGCTGATGGACGGCGGCGGCGTCAAGCAGACGATGGTCGCCATGGACGAAGGCAGCGTCTTCGTCATGTCGATCAGCGACGGCTCGCTCCTCGGCGTGCACGCCACCCCGGACTGCGACATGAGCGTCATCGCCTACCACATGGCGCTCTTCGTCGGCCGGGCCGGACACGTACTCACCCCCGAACTCCGCAGTGAACTGCGCAAATCGATGGAGAGCACCCAGTGAAGCCCGCTGCTGAAACCGCCCGCAGGCTGCCCGTCCGCGGGGCCGACCGAAGGCCCGCACGGGTCCGCCCGTACTCGCTCACCGGCGGACGCACCCGCTTCGGCCACGTCCTGCTCGTCGAGACGTTCGTCGCCGCGCTCGAAGCGCCCGAGGAGCGCCGCGAGCTGACCAACGGCAACCTGTCCGGCCGCATCATGCCGGAGCTCCAGGCCATCGTCGAAATCTGCCGCCGGATGCGTACCGTCGCGGAGATCTCGGCCCTGTTGAAGATGCCGCTCGGCGTGGTCCGGGTGCTGCTCAGCGACCTGGCCGACCAAGGAAAGATCCGCGTGTACGGGACCGGTCACGGCACCGGCCAGCCCGACCGCGCACTGCTCGAAAGGGTGCTCAATGGACTCCGCCGTCTCTGAGTCGCCGCTCTTCGCCCCGCGTCAGCCGGGCGCCAGGGACCAGGCCGAGGAATCGCTCCAGGCCTGGCAGCTCGACCACACCAGGGCACCGATCGCCACGAAGATCGTGGTCGCCGGCGGGTTCGGCGTGGGCAAGACGACCTTCGTCGGGTCGGTCTCCGAGATCACCCCGCTGAAGACCGAAGCGATGATGACCGAGGCCAGCGAGGAGACCGACGACCTCTCCGCGACGCCCGACAAGGTCACCACGACGGTCGCCATGGACTTCGGCCGGCTCACGCTCGACGACGACCTGGTGCTGTACGTGTTCGGCACACCGGGCCAGCAGCGCTTCTGGTTCATGTGGGACGACCTGGTGCGCGGCGCGATCGGCGCCGTGGTGATGGCCGACACCCGCCGGCTCGCCGACTGCTTCCCCGCCCTCGACTACTTCGAGAGCTGCGGGCTGCCGTACATCGTGGCCGTCAACCACTTCGAGGGAACGCCCGGGTTCGAGGCCGAGGACGTCCGGGAGGCCCTGACCGTCCCGCCGAACGTGCCTGTTGTGATCATGGACGCGCGTAACAGGATCACTGTCGTCGAGTCGCTGCTGGCCCTGGTCGGTCACGCCCTCGACGCCACCCCGGCATAGCTCGAACGCAACACGTAACGGAGAACCGCGATGCGGAAGATACTCATAGTCGGAGCCGGTCAGTCCGGGCTCCAGCTCGCTCTCGGACTGCAGTCCAGAGGGTACGAAGTCACCCTGATGTCCAACCGCACCGCCGACGAGATCCGCTCCGGCCGGGTCATGTCGACGCAGTGCATGTTCCACACCGCGCTCCAGCACGAGCGGGACTACCAGCTCAACTTCTGGGAGTCCCAGGCCCCGCGCATCGAGGGCCTCGGCGTCTCGGTCGCGGCCCCGGACTCCTCGCGCGCCGTCGACTGGGTCGGCAAGCTGAACGGTTTCGCCCAGTCCGTCGACCAGCGCGTGAAGATGGCCGGCTGGATGGAGACCTTCGCCCAGCGCGGCGGACAGCTCGTCATCCACGGCGCGGCCGTCTCCGACCTGGACTACTTCTCCCGCACCTACGACCTGGTGATGGTCTCCGCGGGCAAGGGCGAGCTGGTCTCCATGTTCGGCCGGGACGCCTCCCGTTCGCCGTTCGACGCCCCGCAGCGCGCCCTGGCCGTCGCGTACGTCCACGGCATGGGCCCGCGCCCGGAGCACCCCGACTTCGACGCGGTCCGCTGCAACCTGGTCCCCGGCGTCGGCGAGCTGTTCGTGATGCCGACCCTGACCACGTCCGGCCGCGCCGACATCCTGTTCTGGGAGGGCGTCCCCGGCGGCCCGATCGACGCGTTCCAGGGCATCAAGGACCCCTCCGAGCACCTGGCGAAGACGCTGGAGCTCATGGAACGGTTCACGCCGTGGGAGTACGCCCGCGCCACCAAGGTCGAACTGACCGACGCCAACGGCACCCTGGCGGGCCGCTACGCGCCGACCGTCCGCAAGCCGATCGGCCGGCTGCCCGGCGGCGGCCTGGTGCTCGGCGTCGCGGACGTCGTCGTCGCCAACGACCCGATCACCGGCCAGGGCTCCAACTCGGCCTCCAAGTGCGCCGACGCGTACCTGGACTCGATCATCGAGCACGGTGACCGGGAGTTCGACGCGGAGTGGATGCAGGCCACGTTCGACCGCTACTGGGACACCGCGCAGCACGTCGTGAAGTGGACCAACGCGATGCTCGGCGTACCGCCGGAGCACGTACTGAACCTGATCGGCGCCGCCGGCCAGCTCCAGCCGGTCGCCGACCGCTTCGCCAACGGCTTCGACAACCCGGCGGACTTCGACAACTTCTTCTTCGACCCGGAGAAGACGAACGCGTACCTCGCCCAGGTGTCCGGGGCTGCGCCGACCGCCTGATCACCGCGCCAGGGCCGGGCTCCGTCGGGCGACCGACCGGGCCCGGCCCTGCCGGTGTTCCCCGGACCGCCGGCTACTGCCCGGGGGCCGACGACGAGCTGTATCCCGCGTCCGAGCCCGAGGAGGCCCCCTGCGGGAGCCGCGGCGCCTTGTACGTGGACAGCGGCGCGCTCCGCGGGTCCGGCCGTACGGCGCCGAGGAGCGGGTTCGACGCCAGCGGCGAGACCTTCACCCGCGAGCCGGGCCGGGGCGCCTGCACCACCAGGCCGTTGCCGATGTACATCGCCACATGGGTGGCCTTCGGGAAGTAGATCACCAGGTCACCGGGGCGCAGCGCGTTCACCGGGACCTTCCGCAACTGCCGCCACTGCTCCTGCGACGTGCGCGGAATGACCGTGCCCGCCCTGGCCCAGGCCTGCGAGGTGAGCCCCGAGCAGTCGAACGAGTCCGGCCCTTCCGCGCCCCACACGTACGGCTTGCCGACCTGCCCGATCGCGTACCGCACCGCCTCCCCGCCCGCCGCGGACGGCGGCCGCGTCGAGGACAGGGCCCCGGAGGCGGCCAGGGCGCCCTGTGCCTTCTCCACGTCGCGCTGTTCGAGCCGGGACAGCTCGGTGAGCTGTGCGCCGGAGAGCCTGGCCAGCATCGATTCGACGGCCTTCAGCCGCGACCGGACCGTGTCCCGCTGCTTCTTCTGCTTCGCGGCCAGGACCTGCTGCCGGTCGAGCACCTTGCGGGACTCGGTGGCCAGCTCGTCGGCGCGCTTCTCGGCACCGGTGAGCCGCTTCACCGTCGCCGCCCGCCCGGCCGCCGCCCGCCGGATCACATGCTCCTGGTCCAGCAGATGTTCGGGATCCCGGGCCAGCAGCAGCCGCAGATACGCGGAGAAGTCGGACCGCCCCTGGTACTGCTCCCGGGCCAGCCGCCCGGCCTCGTCGCGGCTGTCGGCCAGCGCGGTCCGGGCGGCGACGAGAGCGGCATCCAGCTTCTTCGCCTGCGCCGCGCGCTTCTTCAGCTCGGCGTTGGTCCCGTTGTACGTCTCGGTGGCCTCCTCGGCCTGCTGGTACAACTGCCGCAGCTCGGACAGGAGCTGAGCGACACTCCGATTCGCACCCGCGGGCGCGGCGGGGTCCGGGGCCACGGGCGCGGCGGCCGCCGGCGAGGTCACGACGACTGCGACCAGAGCCGCGGTGCAGACCGTACGAAGGACACCGCCTGACACGACATCACCTCCGATGACGGGGCGATCAGGGGACTGCCCCACGAGTGAGCGCAACGGGACAATACGGTCACTCGTCGCCCGGAGATGCAAGAACCGGGCGGTGTGGCGGCGGACGGGTTCGCCCGGAAGGCCGTGGGTTGTTCCGGCCGGGTGTCCTTGCGAGCTGGACGCGCCGGGGCCGCCGGGGCCGCCGGGGCCGCCGGGGCCTTCGGGGTCGCCTGTGCCGGTCGAAGAGTCCGAGAGGTCGAGGCCCGTGGCTCGATTCGTTCGGTTGTACGAGTTCTTTGATGATCCCGGGCATGCGCATGACGGAATGTGTGTAAGTTGCGCCGGCCTCCATGGGGAGTGTGGGTTTCGTGGTCCTGTTGTGACTCGTGTGGTTGTTCTGGGGGGACGCGGTGCGCGTGCGCGGCGAAAAGTTCGGGGTACGACTTTCCACGCTCCGGCGGTCATTGACGTTCCGTCCGTGAGCAGGAGCGCGTCATCGGGCGGCGGTCGGGACGGCCGTCGGCTCGACGGTACTCCGGCCGATGAGCAGCCCGGCCTCGCGGCGGACCTCAACGGCAAGGTCGCACCGCTCGATTCGCGTGTGCGGCTCGCCGCCCCGATCTGCGCAACCCGCCGCCCCCGGTGCGCCGCAGCTACAACTGCGACCGGGGCGACGGCGACAGCGGGCTGATCTTCTCCTGCTTCCAGCGGGACCTGGCCGAAGAGTTCGAGGCGGTGCAGAGGCGCCTGGAGGGTGAGGCCATGGCCACGTACATCCTCACCATCGGCGGCGGGTACTTCTTCGTGCCGCCGCCCGGGGACCTGGATCGACGGGCTGTTCGCTCAGTCGACCGGGAACGCGTAGAAGATCCGGTCGCGTTGCACGACGGCGGTCCGGCCGGTCGTCAGTACCCGGTACGGGGCCGTGACCGTGGGGCCCTTCGGGTCCTGGGTGCCGATGTCCTGGAACTTCCACAGTCGCCGGCCGTCCTCGGCCGCGAACGCGGTGACCTGGGAGCCGTCCGCGGCCAGCAGGGTGCGGCCGGTCGTGCTGAGGGTGACGGCGGGGGCGGCGGTGCCGATCGCGGCCTCCGTCGAGCGGCGCCAGCGGAGCCGTCCGGTCTCCCGCTCGACCGCGCCCACCTCCTGGTTGCGGTTGGTGGTGTGCAGCACGGCGCCGGTGACGACAGGGGTGCCGTACGGGGTGCCGCCGGTGCCGTTCAGTGTCCACTTCGGCTTGCCGGCCGGGGTCTCGAACGCCTGGAGGTCGTCGCCCACCGCCGCGTACAGCAGGCCCCGGTCGTCGCCCATGGCCGCCGCGTCCGGGGCGACCGTGCCGAACTGCTTGCTCCACAGCGCCTTGCCGGTCTTGCGGTCGAAGCTCCGGAAGACCGCCTTGCCCTTGGCCGCCCGGACGTCGCCGGGGGCGAGGGTGGCCGGGCTCTGACGTATCACCAGATCGTCCTGGCGGACCGCGATCAGCCGGTGGACGGGGGTGCCGGGGGCGCGTCCGGCGGGTACCGGGGCCCGCCACAGCTGCTCGCGGCGCACGATGTCGTACGCGAAGAGATAGGCCCTGACGACCTGCTTGTCCTTGCCGCGCTTCTTGCCCTTCTTCGGCGGCGGGGCCTTGACGGTGACCTTCTCGGAGCCGGTGAACCAGACCACCGGCCCGGACGAGCCGACGATCTCCGGTGCGGAGAGCTTCGGTGTTCCGGCGGAGAGGTCCGCGTGCTCCACCCGGTGCGTGGTCTTTCCGTCCTTCGGCGACAGCCAGAGGAACCCGGAGGGGGCGGCGACGAAGCAGAGGTTCTTGCCGGCGGGGAGGGCGGTGCTCCCCTCGGCGGCGTCCGCGTTCTCCCACATCCGGCGTCCGGTGAGCAGGTCGACGGCGCTCGCCCCGCTCTTGCCGGTCAGCACCAGCAGCCGGTCGTTCCAGACAGCGGCGGTGAGCGGTGCCTCTTCCGCCGCCGGGAGCGTGTACACCCAGCGGGGCTGCGGCGGCAGTCCGGCGACGGTGGGACCGTTGTGGCTCGTCGCGGGCTTGGGGTCATCCGTACTCCCGTCGTCACCGCCCAGTGCCAGCGCGCCGCCGCCACCGACGACCAGACCGGCGGCCCCGGCGGCGAGTCCGATGAGCAGAGTGCGCCGGTTGGCTTCGGGGGAGGCGGGTCGCGCGGAGGAGGCGGCGCGCCCCGCGGGCACCGGCAGAGGGACCGGCGGAACCATCGGCGGGGGCACGGCGGGCACCCCGCCGGGCAGGGCCGTGGCGGGTCCGGCAGGGTGCGCTGCCGGGGCGGCGGCAGCCGGGCGTCCGGTCAGCTCGGGTGGGACGGACAGCTGGGTCGTCGGGCGGTCGGTCTTGGGGACCTGGCGCCCGAGGTTCCCGAACTGGGCGGTCTGTGTGTCCGGAAGGGGGAGAGGGGGCGCGCCGGCGCCGGGGGCGGGGGCGTCGGCCGGTGCGCCCGGCGGTGTGTCGACCGGCTCGCGGGGCTGAGAATCAACCGGCTCGTGCGGCGGAGCGTCGACCGGTCCCCCGGCGGCGGCATCGACCGGGGTACCGACCGGGGCATCGGCAGGGCCTTCGGCGGATCCCTCCGTCGGTTCGCCCGACCGCTCGCCCGTCGGTTCGCCCGTCGGTCCGTCGATCGGGCGGCCCGACGCGACCGCCTCCCGTGCCCGTTCCCCCTGCTGCGCCACCGCGGCGGCCAGCCGCTCGGGCAGCCAGCCGCCCTGCGCCGTTCCCGCCGCGCCCGGCAGGGCCAGCTCGGCCGCCACCGTTCCGGCGCTCGGCCGGTCGGCCGGGGCCTTCTCCAGGCAGCGGGCGATCAGGTCGCGCAACTCCTCGGGAACCGCGCCGAGTTCGGGAGCGGTGCGGGCGATCCGCTCGGCGCCCTCGGCGGCCGGGCCGTCGGCGAGCGGGGTGGTGCCGGTCGCCGCGTACGCCAGCAGCAGGCCCAGCACGAAGAGGTCGGAAGCCGGTCCGGGTTCCTCGCCCGCGACCTGTTCCGGGGTCAGATAGCCGAGCCGTACGGACAACTGGCCGCCGGGCCGGGCCTCGGCGGCGGCTGCCGCGCCCAGCGGGCCGAACGCGGTGAGCCGCGGCCCGTCGCCGGCCAGCAGCACGGTCCGGGGGGCCAGGCCCTGGAGCACGGCCCCGGTGGCGTGCACCCGGGAAAGGGTCTCGGCGATGCCCGCGCCCAGTATCCGCACGGCGCGCTCGGGCAGCGGCCCGGTGGTCCCGATCGCCTCGGCGAGCGTCAGCGCGGGCGCGTACGGGCCCGCGGTCCACAGCAGGTCCTCGTCCGGGGACTCGTCCGCAGCGTCGTCCGGGGCGTCGTCCGCGCCGGACGGTTGCGGCCGGGTCCAGTCGCCGGTCAGCCGGTCCGCGGTGTCGGCCTCCGCCTGGAAACGGCGCCGGAAGGCGGGCAGCGCCGCGAGTTCGGGCCGGGCGGCGGTGATCACCACCGCGTCCTGCGAATCCGCGACGTGCGCGAGGTACTGCACCGCGCTCGCGGTTTCGCGCAGCCGTGCCAGCACGGTGTACGGGCCGAAGCGGCGTGGATCGTCCTGACGCAGCGCCTCCATGGCGCACCCCCCTCGCTGACCGTGCCTGAGCACCGGAGCGTCGATCTTAGACCGAGCGCCCGCCGTCCCACCCGGCCCCGTACCCTCAGTCCGGCTTCGACCAGGGCCACTTGGGGCTGTGCCGCTCGCGGCCGTCGGGGGCGTACTCGTACACCCAGCCGCGCGGCAGCCCCAGCCGCTTGCTGTGACCGGCCGGAATCCTGCGGTACGCGTACACGGTGGCGGGACCGCCGTCGGCGGCCGGCACCGGGACCTCGTACCACTTGGGCGGATGTCCGGTCGGGCCGACGAGGACGGGCAGTACCCGCCCGTCCAGGGGGCCGCCCGTGAAGGCGGTGTTCTCGCTTCGCACGGTCCCAGTCTGACCGATCAGCTCTCGGGGAGCAGATGGGCCGCGTCGCCGAGCACCGGCACCAGCCGCTGTGCCAGCCGCCCGGCCGGACCCCCGGCGGTCTCCAGCGGCAGCAGCGCCGCCACCGCCGAAGCGGTCTCCGGGTCTGTCGCAGCCGTGGCGGCCAGCAGCACCATCAACTGGTCGACCAGCCAGTTGCGCAGCTCCGCCGCGTCGGGCTGCTTCCCTTCGTCGAGCCAGATCAGCGACGCCGCCTCGACGGCCGCGATCCAGGTGCGCACCATCATCCGCAGCCTGGGGCCCGGCGCCGTCCCCTCCCTGCCCAGGTGCAGCAGGATCTGCTCGGCCGCCGCCCGCCGCACCTCGTCGACGATCGCCGACGTACGCGAGGTCTCGACGACACAGCCGCCGCGCAGCAGTGCGCTGAAACCGGTGTCGTGCTCGTCGACGAAGGCGAGATAGCGGTCCAGCACCCGGGTCACCCGCTCGGTGGGCGGGCCCACCGGCGGCTCGCCGAAGCAAAGGATCAGCTGCTCGGCGGCGGACCTCAGCGCAGCCTCGTACAACTGCTGCCGCCCGCCCGGGAAGTAGCGGTAGACGAGCGGGCGGGACACCCCGGCGACCGTCGCGACCTCATCGAGCGAGACCTCGTCGGGGGCCCGGTGGGCGAAGAGGGTGAGGGCCGCACCGAGGAGCTGGGCGCGGCGCTCCTCGACGCTCAGCCTTCGGTACGCGCGGGCCGGCGGCGCGGTGGCGGCAGCAGAGGTCATGTGCCGAAGCTTAAGACCGAGCGGCGCACGGGGCGGCGGCCCGTCCGGCGTCGGCCGGTTCAGGCCAGCAGACCCGAGCGCTTCCACAGCCTGCGCCCCACCCCGTTCAGCACCCCGATGTCGTCGAAGAAGTCCGTCAGCCGCTTCGCGCCCGACTGCATGACCTCCGCCCGGTGGCCGCTCGCCTTCACCTGGGCGACGGCCTCGTGGCGGTCCAGGCCGACGTTCTCGTACACCCGTGGGTTGACGAAGCAGACCGAGAAGACACGGGCCGCCTCGCCGGAGCTCAGCCGGGTCAGCTCGCGCTCCCAGCGCGGCGCGGTCACCATCTGGCGGCGCAGCTCCTCACGGGCGTACCGGACGTGCCGCGCCTCCTCGACCACATGGATACGGGTCACGCCCCGCACCAGCGTCTGGACGCGCTCGTCCGGGAAGGTCAGCCGCTGCATCCAGTCGAGGATCTCCTCGCCGAGCAGGGTCGCGGCGAACGAACCGGGGGTGGTGGAGATGGTCTTCAGGACCCGCGCGAGGTTGTGATAGACGCGCGGCACCGGGTAGTCGGGCGTCCCGCCCCAGGTGATCATGCGGCCGAACATCATCGAGTGCCGGCACTCGTCGGCTATCTCGGTGAGCGCGTAGCGGACGTGGTTGCTGGTTACCGGCCGGTCGTAGATGTGCCGGACCAGCAGCTGCATGAGGATGATCTCGAACCAGATGCCCAGCGAGGCCAGCGACGCCGCCTCGTGCCGGGACAGGTCCATCCGCTGTTCCTCGGACATCTTCCGCCACAGCGGGGTGTCGTAGAGCGAGACCAGCTCGGGCGGCCAGAACCACTTGCCGTCCTCGATCGCCGAGTCCCAGTCGAGTTCCCTGTCCGGGTCGAAGGAGTGCTTGGCCGAGGAGTCGAGCAGCCGCTCGGCGATCTGTTCGCGGTCCCGGAGCGGGCCGAGTGCGTCGCGAAGCAGCTGGACGTCGCGTTCGCTCACTGTGGTCATGGCTGGAGGCACCTCACACCTGGGGTTACCGACGGTCACCCCTTATGAGACTCCTCGTCAGTAAGGCCGTCAATCCCTTGCGCACGACTTGTTGACCCGGCGTCTACCAACGTGTGAACCTGCCAACTGGCGCAACCGCCAAGGGAATTGCCGAATCATGCCAGGCGAAGGAGCCGTCCGTGTCGACACACGACCTCTACACCACCGCCCCCGACGCACCCTCGTGGCAGGTACCCGCCTCCGGCGCCGCCCGCTTCAGCTGGGACTACGACGACGGCCGCGAACGCCTGCTCGCCCTCTACCAGAAGGGCAAGGACAAGCAGTGGGACGGCAACAAGCGCATCGACTGGTCCCTGGAGGTCGACCCCACCGACCCGCTCGGCACCCCCGACGAGGCCGCCCCCCTGTACGGCACCCCGCACTGGGCGAAGATGACCGAGAAGGACCGGGGCGAGCTGCGCAAGCACTACACCTCCTGGCAGTTCAGCCAGTTCCTCCACGGCGAGCAGGGCGCCATGGTCTGCGCGGCCAGGATCGTGGAGTCGGTCCCCGACCTGGACGCCAAGTTCTACTCCGCGACCCAGACCATGGACGAGGCCCGGCACGCGGAGATATACGGCCGGTTCCTGCACGAGAAGGTCGGGATGCTCTACCCGATCAACGACAGCCTCCAGGGACTGCTCGGCGACACGCTGCGCGACTCCCGCTGGGACATGCCCTACCTCGGCATGCAGGTCCTCATCGAAGGGCTCGCACTGGCCGCCTTCGGCATGATCCGCGACACCACCACCAAGCCGCTGCCCAAGCAGATCCTCGCGTACGTCATGCAGGACGAGGCCCGGCACGTCGCCTTCGGGCGGATGGCGCTGCGCGACTACTACAAGCAGCTGAGCGACGCCGAACTGCGCGAGCGCGAGGAGTTCGTCATCGAGGGCTGCTACCTGATGCGGGACCGGCTCAGCGGCGTCGAGGTGCTGGAGAACTTCGGCATCGCCAAGCAGGAGGCCCAGGAACTCTCCGAACAGTCGGAGTTCCTCCAGCTCTTCCGGAAGCTGCTGTTCAGCCGCATAGTGCCGTGCGTCAAGGACATCGGCCTGTGGGGCGAACGGCTCCAGAAGGCCTACGTCGACATGGGCGTCTTCGACCTCGGCGACTCCAACCTGGACCTGCTGATGACCCAGGACGAGGAGATAGCCGAACAACTGGACCGGGACCGCTTCGCGGCGGAGGAGCACGCCCGGGTCGCCGAGGTCGAGGAGGCGATAGCGCAGGGCGGACCGGGGGCGTGACGGGAGGCCGCGCCTCCGCGGGGCGAAACGCTGTACGCCGAGGACGGCGCGGGGAGTACGGCGGGCATGACGACCCCGATCCCGCCCCTTGCCGCAGGCCCCGCAGCCGCCCGCCGGAGCCTCGAAGGACTGTCCCTGGGCGACGCGTTCGGCGAGCGGTGGTTCCCGCTCTTCCGTGAGCCGGGCCGGGCGTCCGACGAGATCAAGGCACGCCGCACCCCCGAGGAGCCGGTCTGGCACTGGACCGACGACACCGCGCTCGCCCGCGCCCTGCTGCGCGTCGTCGACGAGCACGGCCGGGTCGAGCAGGACCGTCTCGCGCTCTGCTTCGCCCTCGCCTTCGAGGCGGACCCGGCCCGTGGCTACGGCCACGGCATGCACATCCTGCTGCCCGAACTGCTCGCCTCACCCGCCGACTGGCGCACCCTGGCTCCCGAGCTCTTCGAGGGCGGCAGCCTCGGCAACGGTGCCGCGATGCGGGTCGCACCGCTCGGCGCCCGCTTCCACGCGGACGTCGAACTGGCCGCCGGACAGGCCGCACTCCAGGCGGCCGTCACCCACGCGCACCCGGAGGGGATCGCGGGCGCGGTGGCGGTCGCGGCCGCGCTCTCGGTCCGCGGCGAGTTCACCCTGGCCGCGGTCGCCGACCGGACCCCGGAAGGACCGGTGCGCGACGGACTGCGCCGCGCCGTGGACGTACCCTTCGCCACCGAGCCGTGGAAGGCGGCCGGTCTGCTGGGCAACGGGCAGCGGATCCGCGCGGACGACACCGTCCCGTTCGCCCTGTGGACGGCGGCCCGGCACCCGGACGACCTGGAGGCGGCGCTCTGGGCGACCGCCGAGGGCCTCGGTGACCTCGACACGACCCGCGCCATCACCGGCGGAGTCGTGGGCGCGGCCACCGGGGTCGACGGGGTGCCCGAGCAGTGGCTGCGGCGCCGTGAGCCGCTGAACTGAGGCGCGGGGCGGGGCGGCCGGCCGGTCTGTCGTCACGGGCGCACGCCGGTCAGCGCGCCCTCCACCGCACCGGCCACCCCGAGCAGCGCGGCATCGGCCCCGCGCTCCGCGACCAGCTGGAGCCCGACCGGGCAGCCGTCCGCCGTGAATCCGGCGGGCACACTGGCGGCAGGATGCCCACTCAGGTTGAACGCCCAGGTCAGCGCCGTCGAGTAGAGCTCACCCGGACCCTCGTGGCCGTGCGGGCGGTTCGGCGTGGTCGGCGTGAGCAGCAGCGGCGTACGGGCGAACAGGGCGTCCAGCACGGTGTCGTTGGCGAGCCGGATCTCCGCTCCGCGCGGGGTGGGCGACCCGCCCCGGACCGACAGCCACGCCTCGCACGGGTCGAGCAGCTCGCAGGTACGGTCCACCAGCCGCACCACTCCGGCCGCCACCAGCCGCTCCACCGCACCCCGGACGACCGCCGCGACCTCCGGGTCGACCTCGGCGTACCCCAGATCGGGGCTGAAGACCGCCGGGACCGGGAGGCCGGGCACCACCGGCTCGTACGCGTCCAGGACGGTGCGCAGATACGTTCCGGCGCCGGCCGCCGACCGGGTCAGCACCCCGGCGGAGGCCAGCCCGGTGCGGTCGGGGGAGGGCAGCAGGCCGTTCGTCGTCTTCAGGCCGAACACCCCGCACCACGCCGCCGGTATCCGCACCGACCCCGCCCCGTCGCTGCCGGTCGCCAGCCCCACGATGTCCGCCGCGACCGCGACCGCGGAGCCCGCGGAGGAGCCGCCCGGGGTGCGGTCGGGGCGCCAGGGGTTGACCGTACGGCCGTGCGCGCCCAGCCCCCAGGTCTGCCAGTGCGTGCCGGGGCCGGGCACCGAGGTCGCGCCGACCGGGACGGCGCCGGCCGCGATCAGCCGGCGGGCCGCGTACGAACGGATGCCGGTGGGGCCCTTGACCGCGATCGGCATCCCGGCCAGCGGGAGCGCGCGGGCCCGCCCGGCGTCGGCGAGCGCCCGCTCGTGCCACACCTCGATGAAGGCGCACAGGCGGGGATCCTCCCGCGCGATGCGTTCCAGTGCCCGGCCCACCCCGCCCGCTTCAGCCATCCGGTCAGTCTCGCAGGGCTGCCTCCATGACGGAACGGGCGATCGGGGCGGCGCTGCCGCCGCCGCTGATGTCCGCCCGGTTCGCCGCCGCGTCCTCGACGACCACCGCGACCGCGACGGCCGGCTGGGCCGAACCCGGCGCCTGCGCCCAGGAGATGAACCAGGCGTACGGGCGGCCCGAGTTGTCGACGCCGTGCTGGGCGGTACCGGTCTTGCCGCCGACCGTCACCCCGTCGATCGCGGCGTTGGACCCGGTGCCGTTCTCCACGACGTCCACCATCATCTCCCGCAGCTGCATCGCCGTGCGCGGATTCATCGCCCGGTGGTAGGTGTGCGAACCGTTCTGGTGGACGGTCGTGCCGCCGCGGGTGGTCGTACGGTCGACCAGGTGGGGCTCCATGAGGTCACCGCCGTTGGCCACGGCGGACGCCACCATCGCCATCTGGAGCGGGGTCGCCGTCGTGTCGAACTGCCCGATCGACGACAGCGCCAGCTGGTCGTCGGTCATCTCGGTGTCGAAGTTGCTCTTCGCCACCCCCGACGGGATCCGCAGCCCGGTGTCGTTGAAGCCGAACTTCTGCACCGCGTCCACCATGCCCTTGAGCCCGACCTGTACCCCGAGGTCCGCCATCACGGTGTTGCAGGAGACCCGGATCGCCTCGGCGAGCGAGGCCTTCTCACAGCCCCGTGCCTCGTTGGGCAGCGTGGTCGACGTGCCCGGCAGTACGTACGGCGAAGGGGTGTCGGTGTCCGCGTCGGGATCGGAGACGACCCCCGCGTCGAGCGCCGCCGCCGCGGTCACGATCTTGAAGGTGGAGCCCGGCGGATAGGTCTGCCGGATCGCCCGGTTGAGCATCGGCCGGCTCTTCGACGCGTTCAGCCGCGCCCAGGCGTCGGTGACGGACGAACCGGTGCCCGAGAGCTGCCCGGGATCGTACGAGGGGGTCGAGACCAGCGCCAGGATCTTCCCGGTGGAGGGCTCGACGGCGGCGACCGCGCCCCGCCGGCCGCCGAGCCCGTCGTACGCGGCGCGTTGCATCGAGTCCCTGACGGTCGTCACGACGTTGCCGCCGGGCTGTTGGCTGCGGGTGATCTCGTTCCACAGCGGGAACGGGGCGAGCATCGGATCGGTGCCGGAGAGGACGGAGTCCTCGGCGTTCTCGATCAGGATCGTGCCGTACGTCTGGGAGGCGTAGCCCGTCACCGGCGCGTACAGCGGGCCGTAGCGGTATGTGCGCTCGTACTTGAGCTGTTCGCCGGTGTCCTTCGAACCGGTCACGGACCTGCCGCTGACCAGGATGTTGCCGCGCGGCTGGTTGTAACGGGCGATCGTGAGGCGGCGGTTGGCGGGGTTGTTGTCCAGGCTGTCGGCGTCGAGGACCTGGATCCGGGCGGCGTTCAGCAGCAGCGCCACGAGCAGCACCAGACAGAGCGCGGCGGCCCGCCGGATGTAGCGGATCACCGCTCGTCCCGCGCGATCGGAGCGATGATCCCGGTCTCCACCTGGCCGGGCTGCGGTCTTCGGGCCACATCGCTGACCCGGATCAGCAGCGCCACGATGATCCAGTTGGTGACGACGGACGAACCGCCCTGGGCGAGGAACGGCATCGCCATGCCGGTCAGCGGGATCAGCCCCATCACCCCGCCCGCGATCACGAACACCTGGAGCGCCAGGATCGAGGCGAGACCGATCGCGAGCAACCGCCCGAAGGGGTCGCGCAGGGCGAGCCCGGCCCGGTAGCCGCGCGCCACCAGCAGCGCGTACAGCAGGAAGATCGCGGTCAGCCCGGTCAGCCCGAGCTCCTCGCCCGCGGTCGCCAGGATGAAGTCGGACTTGGCGGCGAAGCCGATGAGGATGGAGTGGCCGAGGCCCAGCCCGGCGCCCAGCATCCCGCCCGCGGCGAACGCGAAAAGGGACTGGGCCAGCTGGCCGGGGCCCTGGCCGGCGTCGATGGAGGCGAACGGGTCGAGCCAGTCCTGTACCCGGCTGTGCACATGCGGTTCGAAGGAGCCGACGACGAACGCGCCGACCGCGGCGAGCAGCAGGCCCACCGCGATCCACCCGGTCCGGCCGGTGGCCACGTACAGCATGATCACGAAGAGGCCGAAGAAGAGCAGCGAGGTGCCCAGATCGCGTTCCAGGACCAGCACGCCGACGCTCAGCAGCCAGATCGCCACGATCGGGCCGAGCACCCGGCCGGTGGGGAGCTGGAGCTTCCAGATCCGGCGGCCGGTGTAGGCGAGCGCGTTGCGGTTCGCGGCGAGGTACGCGGCGAAGAACACCGCGAGCAGGATCTTGGCGAACTCGCCCGGCTGGAAGGAGAATCCGCCGACCCGGATCCAGATCTTGGCGCCGTTCACCGCGGGGAAGAAGATCGGCACGATCATCAGGACGAGCGCGGTGGCGACCGAGAGGTAGGCGTACCGCTGGAGCACCCGGTGGTCGCGCAGCAGGATCACCACCGTGATGAACAGCGCCACCCCGAGCGTGGACCAGACCAGCTGGGTGGGGGCCGCCTGGTCCTTCGGCGTCTCCAGGTCGAGCCGGTAGATCAGCACCAGACCCAGCCCGTTGAGCAGTACGGCGATGGGCAGCAGCAGCGGATCGGCGTACGGGGCGCGGAAGCGGACCGCGAGATGGGCGAGGAGGGCGAGCAGCCCGAGGCCCGCGCCGTAGCCGGCCACGTCGGGCGGGACCGCGCCGTTCTTGGCCAGGCCGACGGCGGCGTAGCCGTAGACGGAGATGAGGACGGCCCCGATGAGGAGCAGCAGCTCGACTCCGCGCCGCTTGGGCAGACGTAGATCGGGCGGGGGTGCGTCCGCCGTCGTTGCGGTCATGCCAGGCAACGTAGCAAGAGCCGGTGGCTATTTCCCTTATGTCGTAGCAGGTATGTCCGATGGTGCGGCGGTGGACGGCCGCCCGGTGTCCGGCGGCGATCGGTGTGCGTTCCGACGGCCCGTCACTGTCCGTGGCGGGGCGCGGGCTTCGTTCCGGTGCCGGATTCCGGCGCCCCGTCGTCCGGGCCGGTGTGCTCGGGCAGCGTCACCCGGGCCACCGCCCCGCCGTCCGGGGCGTTGCGGAACTCCAGGCCGGCGCCGATCACCGCGGCCTGTCCGGCGGCGATGGTCAGCCCGAGTCCGTGCCCCTTGCCACCGGCCTCGGTGCGGAACCGCTGTGGGCCGTCGGCCGGCAGATAGTCCGGGAAACCCGGACCGTGATCGCGTACGGTCACCACCGGCCCGTCGACCGTCAGCACCACCGGGGGCCGGCCGTGCTTGTGCGCGTTGGCGATCAGATTGCCCAGCACGCGTTCGAGTCGCCGCCTGTCGGTCACGACGCGTACGTCCGCGGCACCCTCCGGGGGCTCGACATGGACCGCGGTGCCGGTCCCGGACGCGCGCACCACCCGCTCGACCAGCGGCACCAGTTCGTACACATCGAGATCGACCGCTTCCGTACGGGCGTCGAGCCGGGAGATCTCCAGCAGATCCTCCGTCAGTGCCCGCATCGCCCGGACCCGGTCCCGCACCAGCTCGGACGGCCTCCCCGGCGGCAGCAGTTCGGCGGCGGCCGAGAGGCCGGTCAGCGGGGTGCGCAGCTCGTGCGCCACGTCGGCGGTGAAGCGCTGCTCGGTCTGGAGCTTGCGCTGGAGCGTGGACGCCATCGTGTCCAGTGCCCCGGCGACGATCGCGACCTCGTCCTGCGGGCGCGAGGGGTCGGCCGTGCGCGGGTCGCGGACCCGGGCGTCGAGGTCGCCGGCGCTGATCCGGCCGGCCACCCGGGCCGTCTGGTGCAGCCGCCGGGTGACCCGGGTGACCGCGAAGGCGCCGACCAGCAGGGTGACGCCGATGGCCAGCAGGGAGGAGCCGAGGATCGCCCCGTCGAGGCTGTCGATGGTGCGGGCGCTCTGGGTGTAGTCCACCTGCGTGGCCAGCGCACGGCCGTCCGCGGGGCCCGCCGCCCACATGGCCGGATGCCCGTCGTGCTCGCCGACGAGCGTGCCGCGTCGCCCTTTGGCGGCCAGGCTGCGCAGGCCGGCCGGCAGCCCGGGGGGATCGATCCCGGAACCCGGCGGCAGCGCCTCGCCGGTCTCGTACGCGGCGGTGACGTCCGTCAGCCGGGACAGGGCCTTCTCGCGGGCCCGGTCGACGGTCTGGCGGGTCACCTCGGTGTGGACCAGCGCGCCCAGCAGTGCGGCCAGCGCGCAGCACATCACGGTGAGGAAGACGGCCGACTTCCAGGTGAGCGTCGCGGTCCAGGACGGCATCCGGGGGCGCCGCCCGGCTGCCCGCCCGCTGCCCGGCCGCCTCACCGGCGCTCCGCGGAGATTCCTGCGGACGGTGTCGCGGTGGGGGTGGTGGGCGCGGCGGTCGGCCGGGCGGGCGGTGCGGTGGCCGTGGGCCGCGGCTGCGGTGCCCGGGACGGCGGGATCCGCTGGATCTCGTCCTGGGCCGGCAGCATCGCCCGCTGCCGGGCGTCCCAGGACCAGGCGGTGCGGTACTCGTACCCGGTGATCGCCGAAGGCACCCGCATGATCAGGTCCCGTCCGGCCAGCTCGACGCTGATCACCGCGTCCGAGGTGGACAGGATCCGGGTCAGCCCGCCCGCCTGGGGCATGTAGACCCGTACGGAGAGCTGGTGGTCGGCCAGCCGGATGCCGAGCACCAGCTCGTCCCTGCCGTCGCCCGTCAGATCGCGGAAGTACGGCCGGAGCACGGGGCAGGAAGCCGGTTCGGTCCGGCAGGCGTTGATCTTCTTCACGGTGTCGGCGGGGAGATCGGCCGTGCCGCTGGACCGGTTGGGCCGGGCCGCCAGCCCCGCCCGCACCACCGCCACCGGATCCAGCCGGTGCACATCGTCGTCCGGCACCTCGATGCCGGGGATGCGCGCGGTCTCACCCTCGCCGTAGTCGTACGGGGCGGCCGAGGCGGGCGGCAGCCAGGGCCAGAGCCTGGCGGGCCCCACGGCGGTCGGGGTCCGGCCGGCGCTCCGCAGCCCGCCCCCGTTGGCGCAGCCGGTCAGCAGCGCCAGGCCGGCGACGGCCCCGAGGGCCGCCGCCGTGCGGCACCGCACCCGGTGACGCGGACGCATGACTCTCCCTTCCGAGGCCCAGTTCTCATGACCTTATTCGGAAGAAAGTCCGTTATGCCCGTTTAAATATGCTTATTTGGTGTATTCCTGCTGAGGATGCCGATCAGCTCTGGTACGGGTTCTGGCCCTGCCCGTTCGGCGCGTATCCCGGCTGCCCCTGCTGCTGCCCGTACGGATTGCCCTGCTGGGAGGCCGCGTGCTGGGCCAGCAGCTGGTCGGCCTGCTCCTTGGGGATCTGCTGCTCACCGCCGCAGAACGTGCACTGGGTCGCGAACTTCGTCGAGAAGGGGAAGAGCGGCACGAAGAACAGGGTGAACTTCGTGACCCTCTTGCGCAGCGTGTGCGCGGCCGGGTTGCCGCACCAGCCACAGACCAGCGTCAGTATCGCCAGTTGGTACAGATAGCCTCGCGTACCGAAAATGATCATGTTGTGGGTCCTTTCCCCGTATCCCGCAGAAGCGCCCGGCGGCAGAGCGCCAGCAGCTTTTCGTCCTCGTACGTGTCGTGGCTGCCGAACATGCCGTCCATCGCGTTGTGACGGCGTACGGAGGTGAGTTCGGCGCGCAGCACGCGTGCCGCATCCGACCCTGCACCAGCGGCACCCATCCGCGCCAGGCCTTCCGCCACCCGGATGCGCACGTGATGATTCTTCTCCCAGTCCGACAGGAGCACCGGCACGGACTCGTCGGCCCGCCCGGACACGTCCCACAGCGCGACCGCCGCGTCCACCCGCAGCCACTGCTCCCCGTGCCCCAGCAGCGCCCGCAGCCGGGGCGCGACCACCGCGGCCCGCACCCCCAGCCCGCCCAGCGCGTTGACCGCCGACCGGACCTCGTGCGCCCGCTCCGCCCGCAGCCCCTCGATCAGCACCGGCAGCACGGCCTCGGCGTCCCCCTCGACCGCCCACAGGGCCTTCGCGGTCTCGGTCGCCGAGGTGGCGCCGGGGCTCCGCAGCAGCGCCCGCAGCTCCGGCAGGGCACCATGCGCCGCCGGCCCGAAGGAACCGAGCGCCCGCAGCGCCTCGGTACGCAGCCACTCGCCCCGGTACTCCGGCGCACCGCGCAGCACCCGCAGCACCTCCGGCAGCGCCTCGTCCGCCCGCAGCGCGGCCAGGCCGGTGAGCAGCGGGCCCGCCCGGTCGTGCACCCGCTCGTCCAGCGGGACCTCGCCGAGCCGGCGGCGCAGCACCTCGGCCAGCGGGGCCGCCGCCGCCCCCAGAAAGCCGATGGTGAAGCCCACGTCGTGCGGCACATCGGGCCGCTCCAGCGCGGCGGCCAGCGCGGGCACGGCCCGGGGGTCGCCCAGCCGGGCCAGCGCCTTCACCGCACTGCCCAGCATGGGCGGCCCGCTCGGCCAGTCCTGCACCCAGGCCCCGGGATCCGCCGCCACCCGTGCCGCGAGCGCGTCCGCGGCGGGCGCGGCGAGCCCGAAGAGCTCCTCCAGCACCTGCGAGGCGGCCTCGGCCAGCCGTGGCTCGGGGGTGGCGAGCTGCTCACCGACCAGCCGGACCAGCTCCTCGTACGAGCCCCGCCAGGTCCGGATCAGCCCGCTGCACATCCGCAGCGCGTCGATCCGCTGTCTGCGGTCCGGACTGCGCAGCTGATCGGCCAGCAGCGCGGTCCGCTCGGCCACCCGGTCGTCGAGGCCCACATGCAGCGTGCGCAGCAGATCCGTCGTCCAGGGGGCGGTGGGCACCGGGGCCTCCTCGTCGGAAAGCGCCCGCAACTGGCCCACCCGGCCCACCGGCGCGACCCGCTCCTCGACGGGCGGCTCCCCGGCCGCGTCCGGGTACGCGTCGACGGCCGCGACCGCCTCGGCCGAAGCGGCCGCACCGGCCTGCGGGTCGACCGCGGGGGCCGTCCCGGACCGGCGCGCGGGCGCCGAGCGCAGCTGCCGCAGCAGCCCCGTCACCACCCGCACGACATCGCCGGGCAGCGCGTCCGGCGCGCACCGGGCCAGCTGGGCCAGCGCGGCCAGCCGCAGCCCCGCCGGGAAACCCTCACCGGCCAGCCTGCTCAGCCACGCCGCCGCCTGGCCGGCCAGCGCCCGGTGGCGCAGGGCGACCCGCCCCGCGGCCTCCACCAGGGCGAGCCGCACCTCCTCGTCCGGCTCGATCGGCAGACGCTCCCGCAGCAGCGCGAGCACCCTGTCCGGATGGCCGTGCAGCGCGGCGAGCGCCAGGGGCGCGCTGAGCCGTACCCCCGGGTCCTCGTCGGCCATCAGCTCGAAGAAGACCCCGGCGCCCGCGGTGACGGCGGTGGCCGCCATCGCGTAGTTGGCCGCGCCCTCGATCTCGTCCTCGTCGATCTCGTCCTCGTCGTCCTCGTCCAGATCGATACCGCCGATGCTGGTGAGAAGTTCGACGATGCTGCCCCGGTCCTGGATGCCCGGATCCACGACCAGCTCGAAGAGGAAAGGAATACTGGCCAGCGTGCAGGCGTACACATCACCCTGGTGGTGAACCGCCCCGTACATCCCGTCCAGCGCCGCCTCGCGCTCCGCCGGATCCGCGGACGCGAGACCCCGCAGCATCGCAGGCACATCACCGGCCGGCCCGTAGGCGTGCTCCATCGAGGCCCAGTCGACCTCATCGATCCCTGCGAACACCCCATCGCCTCCCCACGCATTTCAACGAAGCAGTGTCTGCGAGGAGTGTGCACCACCGGTCGGACGATCCGCCCGCCACATGCGGTCTTTTCCTGGCGAGCATGACAAAGGTCCGATCCATGCGCTATCGGCGGACCGGCGAGAATCGGCCGCTTCCGGTGACGGGGCGACAGAAAGACGCCCGCCCGGGGACGGAGCGGATTCTGGCGGAGGGGCAGGCCGGGGAGGGGGGAAGGAGCCGCTACCGGGCGGCCGGCAGGCGCCCCGCCCGGTCCGGGTCGGCCAGCGGCCCGAGCAGATCCCCGTACCGCTCCAGCCGCGCCCCCATCGAGTCCAGCAGGAAGACCAGCTCACCGGGGGCCCGGCACCGTTCGATCTCCGCCCAGGTGACGGGCGCGGACACGGCCGGTTCGGGCCGGGCGCGCAGCGTGTAGGGGGTGGCGGTGGTCTTCGCCGCCGCGTTCTGGCTGAAGTCCACGAAGACCTTCCCCGGCCGCAGCGCCCGCCTCATCCGGTGCACGACCAGGCCGGGAAGGGCCTGCTCCGCCCGGACGGCCAGCTCCTTCGCGTACGCCGACACCCGGTCGGAGGGGGTCGGCTCCAGCGGTACGAGCAGGTGCAGCCCCTTCGACCCGGACGTCTTGCCGTACGCGCACAGCCCGTCCGCCGCCAGCCGCTCGCGCAGCCACAGCGCCACCGCGCAGCACTCCACGACCGTCGCGGGCGCACCCGGGTCCAGGTCGAACACCATCCGGTCGGCGATCCCCGGTGCGCCGGCCCGCCACTGCGGGGTGTGGAACTCCACCACCAGATTGGCCGCCCACATCAGCGAGGCCAGATCCTCCACGACCACCTGTTCGGCCTTCCTGTCCTCGTGGTGCGGCACCGGAGTGGTCCGTACCCAGGACGGCGTACCGGGCGGCGGATTCTTGGTGAAGAAACGCTGCCCGTCCGGCCCGTCCGGATAGCGCAGGAAGGACACCGGCCGGTCGCGCAGCTGGCTGAGCAGGGCTCCCGCGGCCGTGGCCGCGTAGTAGTGCAGCACCTCGCCCTTGGTGGTTCCGGTGGCCGGATACAGCACCTTGTCGAGATTGCTGAGCGCCAGCCGTCGCCCCTCCACCTCTGTGATCGGCGTCATACGATAAGAATCACACGCTTTGCGGACTTACTGGTATCCACGCGGACACAAGGGGTGAACGGTGAGGTCCATCTGGAACGGCGCCATCTCCTTCGGGCTGGTCAGCATCCCCATCAAGCTGGTCAACGCCACGGAGAACCACTCGATCTCCTTCCGCCAGATCCATCTCGCCGACGGCGGCCGGATCCGCTACCGGAAGGTCTGCGAGATCGACGAGCAGGAGGTCTCCGCCGGCGAGATCGGCAAGGCGTACGAGGAGGCCGACGGTTCGATGATCCCGATCACCGACGAGGACCTCGGCGCGCTCCCGCTGCCCACGGCGAAGACGATCGAGATCGTGGCCTTCGTGCCGGCCGCCTCGATCGACCCGCTCCAGATGGACGCGGCGTACTACCTCTCGGCCAACGGGGTTCCGGCGGCCAAGCCGTACACCCTGCTCCGTGAGGCACTGAAGCGCAGCCAGAAGGTCGCCGTGGCGAAGTACGCGCTGCGCGGCCGCGAGCGGCTGGGCATGCTGCGGGTGGTCGACGACGTGATCGCCATGCACGGCCTGCTCTGGCCGGACGAGATCCGCAGCCCCGAGGGCGTCGCCCCGGAGACCGAGGTCACGGTCCGGGACGCCGAACTCGACCTGGCCGACGCGCTGATGGACACCCTCGGCGAGGTCGACATGGATTCGCTCCACGACGACTACCGCGAGGCGGTCGAGGAGCTCATCGCCGCGAAGGCGGACGGCCGGACCCTGGAGCCCACCGCGGCGGACGACTCCGGCGGCAAGGTCATCGATCTGATCGCGGCCCTGGAGAGCAGCGTCCGGGCGGCGAAGGAGGCCCGCGGCGAGGAGCCGGAGAGCGAGGAGGAGCCGGCCGACGCTCCGGTCGCCGAGGTCACCTCCCTCAGCGGCCGCAAGAGGTCCGGTGGCACCGGCGCGAAGAAGAAGGCCACCGCGGCCACCAAGAAGAAGGCCGCCGCCACGAAGAAGTCCGCGTCCGGCCGGGCGCCCGCCAAGAAGACCGCCGCGCGGTCGACGAAGAAGTCGGCCGGCCGGACCGGCGCCGGGACGGCGGCGAAGAAGACCACCGCGAAGGCGGACCACACGAAGGCGGCGGCGAAGAAGGCGGCCCCCCGCAAGCGTGCCTCGGCCTGAGGGACGGGACGCGCCCCACCTGCACGGCCGACGGCCGCCCCGGAGGCAGAGCCCCGGGACGGCCGTCGGTACCGGACCGGTGGCTCAGTGCCTGCGGAACGGGAAGCGGTACGAGTCCACGTAACCGGCCGCCGGAGTCCCGACCCCCGTCACGTCGTCGTATCCCCGGACCGCCTTCAGCGAGGCGTCCTTGCCCAGGCTCCGCAGCGAGGTCAGCAGACCGTCCGCCGCGTCCACGCCGTTGGCGAAGTCGACCCGGACCACCGCGAGATCACGGTTCGGGCCCAGCGGGTGGTCGGTGACGTCGTGGTACGCCTTCGAGCCGTACCGGGCGTAGATCGCCGGGTTCGCGAAGCCGAGCGGCCGTCCGTGCCCGGCCTGCTGCGCGAGCGCCTGGACACCGGCGATGACCGGCGCGGCCAGTGACGTACCGCCGATGCGGTACTCGTCGTAGCCGAGCGAGCCGTCGGGCAGCGTCTGGGTCTGGCCGACCAGGAAGCCGGTGTTCGGGTCCGCGACGGCCGCGATGTCCGGGGCCGTGCGCATCCGCTGCTTCCCGTTCGCCCGCGCGAGCGAGTCGGGCACGACTCCGCGCTGGTAGAACGGCTGCTTCACGGACGAGCTGGTGCCGCCGCCCGCGCCGGAGGTGTACGCGCCGGGGAAGCCGTCCCAGCTCTTCCCGTCCTCGGAGAGGCTCGACTTGAGCGTGCCCCAGCCGGTCTCCCACTGGTACTTGTCGTTCTTGCCGACGGCCAGCGCGGTGCCGCCGACGGAGGTCACCCAGGCGGAGTTGGACGGTACGTCGATCTGCTTCGTCCCCGTCGACGCGACGTTGTCGCCGTCGTCGCCGGAGGAGAAGTAGAAGCCGATGCCCTCGATCGCGCCCATCATGAAGACCTGGTCGTACGCGGCCGCGACGTCCGGTGTCTCATTGGCCTCGACGTCGCCCCAGGAGTTGGAGACGATGTCGGCGAGCCGGTGGTCGACGACCTTGTTCAGCGAGTCCAGCAGATCGGCGTCGTAGCAGGAGGCGCCGCCCACGTACACGATGTCGGCGGCGGGCGCTACCGCGTGCACGGCCTCCACGTCGAGGGTCTCCTCGCCGTACCAGCCGGACGCGCCGCACTCCTCGGTCTTCGTGTAGTCGTCCGGCAGCACCTGCGTGAGCTGCCCGCGACGGTACGGGGCGTCACCGTTGCGCTCGGCGTACTCGGCGGCGTCCTTCGCGATGGTCGGCGAGGCGTACGCGTCGGTGATCGCGACGGTGACGCCCTTGCCGGTCCAGCGACCCGCACCGTAGGCGGCGCGCAGCTGCTTGCCGGTGTACCCCTTCACGGCGTACGGCGCACTGGCCCCGTAGGCGCCGGGCAGCGACGAAGCGGTCTTCGAGCCGTAATACGTCGAGAAGGGACCGGAGTTGCGGAACACCGCGTCCGGCGGCGGCAGCGCCTCGTCGTGACTCGACTTGTGCGGCGCGTTGTCCAGGCCGGAGACCGCGAGCACGGCGTCGCTCAGCGCGGCGGGCACGGAGGCGGTGGAGGCCGGGGCGCGGTAGGTCCGACTGCCCTTGCGGTAGTTGCGCAGCTGGGTGCCGAACGCCTTCTCGGCGGCGGCGACCTCACCGGTGGCCGAGACGTAGTGCCGGTTGCTGCCGGTGACGGTCAGCCCGTTCGAGCTGAGCCACCGGCCGACCTGGTCGATCTGCTGCGGGGTCGCCCCGAACCGGTCCTGCGCCTGGCCGGCGCTCAGAAACTTCCGGTACGAAGCGGACTGCGGGTCGGAGACGGCCGCGGCGTAGGCGGCCAGCCCCTTCGCGTCCCGCCCGGCCAGATGGACCCGGACACTGACCTTGCCGCTGTCGGACGTGGCCCCCAGGTCCGCCCCGGCGGTCGCCCAGGCGGGCTTGGTGCCCCGCAGCGCGTCCCGTCCGCCCGGCGCGGAGTCGGCGCTGGCGTTCGGTATCCCGAGGGCGAGCGCGCCGGCCAGCAGCGGCAGCGTCGCTGCCATGCTCAGCACGGCGCGACTTCTCGCGCGGCTGGTTCTCATACAACCCCCTGCGATGTGGGTCTACGCGTGTGGATCACATGTGCCGGATGTTGTGCACATGTAATGCGCCACTCTGGCGAGGAACACCTCATGTAAGGGGCATGCACTGACCAAGAATCGGCCAAGTGAACCAATGCGCGGCGGGGGTGGGCGGGGGAGCCGGGGCCAGCGCCCCCCCCCCCCCCCCCCGGGTTGGGGGACGAGGAGCCCCGGGCGCGGCCCGCCCGGGGGGGGCGGGGGGAAAAAGTTAAGGCCGGG